>JAQTPL010000007.1 GCA_028712895.1 bacterium | reverse complement strand
TCGCGCAAGAACTGCACCATTCTTTTTAATTCAAAGGTTTCCGGCACAGCAGAGCCAAATACTCCCGGCAGTCCGTTCAGGGCATCATACCAGCTAGGTTTATCAGCTTCCATTTCAATACCAATGCCATCTGGATCCAGGGTGGCTAATTTATTTAAAAGCAGGCAGGTCATTTTTACCAGCAGGGTGGTCTGATAAATCTTGCCCCAACCTTTCTTGTCCCTGACCAGGTGCGCATTGCCGGCCCGTTCCTTAAGCACCGCCACTTTCTCCGGACTGATTATGACCGAGCCAAATTGGCGTATTAAACCATTGGCATCTACATATTTTTCATGCCGCGGTAAAACTATATGGGCATTATCATAAAAAGTAAACTCTTTTTTCTCCAGCAGTATTTCCCGTTCCTTTTCAGGATAAACAGCCAGATATGTTTCCAATAAATCCAAATTATAGGTCCAATGGTCAGTCCAAAAACCTTCGCCGTGTTCTGCTTCCTTGATACGCTGGGACCGGCCAAAGATCTCCCGCAGCAACTGCTCTTCTGCTACCTTTAAGCTGATTTTGTTGCGTTCGATGAACAGGAGCAAACTGCCAGGTTCGAATTGCTTTTCAAAAAACCTGGTCAACAGCTCCTGGCCTTTCTTATCAGTAATCCTGGCCAACACTTTTTTATTCTCCGCTGCCCCTGCTTTGAAGATAAAATAAGTCCCTTTGACCAGCAGCGGATTATAGCCATCTAGCTGGACCAGGTTATAGAAGGTCAGGATATTCGTATCGCCGGTTTTAGGATCAAAGAAAATATCACTGCGTTTGTTCTGGTTAATATCGCGGAAATTACCGTCACCCTGGGAGTAATAAGTCGGCGAGATCAAGTAATTATTATAGTCGCGCTCCAGATCGCCGTGCTTGCGGGCATAAACAAAAAACGGGATAGTACCTTCGCCGACCGGCAGGTTAATAGGCATGCCCCCGCGCAAAACATTGTCCAGGTAGGTTTGCCGGCAATATAAGTTAAATTCCCGGCGGCTGGATTGGGTCTGGATCGGGTCGGATATGTTTTGGATGATCTGCTGATTCTCTGTGCGTTTATTTTTAAAATAGTCAACATTCTTCGCTTTTTCAAAATGACTATTCAGTTGTTCTTCGCTATCCACATGCCCGACCAGGGAATACAGGGCACGGCTTTGCCCGCCGGGGAGCGTCCATTTGATCAGGCTCATCGCCGAGGGATATTTATTATCCCCGAACTGCTTCACCGGCAGGATAAAATCATGCTGCTTGATAAATGCTGCCGGATAATTATAGTCAGTGACCTCGCCAAAGATCAATTCCGGGTCAATGATCATCTGTGCCTGGTGCAACTCCCCGTTAATATTCTCCAAGGCGAAATAGAAATTACCTTCTTTCAGCGCCTGCACTTCCGGTTTATCGCTGATCTCAACTTTTAGCTGGTAAAACGGCAGTCCGGTCTTTTCAAAATTCGTCACTTTGGCCCAGGCCTGGGCAGTATGGCTCATATATTTCAGCACATCATTACTCGTCCAATAAGGAATTATTTTTGGCAAGCCATCAATTATTTCCAGCTCTTGCTCATTATTGCCTACATTTACTACCTCGACGATACGCACCAGAGCAGCGATAGGTTCCTGCGGCAGGGTAAAATACCTGACAATGATCTTCAAGCCCAGGGTTTCATTAGTTTCTTCTAATTCCAGCTCAGCCTGGCGAACCAGCATTTTTTGACTGGTTTTAAAAGCATTATTAGCATTATTATTCTGGAAAGGTTCATAAAAAAGGATCTGGTCCTGCTGTTTCACTTTAATAAAAGTGCGGAATCCGATGTTTGGGGTTAAGCCGTAGGCGCGGTTAGCTGGCTGGAACTCCATGATAGAGTAGTTCTTCCCCTTCAGGCCAAAGGAAGCAATGCTTTGCCCCCGGTTGACGTAAAATAACCACATGGGGATTCCTTTAAGGCCGGCAATGCCCGGGAAAAAGCTGGCAAAAGGACGAGCCAGATTGTAATTATTTATTTCAAAGGTTCCATCATCATGCAGATGGTATCTTACTTCATCGTTTTCTTTCACATAGGCACTGGCCATACATATTTCTCCTATATCTAATATAAAATGGAGCGGGCACAGATAAATTCTGTGTCAACTACCCGTCGCAAGCTGGCGGATTATCCGCCAAAGTTCACCTTAAGGGGAACGCAATGCATCTTTAGCTTTGGGCAGATAAAAAAGGACTCCCCCCGAGAGTCCTATTATATATAGCTCAAAAACAGGCAAATTTCAAGTAAAAAACACTTTTTACTGCTTTTCCGCCTGGTCAAACCAATGGCGGGTTTTATTGGAAAATTTAACCAAACTTAACATGATCGGCACTTCAGTGAGCACGCCTACTACAGTCGCCAGTGCAGCTCCGCTCTTTAAACCAAAAAGTGAAATTGCCACAGCTACTGATAATTCAAAAAAATTACTCGCTCCGATCAACGCAGCCGGCGAAGCTATATAATGGGTCAAATTCCATTTTCTTGCCCACCAGTAACCTATAAAAAAAATGAAATAGGTTTGTATAGTTAGGGGTACAGCTATCAGAAGGATATGAAAAGGATTCCCGAGTATAATGTTGCCTTGGAAAGCAAAAAGAATGATTAATGTCAATAATAAACCCATGATCGTAACCGGTTTAAGAGCTTTCAAGAATGCATTTTCAAACCAGGCTTTTCCTTTTCTCTGCAGCAAATATATCCTGGAAAGATACCCCCCGGTTAGAGGAACAACGACAAAAAGAACCGTCGAATATATCAGGGTATCATACGGCACGGTTATCTGATTCACACCCAGCAGGAACTTAACAATCGGGACAAAAGCCACTAAGATCACCAAGTCGTTGACCGCTACTTGCACCAGAGTATGGGCCGGGTCCCCCTTGGTTAAATAACTCCAGACAAATACCATAGCTGTACATGGCGCAGCTCCTAAGAGGATCGCGCCAGCAATATACTCTTTAGCCAAAGCCGGCTCAATGAAAGCAGCAAATACATACTTTAAAAAGATCACGGCAAAGATAGCCATGGTAAATGGCTTGATCAGCCAGTTCACCAATAAAGTCACGGCTAATCCTTTTGGCTTTTTTCCAACCCTGACAATACTGGAAAAATCGATCTGCACCATCATGGGATAGATCATCAGCCAGATCAGTATCGCCACCGGGATATTCACCCGGGCTATTTCCATCCTGCTTAATAAATCCACACCGGCTGGAAATATTTTCCCGATGATTACGCCAACGATGATACAAAATATAACCCAGAGTGAAAGATATCTCTCAAAATACGGGAGCTTTGCTACACCGCTAGTATCAGTCATGAGCAGATATCTCCTTAATAAAAGTTTCTATTTTAGCCTTGATCTGGTCGCGTACTTCCCTGGTTTTTTGCAGTTTTTCCTCCCAGGATCCGGTAAAACCGGCTGGATCGGCAAAACTCCAATGAATAGTCTTGTTTACTCCAGGGAAAAGAGGGCATTTTTGAGCAGCCCCTTCATCACACACGGTAATGACATAACGATACAATTTCCCTTGTTTAAAAAAATCCATCACACTTTTAGTCTGGTTTTGGGAGATATCAATCCCGATCTCTTTCATCACTTCAATAACCAGAGGATTTAATACTCCTGGTTCCAAGCCCGCGCTTTCAGCGATAAATTTATCATTGGCCAGTTTATTCATAAAAGCTTCGGCCATCTGGCTCCTGGCCGAATTATGGACGCAAACAAATAATATCGGTATCTTAGCCATTTTTTTCCTCCTGGATATTCCAAAATATTTAATCAAGCTTATTTTTCTACTAAGTATTTCTCAAACAATTCTTTATTCCAATTAAGCTGGGTCCCGGCAGCCTGTAAAGATGAAAGGAGGATAGCTTCCGCCACCTCTTGTTTGGTAGCGCCTGCCGCCAAGGCATCCTTGACATGGTGTTCCGTGCAATGCGGGCACCTGAATACTGAAGCGACTGCCAACCTGATCAGTTCTTTAGTTTTCGCGTCTAAAACTGTCCCCTCTTTTGCCGCATTCGAAAAATGCTGATACGCTGCTCCCAGTGGTGATTGTTTCAAATACCAGGGTGTCTCATTAGCCATGTTATGCCTCCTTTAATAATTTCTTACAGTTCACTTTATCCCTGCTTAGCCGTATATATCAGGTAAACGCCCCCTAATAGGACCAAAATACCGCAGACTTTCTTAACTATGACGGCACCCTTTGATCTTTCAGTCCAATTAAGATATCCCTGTACTACCTCAGTGAAGGTGCCAGCCAGTACGATCACCGAGATATGCCCGAGCGCGTAAGCCAGGACCAGGATCGTTGCTAATAGCAGGTTACTAGCTCCTACGGTAAATGCTACTCCCAGCATTGGAGCCATATAAGCGAAGGTACACGGGCCAAGAGCGATACCAAAGATCAATCCAAGTATGAATGCGGCCCATAATCCTTTTTTTTGGAAGGCCGGCTGGCCAGATTTCCCTAAAAAAGGCAAGGGGATAACGCCCAGCAGGTGCAAGCCGACCACCAAGAATATTATCGCTACAAAATAATTACCCCAAGCCCCAATATCACCCATAATCCTGCCAAGCATTCCGGTAATGATGCCAATAAGGGCAATCGTAATAAGGATACCAAATGAAAACAAAGTAGAGAGCAGGAAAGCCCTTTTCGTCGAAATGCATCCCTGTTCATCAATAAAGCCAATGATTAAGGGAATACTGGCCAGATGACATGGGCTCAAAATAATGCTTAGTACCCCCCAAATAAAAGAAGCAGTTATGGCGATGAACGGATTAGCATAAAGAGCACTACTGAGCCAGGAAAAAAGGCTAACTAGCATTATTTCACTCCTTGCTGTTTCAGTATTTTCACCAATTCCTCTTTAGGGAAAAAGCCGACATGCCGGGAATATTCCTTACCATCCTTGTCCAGGAAAACCTGCGTGGGGATAGCCCGTATTTGGTATTTTTCACCATATGGCCTTCCTGCCGCAGTCCACACATCATAGAATACCACTTCCACCTGTCCCTGGTATTCTTTCTTAATGTCATCCATGATCGGCTGCATCATCTTGCAAGGGACACATTTAACTGATCCTAATTCAATAAAGGTCACTTTAATAGTATTTTTTTGCTGTGTAAGCGGTTCTTTTTTAACTTCCTCTTTTGTTGACACAGGATTTTTATTTGCATCAACCGCTCCTGCCTGCTTCATTATTTTAATACTAAAGATGCTCACAATAATCAATACGGCAATAATTACTATTGGTAATTTCAATAATTTCATAGCAGTTTCTCCTTTTCCCTTGAATTTATCCACAACAACAGTCTGATCCGGGAGCGCAATTGCCGGAGCTAGTGTTCTTATTTTCAGCCATAATCTTATTGCTCATATTTTTGACCACTTCTTCTGTTGCCGCTGTTTTTCCCTTGATCAGTCCCATCTCTGTTAAAATAAAGGATTTCGGTTTCACTCCTATACATTCAAGCGTTTTCCTGGCGCAGGCAACAAGACAACCATCAATAGTAATATTTTCGTCTGCTCCTTTGGCTGATTCAACAAAACCGGAAATTCTTGCACCAACTCCGGCCAAGCAGGTCATTTTACCAAAACCGTCTTTACTGAGTTTGCGGACTGTTTTATCGGAACACGCACCAACATCTGAACAACCTGAACATGCATATAGCAGGCTTTTATTCCCTCCATTACAACATTCTGACATAAGCTATTCTCCCTATCATCATTTTTTAGCCGACACGCGAATACTGGTAATTATATCAGTCAAATCACTGGCTGCGCCAACTACATTTTCTACTGCCGAAGCAGGTTCATCAACTGTTTTAACTTCAGTGAACCCGGCGGCCTTGATCAAGTTTAAATATTCCTCTTGAAATATTGCACCGGCAATACAGGCGACATATGCTTCAAAGGAGCTTCTAAGGTCAGCGGACAGTTCTTTAAGCAATACCATGTCCGACACCATGATCCGGCCGCCTGGTTTCAATACCCGAAAAACTTCCTGGAATACTTTCTTTTTATCCGGAGAAAGGTTAATGACACAATTAGATATGACCACATCAACTGAATTATCCTCGACCGGCAACTGTTCGATCTCGCCTAATCTGAATTCTACATTGCGATAATTCCCTTTTTCAGCATTCTTCCGCGCTTTTTTGATCATTTCCAGAGTCATATCGATACCTATGACTTGGCCTTTTTCTCCTACTTTGCGCGCTGCCATAAAACAATCTATTCCCGCGCCAGAGCCAAGGTCAAGAACAATCTCTCCTTCCTGCAAAGAAGCAAATGCTGTCGGATTGCCACAACCGAGACCAAGATTAGCGTCTTGAGGAATACTTGCCAGGTCTTCGGCACAATAACCTAGCTTCTGGCTGGCCTCAGCCGCGGAAAGCGTACTACCGCAGCATGACCCTGAAGAACTACAGCCGCATGAACCATTAGTTATTGCAATTCTACCATAGCTGTCCCGCACTATCTTTTTAATATCTTTTTGATCCTTCATTTTCAGCTCCTATTTTGCCTTATTTTCTAAAAGCCACTTTTTTATCTCTTCTTTAGATGGGATCTTGCCTGCCACCACCACCCTGCCATCAATAGCCAAAGCCGGGGTGATCATTACGCCATAATTCATAATATCATTGATCTGGTCCACCTTCACAATCTCAAATGACAATCCTAACTCTGTTGCCGCTTCTTGCGTAAGCTCGGTTAATTTTTTGCACTTCGGACATCCTGTGCCCAGTACTTCCAGTTTCATTTTATGCTCATCTCCTTTATGGTTGTTTTACTTCAAATTGCTTATTCTTAAGATGCGTTTCCATCAGTGAGGCTATCAAGATAAAGACCGGCAAAGTTATTAATGACCGGAACAAAGAGAATTTAAGCCCCAGGAACCCGATCTCAAAAGCCAGCAGCGGTATCTTGATAGTAGAAAAAGCCCCCAGGTAAATAAAGATATTTTTAATACTGCTGCCTTTTTTCCACAGCAGATAAGCCACCGGGAAAGCTCCGTACAGCGGTCCGGCCTGCAGCATAGCCAGCAGAATGACCCATAAGGTACCTTTCAGGCCTGTGTCTTTGCCGATATGCTTCTCCACTTTTTCTTTCGGGAACCAGACATCAAAAAGCCCGATCAGGATAAACATTACTGGCAAGAAGGTGATCATTTCAGTGAAGAACACCGTGAAATTATGGCCTATTTCCTGGCCAGCGGACAGCTGATAAAAATACGAAAATATAATCAAAACAATAAAACATATAAAAAATATGTATTTTTTCATATCAAGATCCCCATAACTATACCAATGAGCACTGCCCCAATAAAGCTGAGGGCATTTCTCAGCAGAGCCACCCGCATACCGAAGTATTTTGCTTCTAGGGGTAAAGTTAATACTCCCACCATCATTAAAGTAGTGATAAAAACCGCGATGACCTGGTAACTTACCCCACTTTTAAGCAAGATCCCTCCTAAAGGAAAAGCAATGAATCCAGGTATTAGGGAAATTGATCCGAGAATAGCGGCGACACTTATACCTATCCCCCCAACATCATGGCCAAGCCACTTGACCAGGGTTTCTTTTGGCAAAAGATAAAGAACAATACTCACCAGGACCAGTATATTGAGCAGGGCTGGCAACAGGTTTATAAACATCTTTAGCCCTTTTTTAATACCGACCAAGGTCTTTTGACGGTCGGCAAAGAAAGAGGCAATTATAGTTATTGTTGCAATGATCAAGAAAATTGTCATATCGTCCTTTTATTTAACCAGCCAGCCGAAAACCATGCCGCTAAACGTAGCCATAATTACCACTAAAGTTACATAGATAACTGTCTTTTTGGCCCCCATTAAGCTTTTTAATACCAGCATACTCGGCAGGCTCAAGGCTGGGCCAGCTAAAAGCAACGCTAACGCAGGCCCCTGTCCCATGCCTGAGCCAATAAGGCCTTGTAAGATAGGAACTTCAGTAAGCGTGGCAAAATACATGAATGCTGCCACGATCGAGGCAAAGAAATTAGCCCCGAGAGAGTTTCCTCCTACCAGCGTCTCTACAATACGTGAAGGTATTATACCTTCATGGCCGACCCGACCCAAAAGGAAACCAGAAACCAGTACACCTCCTAATAATAAAGGAAGGATCTGCAAGGCAAAACCCCAAGAAGCGGAGGTCCAATCTTTTAATTCGTCTTTTTTAAACCACTTAACCAGAATAACTGCCAAGACAACCAGGGAAGTTCCAGCTATCCACCACTTATAATTATAGATTAAGGCCCAGATACTTTGATCCCCAGCTAAAGGTTTTCCCCAGTTGGCAAAAACAAGAAAAACCACCATTGCAGCAAAATAAAGAATGGTCTGCCCTAAAGAACGAGTCTCTTTCACCTCGCTCATATTAAAATCACCATTTTCCTGGCGTGCTTTTTCCTCTTTTATAAATATTAAATGCATCAATACTCCAATAATAATGCTGAATGCTATTGCGCCGATAGCCCTAGCTAACCCCAACTGCCAGCCAAGGATACGCGCAGTCAGGATTATTGCCAAAACATTTATAGCTGGCCCGGAATAGAGGAAGGCACAGGCCGGCCCCAATCCGGCTCCCCTTTTATATATACCCCCAAAAAGTGGTAATACTGTACAGGAACATACCGCCAAAATGGTCCCTGAAACAGAAGCTACCCCATAAGAAAGACATTTATTAGCTTTGGCTCCGAGATACTTCATAACCGACGCCTGGCTGACAAAAACCGATATCGCTCCAGCTATAAAAAAGGCCGGTATCAGGCAAAGCAGTACATGTTCGCGCGCATACCATTTAACCAAGGCTAAAGCTTCAAACACAGCATTGGCAAATCGGCTGTTTTCTACCGGTAAATAGTAGATCAACAAAAATGCAGCTACCATGAGCAGCAGTTTGGTCCTGTTTTTCACCCCGTTAGACCTCCTATTACTAAAATGAATTTCTGAATATCTGTAATAATTATAATACTCCCCCGATAATTTATCCCGCTCACTGGCTTCTAAGATCTAACGGGGTTCATTTATTTCTCCCTCTTTCTACAGCAATATAATTTCAAGCGGCTGGCTTTTTTCGCCGCGGTTAAATCCTGGGTAATACAGCCGTCCTCATTTAACCAACCCTCCATACTGGCAGCTATTTTCTTGGCATATATGTTCTGCGGTTTTAACTGGTAATTGGTCCATAAGCCATCCTGCCAATCTTCAATTATTCCGGCATCTTTCAGGATCTTCAGGTGCTTGGACACCGTAGGCTGTGCTAATCCAAGGACCTCCCTGATCTCACATACACACATAGGCTTACGCTGCAGCATTTTTAATATCCGCAGACGATTTTTATCAGCCAGGGCTTTAAAGACCTTCTCTGCCGCTTTTAGCATACCGCCTCCATATTTCTATATAGCAATATGGCTATATAGTAGCAAATAATAAAAGCGCTGTCAAGAGAAATTCCCCTGGCAGCGCAATACTCTCTTTTTCAGCTACGGTTCTGCTCCAACTCCTTAATCAACTGCTGGTATTTGTCATGGATCAAAGCCTGGTCAAAAACTGCAAAATCAGCCACCATCTTTTCCTGTTCAGCAGGAGAAAAGTATTTCATTACCGGCAGGAAAAAGTGTTTATCTTCCTTTTCAATATGGCGCGGATAAAAAATGGTCAATTCATCCATTGACTCCATGATTGCGGGAATAGAATCAACATTCCCTTCACTATAACGGATCTTGGCCTGCTGCAAGTTATTTACTACCCCCCGGGCATACTTGTGTTCTGCCAGCAGTTCCTGTAGTATTTTACGGTGCTCTGGGATAAGAGGTTTTTTATCCAGGCCTTGGAACAGGATATCTTCTTCTTTTCCATGATGGCATTTATCAGCATAGGTCTTGATAAAATCAAGGATCATGTCTATATTGCCTATATCCGCCTGGCGTTCCTGCCTGATCTTTTCCAGTTCTTTGGACATATACTTGATCAACTGCTCTATCAGCCTGTGTTCCTTCATTAATGGACCTATTGGCTGCATTCTTTCCCCCTTTACTATTTTACTTCTATCTCAACAGCGCTTTGCCAGAGGCCATGAATATTGCAGTAAGCGCTCGCCAGTATTGTCCCGGATTTATCCGTTTTGAAGCTCAAACTGCCTTCTGAATGGGTATAAACTGAGCTGGTATCCGGCCCTTGAACCGATTCCCCATGGCTGGTAAAAACAAATTGCCCTATCTGGTAAGGAAATTTTTCGTTTTCCGGCTGGAAATAAACCTCTATCCAGCGGATATGATGTTCTGTTTTATTCGGATGAGGTATTTCCTTGCCGACTGTTACGAGGACTTTGAAAAATTCCCCTTTTTTTACGGTTTTCGGGACCTCGATCACCGGGACATGTTTCTCGGTTTTCCAGTCTGCGCTCTGGAATAAGTCTTTTATCTGGCTCATGGCCTTCCTCCTTAGTCACTATTTCATCTGGCATTCGCTCATCATTTTTTCTTCTTAATATATTAATTCCGGCTTTTTTTCGCTTCTTTCTTTGTCGCTTTGCTGTTGCGGCCTGATCTCATTGGTTTACCGCAGCACCAGATAGTAGTGGCTGAAGTACCGCAATCATCGATTATTACTTCTCTTCCGCAAGGTGAACATTTCAGTTTCTGCCCGCTCCTGTACTTAATCATAATAGTCTCCTCCTTTGCTAATAATTTTTACTGCCAGGTTTATTTCCCCAGCAGCAGGGACAATTCCGTCACATGCTCCTGTTCATCGATAATAATATGCCTGAGTTCATGTTCCAGGGTTTCAAATTCATATGGCAGCGCTGCTTTATTATCAAAAGCTTTCTGGTAGATCTGTTTATAGAAATCAATCGCTTCTTTTTCCCCTTTCAGGTTAATTTCCAGGATAGCTTGTATTTCTCCGGCCCGATGGGTCGAGGCTATACTCATCACTGGCTCCCCGCCTAAAAAGCTGCCTATTAAATTACGGAATTTCTCTTCATGTTTTCCCTCATCACCGGCTATTTCTTTAAGCCGCTCGATGATCTTTTCCGCGTTCAAGCCCTTGACTAATTCCGCGTGCGCCAGATACTGTATCCGCGCGGCATGTTCCAATTCCAGGGCCTTATTCATCATGACTACCAGTTCTTCCTTGATTTTGGCCATTATTTGCATCTCCTTCATTAGGGTTTTGTTTACCAGGCTATGGTAACTAACTTATAACCTACATAATATTGGATACTGTCAGAGCTGCCGGGATCATTCCCGGTAACTACCACGGTCACATTATTAGTAAAATCAAGGCTGCTTTCTTTTACCAGTACTGATCTTTTCATGGATATACTTCTATGTTCCCGGTCAACCTTCTCCCGTTCATCTATAGCATCCAAAAATTCATCACTTGGAGTCGTCGTTCCCGGCTTATAACCGAATCCGGCAGGGAAAGGACCTTGCATTGTACCTATATCCGGCGACTGGGCGGTTGTGGTTGGCGTGAAAGTCACTGCTATCGGCTCGCCAATATGTTCAGTGAATTCACCTGGATTATTGGGGTTGTAGCCAGCAGGATAACCTCCTACTATATCCCCGACATTGGCGGCATAACTTGCACCGCTAAACAGCAAAAACAAAATACTTACCAAATAAATTGTACTTTTCATTTCTGTTTCCTCCTCTTTTTAGTTTTACTTCATTTTCTCAGTCAACCATAATTTGACCCGTGCACCTTCCTGAATAGCCATTTCAATATCGGCAAATCTTAAAGCTTTGGCCTTGCGGTAAACCTGTACTACTTCTTTCTCATCTTGCGCGGTTATTTCCATAAATACCCCCTTTTTATTAATTTTATTGCCCGTCTCTTCGGGCCGAAACTAGGCGCGATTTTCTAAGGCTAGGTTGATCAGATTCAGCATTTCCGCAGGAGGGAAAGGTTTTTTAATACATTTTTGGATACCGCAAAGCTGCATCAATAAATAATGCTCGGTTTGAGTAAAAAAGCCGGACATGGCAATAACCGGCAGGCGGGAAAATTCAGTAGCGTGTTTGAGTTCATCGGCTACCTGGAAACCGCTTTTACCCGGCATCTTCAGGTCCAATAAGATCAAATCCGGTTTTTCTGCCTTGACCACCTCTTTGACCAGCAGGGGGTCTTTTAGGCTTATGGCATTAAAACCATTAGCCTCAATAATTTCTTTCAGTTCTTCCAGGAAGATCACATCATCGTCAATTATTAATATCTTTTTTTTCATACGGTCCTCTAATGCTGATCTTAATTACAGTTGTAAGTATACTTCTTCCCTGGCAAAATGTTAATTGGCTGGTTCTGCTTTTTATTGACTTATTTCTACTAATAAAAAATCCTGCTGTTTCGCTTGGGCAGCCAAAACAGCAGGTATTATATCTAGTTTATACTTTCGTTTATGGCGTTTTTATTTTTGCCAATAGTACTTCAACATCAAATGGTTTGTTCATAACCCCGGCGACCAGGCGGGATAATTTTTCTTCTTCTAAATATTTCTCCAACTGGGGGCGGCCGGAAACTATAAAAACCGCCAGTCCCGGTTTCTTAGCTTTAATCCGCTTAAGTACTTCCCCGCCGTTTTCCCCGGGCAATTTATAATCAAGGATCACAATATCATACTGGTTATGGTCAATCTTTTTTTCGCCGCTCCTGCCGTCATAGGCCAGATCCACCAGATATCCCTGGTCCTGCAGGATCTGGGACAATTCTTCGCATAATTCCGTATCATCGTCAATAATTAATATTTTTCTTGTCATTTGACCTTCCTTGGTACACCTATAGTTATAGTCGTCCCTGTGCCTTTTTTACTTTCTATGGAAATAGCCCCTTTATGAACATGCACGATCTGATTACAGACGCTCAGTCCTAGGCCGGTACCCTTTGATTTAGTGGTAAAGAAAGGCTCATGCGCTTTTTTAAGTATCTCCGGGTCCATTCCTACGCCATTATCCTTAATATAGATACTAATTACCCCGTCTTTTTCCGGATCTATTTTAAACCCTATTTCTATCTTTCCTTCAGCCTGGTTTATAGCATCATAAGCGTTATTCAATATATTACTGAATAATTCTTTCATCAGCAGAGGATCGGCTTCTATGATCGAATCATACTGAGTCCCGGTATTTTTACTGACCGTTATCGGCTTGCCTTGGAAACGTTCTTTTGCCAAGTTAATGCATTCTTCAAGAATATCGGCCAGATCAGCGACTTCATAATGCGGTGTCTTTAAGCGGGAATAGAAAAGCAAATTATTAATGATCTGGTTACTCTCGGTTATTTTCTTTTCTATATTATCCAGGTGTTTATCCAATAGCGGATTCTGGGCTTTTTTCCGGATATTATAGGAAGCCATGCGCATAGCAGCAAGGGGATTTCGGAGTTCATGGGCTACAGTAGCGGCCAACACCCCGATATCTGAGAGACGTTTAGCATCGGCCAATTCTTTCTTGGCTTCTTCCATTTTATCCGCCATGATAAATTTATATATGCCCTCTCCTATAATAGGGGTCAATGCTTCCAGGAACTCTAACTTCTGGGCACTGACCGCCACGGCTCTTTTATCAGCTAAATGGATGGCGCCATAGTTCTTTTCATTATACTTGATCGGTATAATTATTACCGTGGCATAACCTTGCTTTACGCATACTCCCCTGAACCTGCTTTGCTCTTGCGCAGAAAGGTTAGCGACAAAAGACAGAATATTACCGCAGCAGAAAGACCCGCCCTTGGTCAAGGCTGGGAGATCTTGTGGTTCCGGCGTACCAGCGATCACCCGGATGCAAGCACACTGATCTTTGGCTAATTCCAACCAATTCTCTGATTCCCAAAATTGTTGGCTGAATCCGGTATAAGATTCATACGGTATTTTCCCTTCATCATTGACTACCCTGATCCCGACGCAGTGGCAGCCTGCCAGGTCCCGCACCAGTCTTACCACATGATCGAGATATTCTTTACGGGAAAAAGCCTGCGTCCGTAATTTCAACAATTCATTATTGGTTTTGATCCGGATTTCTTTGTCCTGTAATTCTGTCATGTCCGCTTGTAATTGGGCGTTGGCCGTAGCCAGTTCTGCGGTTCTCTGGATTACCAGCTGTGCCAGTTCTTCCCGATTATGTTGTAACAGTTCTTCGCTATGTTTCAATTCCCGGAATATTAATTGGTATGGCTTGGCCAAGCCGATCTCCACCGTAGCCTTATAAAGCAGATAAAATCCGGCTAATTCAAAAAAATGTCCAAGGGTGTTAGAGATCCCATATACATTAATGTAAGAGAAAAAGAACAATTCGGAAATGGCAAAAGCCGCCAAACAAGCCATCAACCAGTTCCGGACTTCAAGGTCAAAAGATAGACGGCTCTTGGCGATCATTACCAAGGCTGCTAAAAAAGTAAAAACACTGATATATTCACTGCTCTTTTTGAATGTCGTCAGCCCTGAGCCCTCAATATAACAAACAGGAAATACTTTCCAGTAAAAGATCGTCCCTAATAACAACCCCACTATTAATGCGTATCCAGCCAAAAGCCGGTCCATATTTATGTGGCGTTTGATAGCTAAAGGCGCCAGGATAAAAGAAAACCCCAAAATATATCTGGATAAAACCCATAGCTGGGTAGCCACATTAGCCCCCTGCTCACTGAAAATATTCATTCCTTTATAGGCCAGAGCATGTAGGAGCAGTATAAAGCCGATAAAAAGAGCCGTCACTCCCAGAAAAATAAAATAACTATTCTGCAGAAAACGGCGCGAATTCCAGACTATAATAAAAACACTCCCGGCCACGATCACGGCAAATATTTCCACCAAGCTGTGAAATAATAGATAATTATACCTGCTGATCCAAGCCAGGGAAATGATAACCGCGCTCATAGATGCTGCCCGTCCCCAATTTGCGCGGAGCCATTGTCCTATAGCTACCCTTTGATTCATATTATTTACCTTTACGTTTATTCTTAGTTTTCCGACGGTAAGCGCTGGGAGTGGTTTTAGCCATTTTCTTGAATTGTCTGATAAAAGACTCCACATTTTCATAACCCAG
The DNA here is from genome assembly GCA_028712895.1 of bacterium. Lineage (GTDB taxonomy): Bacteria > CAYTYR01 > UBA6262 > UBA6262 > UBA6262 > UBA6262. The sequence continues at coordinate 47,250 of JAQTPL010000007.1, read as the reverse complement.
CCGGTCTGAAACCTGGTTTACGTTATAACCTGTCTCCAGCAAGAGGTCTTTTGCTTTGTCCATCTTTATAGCTAACTTATAATCATTAAATCCCCGCCTGGTTTGCTCTTTAAAAACACGGCTTAGGTATTTTGGACTTAGGCACACGGCCGCGGCCGCGTCTTCCAAGGTCACCTTCTTGAAGCAGTTCTTCTCGATGAAATATTTAACCCGCACTATTTTATCCGTAATATCACTAGCCGCGAAATCAGGCAAGCCCTTCTTGCTGTCCAGGACCTTATCGATTATTTCCCTGGTAGCTTCAATATCCAAAGGCTTTTCCAGGTAATTATCCGCTTTGTTCCGAAAAGCTTCTATAGCCGTGTCTTTTGTGCTGTACCCGGTAGAAATAATGATCCCTACGTCCGGCGCTATTTCCCTGATCCTGCTCAATACTTCCAGTCCATCCATGCCCGGCATTCTGACATCCAGGATCACCAGGTCGATCTCGTTTGGTTTCCTTAAGGTTTCCAGCGCTTCTTTGCCGTTACCCGCTTCTATAAATTCAAAATCGTCAAAGTACTCTCTGAATTCTTCCCTGAATTCCGGGTCATCGTCAACCAGTAATATTTTACTTGGCATATTTCCTCCTTAAACAATAAAAGCCGGGAATTAATTCCCGGCTCTAATAATATTACTTTAGTAGAAAATAGTCAATCTACTATTTCCACAAATAATTGACTTTTATCCACCTGGTTTTTTAGCCTGTATATTCTTTATACTGTTTATCTCTGGCTAAAACTGGCTTTAATCTGCTTTTCTACTTCCAGCCACTCATCCAGCCAACTGTTTAGTTTCTCGGCGATCTTACAGCCTGGATTATGGCATTTTTTCCGGTAATCCTTGTACGCCGCCCGCCAAATAGCATTAGTCAAGACCTGCGGATCTAAAGACCCCTGTTGGTATTTTTTCATTTGGCTCACCCCGCTTTCTTATTGCCAAGATGTTTTTTATCCTGACTGATGATCTTTTACCTTATTCTCCGGGGTAAGTACATTGGCGCTTTCCGCTTTCTCTTGACTATTTTCTACCAAATAATAATATTATTATTTTTTTAATAATTTTGCTAGTCCATAACCCAGGCCAAAAACTACCAGTGTCCCCGCAATTCCAGCCATAGCAGTGGCTGCTTTTTCATTCTGTATCCCGGGAAAGGTATAATCAGGTATCGGAGAAACCACTAGCGGTTTACCTTCTCCCTTTTCCAGAAAACCCTTATCTTCAGCCACCCGCTCCAAGCCGTCAGGATGAGGAGAAGCGAAAGGAGAGAGGATTATAGCTACGAGGAGGGCTATCCCTAAGCCGATCAAAATATCTCTTCTATTCATGATTCACCCCCATCAACTGATAACTGTATAGCAAGTCTGCTCTTACTTTCATAACGTAGCTCCATACCAAAAAAGTGATAATTGCTTCTCCTACGCCAATTACAGCATGCACCCCAACCATAGCCGCCAATACTACCTTTAAGGGAATTGTTCCGGAAAAAGCCAGCTCCAAAGAACAAGCAGTAGCTGCCAGCAACACGGAAAACCAACTTGCCGTAACCACGCCTATTTTTTTACCTGCTGGACCTGACCATATAGAGTTAATCAATTTATATATTAAATATCCTCCTCCTGTACCGATCAAAGACATATTCACTATATTTGCTCCTAAAGCAGTAATCCCGCCATCCTGAAAAATAAGGCACTGGGCACTTAATACCACGGCAATTACCAGGCTGCCAGTATATGGCCCAAGCAGCACTCCGGCCAGTACTCCTCCCAGCAAATGCCCCGATGTCCCGCCGGCTATCGGGAAGTTCACCATTTGCGCGGCAAAGATAAAGGCGCTCATTACGCCCATTAGGGGAATAGTTTTATCATTTAGTATTGATCTGGTTTTCTTTAGGCAATAGCTAATCCAGCCAATCGCTATAGCCCAGGTTGGAACCCAGGCGTTCGGGGCTAGAAACCCATCAGGAATGTGCATTTTATTCTCCTTTTAAAATGTATAAACCAGGGTCAACACCAGAGCCGCGGTGACATCCGTGTTTTTCCCTGAGACTATTCGTTGATAAGCCAGCAATGCCTGTACTTGGTCATTCGACCAGCCGATCCCGGGAGTGAGCATAAGGTATTCACTGTTTGAATCATCTATTTTCGTGCCAGCGAGGTCTGTTTTGCCCTGATAAAAACCATTAGCTTCAAAGAGTAAATTCAATCCTTGGTAGATGAAACACTCTATCCCGACATCACCATTCAAATAAGTACCGTACTTGGTGGGAATATTATCAACATCCGCTTTAAGCGGTTGGCTCACGCTGGCATCAGCATGAATAATAAAAGGCTTGGTTCTTTTAGTCAAGATAATCCCCAATCCAGGATCATAAGACCCGCTCCCCCTGGCATCTGTTCCTAAGACATCAGGGTTCAAGTTTTCGAATTTACCGGTAGGAACTTTTAATTGGCCTACTAAAGTCACCTGAGGAAGATCTGGGGTTTCTTCCTTCAGGCAGTACCTGGCAAAAAGATAGCTATCTCCTAACCCTGCGCTGTCCGCTTCCACTCCGGACTGCCGGATAAAACTCTTTTGATAAACAGCCTGACCATCCACTTCCAGTCTGTCTGTAAGACCGTACTGCATAAAGATCACGAACTGATTCGATTTATTCTTATCATCTTCAGGTAAAGAATTATAATTACCAGAATTATCATAGGTCCCGCGAGTGTTTATAAAAAATATGATGGGCTGTGTTACAAAATTTCCTTTACCACATACGGGTGCCGTCCAGGTAGTGACTGGGCCGGCTGAAGGCGGGCACCACTCTTCTTCGGCTGAAAAAACAGGAACCGAAAGACAACTGATGGCCGATAATAACAGAACTATTCTGCGTATCATTTTTACTCCTATATTCGTGTTATTATTATACTAATCGTGCTACTATTAGGCAAAAAAATATACCCTTACCTAAATATCTTTTCCAGTGCTGGACATACTCAGCGTCCCGTGTTTCACCCCCTTTACTGACTTCAAGTTGTTAGCTAATTTTTGTACCTCTCCAGGATTACCTTTGACTGCTATTATCTCCAGGCAATTGTCATGGTCCAGGTGAGTATGCTGGGAGGATATAATTATGCGGCCAAAATCATGCTGGATATTGGTCAGCTTATTGACAAGTTCCCGTTTATGATGATCATAGATAAGGGTGATAGCTCCGGCCACTTCACCGCTGCTATGCCATTGTTTCTGTACCAGTTCCTGGCGTATGAGATCACGGAAAGCCTCTGACCGGTTAGTATAATTTTTCTCCTTGATCAAATGGTCAAATCGCTCCAGGAGATCGTCTTCCAGAGAAACACCGAATCGTATTAGTTTGGACATTATCGCCCCTTGTGTTACAATTATAAATTAAGTAACACAAATCAATGCTCTTTGTCAATTAAAAAGAAACTCCCGTGTTTTTCACGGGAGTCCCCTGTCAAAACTATATATGCGCTTTAGAATGAAACCAGGAAATTTATGATCCAGGTTTCATTAATAAAAGCGTTCTTCCCAGACAAAGGCATTTGATAAGCCAGCAAAGTAGTGAAACTTTTGTAGGTATAACCTATTCCAGGGGTCAATTGCAAGTAGGTGACGTCTGATTCATCCACCGTAGTCCCGTCATCTTCTTCTTTACCTTGCCAGAAACCGTTCATTTCCAACATAAAATTAACACCGTTTTCTATAAAATATTCCGCCCCCAGATCATAGGTCACCCAATTCCCGTATTGGACCTCTACATCATCCACAGTTACCTCAAAGGGGTGGAATATTGACAGGTCTCCATGCAATATGACAGGTTTTAATTTTTTAGTAGCTACCAGGCCTACGCCTAGGTCTGTTGAGCCAGTCCCGGTTATATCTGTCCCTAATTTATCAGCATCGGCATGTTGATATTTACCGGTAGGCAGTTTTAGTTGCAGCATTCCGGTAATACACGGGGCTTGGGCCTGCTCCATCAAGAAGCAGTCACGTAGGATCAAATAAGAATCAGCCCAACCTGTGGAGTTGGCTGTTAGGTCACCTATCGTAGCATGATTTTGGACCAAAGCTACTTGGGCATTCAGTTCCAACTTATCACTCAAACCATATGCCGCAAAGATCATTTGTTGCTGCTGAGTCAGTCTAGTATCGTCACCGACACTCTGTTTGTCACCATTGTTATCGTAAAATTTCTTGAAATTGGTAAAATAAAAACGCGGAATGGCATACCAGGTCTTCGCGCCGCAAACCGGGGCGGTCCAGGTAGTGACCGGGCCAATGGATGTCGGACACCATTCTACTTCTTCGGCAGCCAATAGATTGCCGACAGCGAGCACCAGCCAAACTAAAACAACAACGGGTAAATAAAACTTTTGCCGCATATTTCCTCCTTTTATAAATACCTGCTTACTGAGGAAATGATAGCATAAAATTGGCCCCTGTCTCAACTTTATATTTTATTATTCCGATATCTGTGTTATGATGAATAAAATCGTCAAAGGGAGGTTCTATGAAAAAAATCTTGCTCATAGCCCTGGCTCTGTTATTCTATCCCGGCATAGCTTTAGCTCACCCGCCAACGGCGATCCAGGTAAAAAACCTTGACGCAACCCAAATCGAGGTAACCGTGCTGCATGGGACCAGGGACCCTGACGCCCATCATATTGAAGAAATTGTTGTCTCTTTGAATGGGAAAAAAATAATTGAGCAGGCTTTCAGTACCCAACAGACCAAGGACGCGCAGAAAGCAGTATATAATCTGCCTGAATTGGCTAAAAATCCCAAAGCTGTTCTTAAGGTCTATGCTGATTGTAACAAAGGTGGAGATAAAACCAAAGAATTTATATTGGGGAAATGACTTGAAGGCCTATAAATTCTGCAGGGCCCTTGCCGCTCTTTGTGCCCCAGCGCCATTATTATGTTCTTCATATAACATTTTAGCTTTGGATAACATCTTCTGAGCTTGTTTCTTTTGCCCCAGAAGATTATGGGTTACTCCGAGATTATAATACACATCTGCGCTGTTGGGTTTTAGTTCCAGGGCTTTCTGGTAGGCAGCCAAAGCTTGCTCATTATTATTCATATTACGGTAAGTGTTGCCCATATTATTAAAAGCATTAAAATTATTAATCTTTAAATTTATTGAAGTCTGATAGGCGGCTATAGCATTAGCGTACTTCCCCATGGCATTATAGCAATTGCCGATCCCGTTATAAGCCTGAAAATCCATAGGTTGTACTGCCAGAACCTTCTTATAGGCTTCCTCTGCTTCAGCATACCGGCCCAGGGAATAATAAGTATTGCCAAGATTAAAATAAGCGTCAATATTAACGATTTTGTCGTTAATGACTTTCTTTAAAGCAGCGGCTTTTTGACTGGGTTCTGGTTTGTATAAGGTTTTAGGTTCTATTGGCCTCATGGGGACTATTTTCGCTACTGGTGCGGGTTCTTTTTCTTTTTTTAAGGCCAGGGATTCGATAATCCCGATCTGTTTCACCAGATAAGCCATTTCCCCGGCTTCGTTGTCCTTTCCTCTTTTCCGGAATATTGTTTCTGCTTTCGCATACTCAGTAGCAGCTTCTTGCCACTGGCGCCGCGCCAGGTATTTATCACCGGTACTGATAAAATCATGGGCCTTTTTAATCTCTGCCGGAGACTCACCAACGCTATTAATGAAATAAATTACATTTACCAGAAGCAGGAGCGCTAATAAACTAATAGCAATTTTGTCTTTCATGCCCAGCTCCTTAGAAAAGATGAAAAATATTCAGCGCCTGGTTGGCCAACCCGCCCACAACCACCGCCAGCGTAATAGTAAAAAGTGTGATCAGAACAGCTGTTTTCCAGCTGAGCTCCTTGATCAGCACCGAGATCGCCGCGATACAAGGAATATAGAGAGTAGTTACTAAACCAAAGATAAAGATCTGTTGTTTATTCATAAAATGCAACAAGTTCTGGACATTTGGGCCATACTGCACAATCGCTAAAGCCAATAAAAGCTGGAGCGCCAGCTCTTTTCTGAGAATGCCAAACAATAAACATATCCCAGCCACGGACGGGAGACCAAGCCAATTTTCAATTATAAAACTCATTGGGCGGGTGATATACCACAAGTACTTAGTCTCATACAAGCTTCCCAAGACCAAACTTCCAATAGCTATGATGGGTATTGCAACTATTAGGAACTCTTTAAACCTATACCAGGTCTTTTTTAGCACCGTGGCCACTTTTGGCATCCGGAAAGGGAACATTTCCATGACTAACCCTGATGACTGCCCCGGTAAAAATACCGCCATCATGCGACCGATCAGGATCCCGAGCAGAAAATCGATCAGATAGATAGCTAAAGCCCATTGCCAACCGGCAAAAAAAGCAACAGCACCCATAATTATAGCTGTTCTAGCGCTGCACGGCACTAAGGTTATTAAAGTACAGGCAATGATCTTTTCCCGGCGAGTAGTTAATACCCTGGTTCCTAGTATGGCCGGGACATTGCAGCCTGCACCCGCAATAATTGGAATGATCGATCTCCCATGCAAGCCTATCTTATGCATCAGACTATCAGTAAGGAAAGCGATCGAATTCAAATACCCAGTATCTTCAAGAAAAGCCAGCATTATATAAAAAGTCAAGATATATGGGATACCAACCGAAAGCGCCGCCTGGATGCCTGCATCGAATCCCCAAAGCATTGTTTTAGCAAAAGTATTATGGCCAAAGAGGTTAAAAACTGCAGCCTTTATATATGGCGAAATGTAGCTTGTCCACAAAAGATCGAATCCAGTTGCCAGAAAACCGCCAATATAATACATTACCAGAAATACCACGATCAGGCCGGCTAATAAAATAGGCAATCCAGTGACCGGCTTAAGAGAAAAACGCCATAGTTTGGTAGAAAGTGATACTTGGCATATTCCGATCTGTTGTACTTTATCAGCTAAAAATCCTTCATAACCATGCCGTTCCCTGGCAATCCTGATGGCTGGTTTTTCCCCGTGAGTTTTTTCGATATTCTCTAGTATAGCTTTGGCCTTACCCAATACATACTGGCCTTGCTGGCCAGCGGCCAAAATCTTAATAAATTCTTCATCTTGCTCAAGAATGAGAACAGCCACAGCCCTGGCTGATAAATTATACGGTTTGTCTATCATATATTTATTGATGATCTGTGTAAGCTCATTTATATGGTCCATGATATCTTTACCATACGCCGGTAATTTAGCGTTAATGGCCATAGTATGCTGCGCTATATCAATACAGGTTTCTATCAGTTTGTCTATGCCTTCCCCTGTGGTCGCGGTCATAGGGATGACCGGCACTCCTAAGTATTCACTGAGTTTAGCAGTATTCACGCAGATATTATGTTTCGCGGCAAGGTCCATTAAGTTACACGCAACAACTACCGGGAAGCCAAGGTCAATAAGCTGGAGTACCATATATAAATTGCGTTCCAGGTTGGTGGCATCTACTATGACCACCACAACATTAGCATGGCCTTCGAGAATTTCCTGCCTGGCCACAAACTGGTCCTCGGAAACAGACCCCAGCGAATATGTCCCGGGAAGATCAATTATCCCGATGGACAAACCCTGGTATTCTGCGGGACCGATATTAAGAGCGACTGTTTTACCGGGGTAATTGGCAGTGACCGCGCCTAATCCGGTTAAATGATTAAAGATGGTTGATTTACCCACATTAGGATTGCCGACCAGGGCTATGGTAAAGCTGGTCTGCCGCCTGATCTTTTGTATTTCTGACTGGTAATTATTCATGTTCATATTTTCTCACCCAGATAGATTCAGCGATCTTTTTACCCAACGCATAGGTCGCTTCACCAACTTTCACCATGATCGGCCCGTCAAAGGGCGCTTTTTCTTCAATGCGTATTTTCATTTTGGGTAATAAACCCAAGGTCGCAAGATAGCAAAGGAGTTTTGGATCTTCGTCTGTGATCTTTACTATTTTGGCTTTATCATTCTTTTGCAGGGTGTCAAGCGGGTATGATAGTTCCTCTTTAATATGCCCTTTGGCATCAGGAAGAGGATTACCATGAGGACAGGTTTTTGGTTTTCCTAATACTTCATATAATTTATTACCGACTACTCTGGATATACCATGTTCTATTTTATGGGCTTCTTCATGCACTTTTTCCCATTTCAGTCCCAGCTTATCAACCAGGAACCGCTCAGCCAGCCGATGACGCCTTACTACATCAAGAGCGATATTCCTTCCTTTAGGGGTAAGAGTCACACCTTTATAGGGGGAATGTTTTACCAGGTCATCTTTGGCCAATTTCTTCAGGTTTTCAGAAACCGAGGCAGAGGATATCTTAAGATGCCGGGCTATCTCCTGGGTCGTAGGCGTCCTTTCTTCAGACTCAAGGTGGAATATTGTTTCCAGATAGTCTTCCTGGTTCTTTGTTGGCATATTAGGGTTCCCCTCTAATAATAGTTAGGTATACCTAAATATACACGTATTAAGCGGGATTGTCAAGCAGAATTACACGCCCTAACGGGGAACTATATTGTTTGTATTTTGTCTATATTAATGAAGGATCTACTTTAGGACCGCAACTTAATTTTACCGGAGGGATTTTATGAAAAAAATGAGCTTGCTGCTCTGTTCCTTTTTCTTGTTAACCGGGCTTATTAAGGCTCAAGCGGCAGATGTTGGTGTACACCTGAATGTTAATATAGGTGCTTCACCAAGAGTCGTGATCGCTGAGCCTCCTGTGTTCATTGCCCCTCCAGCGCTGGGTTTCTATGTAGCTGGCGGGGTGACTTATGACTTGTTTTATTCTGACTCTCATTATTACCTGTGCCGGGGTAATGTCTGGTACTATGCTGCCAGTTATGATGGGCCCTGGATCATGATCCGCTATGAAAGACTGCCCTTGGAGATCCGTCGTCATAAGTACACCCGGATCATTGCTATACGGGATGAAGAATACCGGCGGTATACGCACAATCACAGCCATTACGACGGCTGGTATTTCCACCCAAGCAGGCATGATCAAGGAAGAGGCCAGGGGAAAAAGCGGCACTAATATAAAATTATTTCTTCATAAAATCCAATAGCGCCTGTATGATCGTTGACGGGCTGGGAGGACAGCCCGGGATATGTAATACTACCGGGACCACTTCATTAATTTTCTTATCAATATAGTATGATCCCTTGAATAGCCCGCCATCTAAAGCGCAATCGCCGACAGTTATGACAAATTTTGGCTCAGGCATGGCTTCGTACGTTTTCTTCAGGGCGATCTCCATATTTTTAGATAACGGGCCGGTTACCATCAGGGCATCAGCATGCCTTGGCGAAGCTACGAAATTAATACCAAACCTTTGTATATCATAAATAGGATTATTCGCGGCAATGATCTCTGATTCACACGCCCCGCAGGATCCGGTGTCCACTTCCCGTATATGCAAGGATCGGCCAAACTTCCGGCGGATCTCTTTTTTGAGCTCCAGACCTGCAGATTCAAGCGCAGAGGTTTGCCCTGGTTTTAGAGACCTGGTCATTACTTTCTTTAATAATCTGGTTTTTAATATTTTATACATTGGGGTTACAAATCGCTCCCTGAGTAAGATAGGTCAAAACTCTTATTACAGAGCGGAAAATCAGGAATAATCTCTCCTAATACCGCATAAGACAATCCCGGCCAGTTATGAAAAGACGGATCAACTATCTTGCATCTTTCAATAAGCCCTTCAGTACCGGTTTTAAGCCAATACAGGACCGGGCCCCTCCAGCCTTCACTATAACCTAAAGCACCATCGACTGCAGGGCCACTCTTGCTGCCTGTTGTTTCAGCTGTGCTGATCTTGCTTAAGAATTCAGCGGTTAAGCGCCCTGACTCAGCAAATTCTTCTATTCTGACTTTTAATCTGGCCAGCACATCTCCGGTTTGAGCGGTGATAATCTTGATCCCGGCTTCCTGGTAAACACCGGGAAAGATCTTTCTCAGGTCAATTGGTATCCCGGAAGCGCGGCCAGCCAGGCCAAGCACTCCCAGATCCTCAGCTATTTCTTTCTTAAGAGTGCCGGTGCCGTCTACCCTATCCATAAAGGAAACACTTTCTTCCAGGATATTAACCAATACCGCAAAATCTTCCCTGATCCTACCTAATGATGTTGTTAGCTCTTCGTGCCGGGACTGATCCATTTTCAATGATATGCCTCCCAGCTTATTCACCCCTTTTAGATACCTGTTGCCGGTAAGTTTTTCATTGGCCTGCAAGATCGATTCTTTAATTATAGCGGCCAGGGCTGCCGGAAAACTGAAACCAACATCCAGGGCGATCCCGCCTATATCATTAACATGATTGTACATTCTTTCTACTTCTAAGAGAATAGATCTCCAATAGGCAGTTTTTTTATCCACTGTTATCCCGGCTATCTTTTCAGCTGCCTGACAAAATGCCAGACTATGGGCAAAAGCCGACTCCCCGGATATACATTCTGCTAATTGCAAACCGGCAGGCAGGCTTTTACCTTCAAATAGTTTTTCTACGCCCCGGTGAGTAAAGCCCAGCCTGGCTTCCAGGTTAATGATCGGTTCCCCGGCCACGCTAAAGCGAAAATGCCCGGGGCCGATGATGCCGGCATGTACCGGGCCGACCGGCACTTCAAATATCCCCTCGCCTTCCACCCGGGTAAATTTGTAATCTTTCTTTTCCCCTTCTGTGACTGTCTGGAAATCTTTTCGTAATGGATAATTGCCAACCGGCCAGACCTCATCGTGCAGCCGTAATCTTCGCAGGTCTGGATTGCCTTTTGGCTCCAGGCCGAACATTTCCCAAATTTCCCTTTCAAACAAATGAGCTGAATAAATATCTTTTGATATAGCCTCAAAATACGGATCAGCCGGTGAAATATCCAGTCTCACTGCCACCCACTGATGCAGCGGCACATTGATAAAATAGCAATAAAGAATAAATTTTCCCTGTTGTTGCCGGTCATCCACGGCAAAGAAGGACATTACCGAGGAAGACAGATGTTCATGCACAGCCAGGCATACTTTCTTAAAATCCTCTGCTTTGACCTGGATCACGAGCTCATCAGGATAAGGCCGAGTGACTGCTACTACTTTAAAATCCGGCAGCTTCTTGTTTATAATGTTAATAAGTTCTGCACCAGGCATAACAAATCCTTTCTAAAATAGATCAATGCCGGTCCGGCGGCACTGATCAGTACTAACAAGAAAGCGAAAGCCAGTTTCCCGCTGAGCGGTTCTTTTTGCACGACTCTATTCTTAGGTAGATGGCCAAAAAGCATTTCGCTGAACCGGTACATAAAAGCGCCGAAAATAATTACCAAAAACAGCAATAGAGTCCCGGCTATGAAATAGGCCCCTTTACTAAACGCTCCCATAATGATCAGGAACTCGCTCATAAAGATAGAAAATGGCGGGAAGCCGGTCAAGGCAAACATTCCCAGTAGGACCATGGTCCCGGTATAAGGCAAAGTTTTGATTGCTCCCCGGATACTATGCAGGTTATGGGTGTCATAAGCCCTCACTATATTACTGGCCCCAAAAAACATCAGGGATTTAGTGACCGCATGATTAAAAACATGCAATAACGCGCCCAAAAATCCCCAGGGCGTTCCCAATCCGAGGCCGATAGCGATAATGCCTATATGTTCTATGCTGCTGTATGCCAGGAGCCGTTTCAGGTCCTTTTGGATCAGGATAAAACAACAGGAAATGACCAGTGAAATCACTCCCAGCAAAAGCAATAAATTACCGAAATAGGCAAAGCCCGCGCTTTTGATCACTATGAACCCGAACCTGAGGATCGCGTAAATCGCGGTCTTCAACAAAACCCCGGAAAGCAGCGCGCTCACCGGACCGACAGCCTGGCTATGCGCGTCAGGCAGCCAATTATGCATAGGCGCTAATCCTGCTTTAGTTCCATATCCTACTAAAATAAAAATAAAAGCTATTCTGATGACTTTAGGATCCAGCGATCCCGCGGTAGAAACCGCTTCTGTCCAATTAAGGCTCTTCATGCAGCCGGAGAGGGAAAAAGCATAGAAAAATAAGATCGTGCCTAATAAGGCAAAAATTATTCCCGCCGAACAAATAATAATATATTTCCAGGCCGCTTCCACTGATCTTTTGGTGTTGTAGAAACCGACAAGAAAAGCGGAAACCAGCGTGGTCATTTCTATCGCCACCCACATCAAGCCTAGGTTATTGACCAACGGCACTAAAAACATGGAAAAACAAAATATATTGAAGAAAAGGTAATAGGTCTTGGCTTTTTTCAGGGAAATTATTCCCTGTTCGATATCCTTATTAATATATCCGATGGAATAGAGAGCGGTTGCCAATGACACTACCGCTATCACAAAAATAAAATACGCGCTTAAAATATCAGCTACCAGGAAATGCCACTCTATCAACATTCCATGCCCAGCCACTACCTCTTGTAACAGCAAGGCGCTGACAATGAGCATGCCACAATACCCCAGAGCATTAACTACCCCAAAAGATTTGGCATCCCTGGCCAGAAAAACACCGGCAGCCAGAATAAGCGGTACCACCAGAAGAAATATCAAGAGCATTAGTATCCTATCCTCTTAACCGTGATAATCTATTCACATCAATATGCGTAAAAAGCTTATTGATCCTGTATACAAAGAAGCCCATAATGACTACACTTACAAAAACATCGAAAAAGATGGCTATTTCCACAAAAAATGGCATGCCGCCCAAAACCGCAGAAGCCAATAAGAACAACCCATTCTCCATTATCAGTAATCCGATGATCTGGGCCATAGCAGTCAACCTGAAGATCATCAGGAACATTCCGGTCAAAAGTATAAAAAAAGCCACTGCCGGGAGAATGGCAGTGGTTTCTGAAGATGACATAAGCTGCTTACTGAAGATCCATGAAAGATAAGCAAAACCTAACGATAAAAGCAATGAGATCTGGGTATTCGCTATCAATCCCAGGTCTTCCCGTACATTTATTTTTTTCATGGTATATTGCAGAAAATAGGGTATCCCTATTACTTTCAAGGCAAAGATCAGGCCTGCAACCACATAAAGATTTAGTTGCCGTTCTTCTAACGCGATCACCAGGGTAGCCAGGAAGAGGAAAAATGACTGGTACCGGAAACTCCTGACCAAGGCTGGAGTCCTCTTGGCAATAACCATTAAAAAAGTAGCAACTAATAATCCAAATATACTTAATCCCTGCATTTTTCCAACTCCTTGAGATTGTGTCATAACATATTTTTTAAAGCGAAATTGCTGATTTTTGAGCGAAACTGATATTTTTGAAACGAGCATATATAATCAATATATGTAAGTTGAAAAAAGATCAGTTACAGCCAAAAAGCTACAATTGCAGCTAAAAAAGGTGTTGTGATACAGTCTCAGTTTAATATCCCAATACAGCGCATAAAACAGCAATCGCAGCTAAAACAAAACCAAAACCAAAAAAGTCAACCGCCCTGAATAACCGCATTTTAGCGACTGCTATTTCCAACAGGGCAATAACTGCGGCAACAATTACTATCCGAGCCGCATACCAGCACGACCACAGCAGCCATTGACTGCCGGATATACCAACAGGATCGGTTAGCGGTAATAATACCTGCGCTATTATTAAAAGCCAGATCATCTGCCTGATATAGGAGGCTGCCTCTATCAGCGCCAGGGACCGGCCTGAATACTCCAGTATCATAGCTTCGTGGATCATGGTTAATTCCAAATGAGTTTCCTGGTTATCGATCGGGATACGCGATGTCTCTGCGATCATTACCAGGAACAGGGCAACCCCGGCAATAAGAGCAGAAGTATTCGCCAAGGGAAGACTTTTCCATGCTAAAAGATCGGTGGAGCCGTTTTGCAAAGATACGGCAAAACAAGCTAAACAAGCGACTGGCTCGCTCAAACTGGATATGAACATCTCCCGGGATGAACCCATTCCCCCAAAAGTACTGCCGGTATCCAGCGCGGCCAGTGATAAGAAAAAACGCCCCAGGGCAAAGATGAAGATAAGAGCCAGGAATTCCCGCATATAAAATAAGGCTGCCAACGATGAAGCGAAAATCGCGAAAGGAGCCATCTTGAATATCCAGGAAGATGTCCCCGAGACGACTTCTTCCTTATTAAAATATTTTACCAGGTTATAATATGGTTGGAAAATACTTTGCCCCTGGCGCATTCTCAGGTTATTCTTGATCTTGGTGATCAAGCCACCCAGAAGCGGAGCAAGGATTATAATTAAAAGCACTGGTAAGAACCTCATCTAAAACTTCCTTATCAATATGATCAAAACAAATATTGTTATTGCGATGTACGCCAGGTAGACATGGATACTGCCTGGCTGGATCCTTCTCATGAATTTAGCGGATTTGAAGGTTATGGCCAGCACAGGCTTATATATATATTTTTTAAAAACAGGCGTAGTATGGGTTTCGTAGGTCATGGATTTAATATGATAAAAAGATTCCCCGCTCTTCTTTGTGGTCCGGTATGGCCGCAAAAAGAAGCTAAAAGCGATCCGTAAAGGCTTGGAAAAACCTGTAGCCGTATATTCATGACGCGCGTCTAATCGGTAATAACCACAATCCCAGGTATTATAAGATATAGCTCTTTTCCGGTATACCTTGTAAATAATCCACCCTAATAAGCCGCACAGCACCAGGATCAAGGCCATGGTCAGCGGGGATAAGCTCATAGCATTGCCTGCCAATGGATGAATAGTAATATTATTAACACTAAAAACCATCGCACTGGTATCAATGCCTAATGAAGCCCCTGCAACCCGGGATAATATATTTATGATAACTGCTGCCCCTAAACCAAAAATAATGGTCAATCCAGCCAGGAACAACATGCCAAATCTCATGGAAACCGGCGATTCAATGGCTTTTTCCGCGTAACTGCTTCTGGGTTTCGCTAAAAAAGTTATACCGAATGCTTTAACAAAGCAAGCGGCTGCCAGGCCGCTGGTCAAAGCCAACATGGCGGCGCAAAATCCTAAAAACAGTTTATCAGTCCCCGGAGTATGCCAGGCGCCCATAAAAAACGCCTGCAGTGTTAACCATTCACTGACAAACCCGTTGAGCGGAGGCAAGGCAGATATGCCCATAGCGCCGATCAGGAAACATGCTGCTGTTATCGGCATGGTACGGATCAAGCCGCCTAATTTTTCCATATTCCTGGTGCCAGCGGCTTTGTATACGCTGCCTGCGCATAAAAATAACAACCCTTTAAAAATAGCGTGATTTATCAAATGATATAATCCTGCTATCAGTGCAAATACAGCCCAATAAGACATATTTTTACTCATAAAATACATAGATAATCCCACGCCAAACAAGATTATCCCGATATTTTCCACGCTGCTGTAAGCTAAGAGCTTCTTAATATCCTTTTCCATTAAAGCGTATATGATTCCCACCAGGCAAGAAATAATCGCCAGGATCAGTACTAATGTGCCCCACCAGGTGTCGTTGACTCCTAACAGGTAAATTATAAATCTGATCAGGCCATAGATCGCGGTCTTGATCATAACGCCGGACATCATGCTGGATATATGGCTGGGGGCCTGGGGATGAGCATAAGGCAGCCAAATATGCAAAGGGACAATACCGGCCTTGGTCCCAAACCCGATCAGTAAAAAGATGAAAATAATGTTTCTTGTATGTACCGGGATCGTTTGGCTGGCTACTTTTACGAGGTTAAAATCAAACGAATGCGTGTGTTGGTACAAAAGCAAAAACGCGGCTACCAAAAAAGCAGTACCCGCGTGGGTCATGACCACGTAAATCGTCCCGGCTTGTATTGACTTTTCATGTTCAGAATCAAATACCACCAGGAAATATGAAACCAGGGACATTATTTCCCAGGCAATAAGAAAAGCCAGCATATTACTTACTGTAACCACCGCCAGCATAGACAGGACAAACAAAAATGTCAGGATCTGCCCTAATAATATTTTCTTAGGAGAATATTCTTTTTTTAGGTAGCCAATCGAATAGACGAACGAAGGTATGGTAACAATAAGGATTGTAGCCAAAAAAAATAACGATAAAGGATCTGACATATTTTACTCTTTCACCTTAGAAGGAAATTAAATAAGACCCCTACCTGTTCCACAGGGGCCTGATGGCAATACCTAGTTAGATTAAATATATTTTATCTCTTTTTACTCATACAAGTCAATAGCAAAACAAAAACTCCCGCATTTTACTACAGGAATTTAAGTTAATGGCTGCCCGTTCTATACGACCTTCTCAACTACTTGTTGGGGCACGATACCAATACTTATATTTTAGCAGCCTGACAGAAAGATTTATTAAACCATCCTTTCTTTTTCCAGTATTCATTTTCAAAAGGAAGCTGTGAACCACCATGTTTTGCTTTCATCTTCATACCCCAGAAATAATATCTATTTAAAACTTTTGGGCGTACCTTTTCTTGTCCTGAAAGAATTAAAGCAGTTTTTCTTGCGAGTTTTTTATATTTTCTCTTAATTTGATCTCTTTGGGGGAATTCGCCTGGTCTATAGGCGATACCTCTTAAATGACCTATTGGAATAGTCCCTAAAAGGAATAAAATCATATTTAGATACTTTTCAGTTGGTCTAATGCCGGTTCTAGATGTTGTAATCGCAGTCAAAGCAGGTTTACCTATCAATCTTAATGTATGAAACCATATAAACAATCTATCAGTAAAAGCCTTAAATTGTGCGGAAACGTGCTGAACATATACAGGACTACCTAGTATAATTAAGTCACTAGTCAATAGTTTTTCCTGAAGCTCCTGCAGATCATCGATTATGACACACGAACCTTTTTGAGTGCATGACCAACACCCTTTACACATAGCAACATTCTTTTCCCCAAGTATAATCACTTCATATTGTATTGTATTATCAAAGCTTTTTACCATTTCCAGAAAATCTTTTACTAATGTCCCAGTATTTGATCTCTCTTTTATTGGGCTTCCAATAATAGCAGTAATTTTCTTCATAATGGGTTCCCTTATTAAGTTCTATTAAACAATCGTTCCCATCGTTTTTCAATTATATCTCTTTTTGACATCTCAACGAGTTCTCCTACTACCTCTTGCTCTAATAGTCCCTGCATAGAAATCTTTTTAGAGATTTTAATTTGATGCCTAATACCATTTACAGGATAATGATTATGAAAAGCTATAACATTTATTAATGTATCATCATAGAATATTTGTATTTCATAGTTCTTCTCTTCAAAACTAAATGGGATCTTTTTAAATAGTATCACATTAGCTTCCTTATTTTCCCGATCTATAATCTAAATTCTTCGGGTTCTGATTTTTCAAAACCGGTTTTGCATGATCTAAAGGCACTTTCAATTGAATCCCACATTCTTCTAAGTTGCTCATCACTCCATTTGTACATTCTTTTGTTTGAGCACTGTGATAAGCTGGTAAAGCTATCAATAATCCGTTGAACCCGCCTTTCAGCAATTCGCTTAAAACGAACTTCTTTTGTTTCCCCTTTCATAATACCCCCCCCCCATGCTTATATTTACATAAAACATCATTATAACAATAATAATGTATCACTAATGTATCTAAAAGTCAATCATTAAATAATATTTATTGTTATATTACAGCAGATTATTTCAAATTAATATATCCCCATTAATAGAAAAACCCCATAAAATATGGGGTTTTTCTAATATTGGCTGCCTGGGTAGGACTCGAACCTACAACCTAGCGGTTACAAGTATCCTCTGAGTTTCTTCAGAGCTTGGACTATCTCATTCTCTTGTCCGAATGATCCCGGATTTAGAGAGTGGGCGCTTCCCCCAAATATTTCTAGAGTACTCCCTTGCGGGATAGTCTCTGCACCTTCTCCGATTTTCCTTCGGAGCTTGGCTCAGGGTTACCTTACGCCTTCCGGCAATCAGGGTTCCCTGAATTCACCCACTTTTTCAACCACGATTTCTCGTGGAAGCTGCAATTTTAATCACAGCCGCTCGCTCCACCATTGAGCTACCAGGCAATCTCGTTATACTATATCACTTTCACTTGTGCTTATTACGCTAATTGTCGCTCGCGGGCCGCTCTGCTCCTCCGGCCGCCTCACCATCTCGGCGGCGTTCGTAGCTTGTCGCTCCTTATTCGTCGCGACACGAACCCATTGAGCTACCAGGCAATCTCGTCATCACACTATATTTTCAATGTTTTTTGTTTTTACTGCCGTCCGCCATCCGCTTACAGCCATCTATCTGTTCGTGCATTCTTCCATCATTAGTAGCCAAGCCCAGTTTTCGTCAATATTCTTTTGAATCTCCGCCACTATGCCGGCATTTTCCGGACGTAAAAGATGTTTAAATCTCGACTGGGGTTTTAAATACTCTTCGATCGGCTTTTTTTCTTTTGGTTTAACATTAATTTTGTATTTACCATCTACTACTTCATAGATCGGCCAAAAACATGTCTCTACTGCCATCCTCCCGATAACTGCTGTGTCTGCCGGATTATAACCCCAGCCTAAACGGCACGGCTGCAGCACGTTTATAAAGGTAGGCCCGTCTATGTCCAGGGCTTTCTGTGTTTTGGTGATCAGGTCATTCCAATAGCCGACTGCGGATTGCGCTACATAAGGAATATTATGCGCAACCATGACTTTGGTCAAATCTTTCTTGATCTGTTCCTTCCCTTTTTTCACTTTACCTACCGGGGAAGTAGAGGCATATGCTCCCAAAGGAGTTGCGGAAGATCTCTGGATGCCGGTATTCATATAGGCTTCATTATTATAACAAACATACAGCATCCTGTGCCGGCGTTCCATAGCTCCGGATAAAGACTGGAAGCCGATATCATAGGTGCCGCCATCACCGCCAAAAGTAATAAAACGTATGTCCTTATTAACTTTCCCGGTTCTTTTCAGGGCTTTATACGCTGCTTCAATGCCACTGCAGGAAGCTGCCGCGTTTTCAAATGCGCTATGGAACCATGGAGCCTTCCAAGCGCTGAACGGATAAATGGTTGTAGATACTTCCAGGCAGCCGGTAGCATTGGCTACGACCACTGGCCTGTCTGCTGCTGCCATCATCACCTGCCTGGCAATTATACCTGCCCCACAACCAGAGCAGAGCCGGTGCCCGCCACTGAGTAATTCCGGCCTTTTAGATAATTCTTTTAGATTTACCATTATATTAAATCCTCCTAAAAATTGTGCTATAATTCATTTTGGCACAGTCTTTTTACTCCCTGACGCCAATATATTTCGCGTTATTATCTGTTTTCCCGCTGAGAAGTTCTTCATATATTTCAGTGATCATTTCTAAAGTGATATCCCGGCCGCCTAAACCATAAACATAGCTGGCGATCTTCGGTTTCTTGTCCAACTCATATAGGCAGGACCGAACCTCAGAACACACTGGCGCCACGTAACCATTATATCCGTCATGCCTATCCATTACGCCGACTATTTTTACATCTTTCAGCGCTTCCCTGATATCATCAAACGGGAAAGGCCGGAAAACCCTAAGTTTAAGCATGCCTACTTTTTTGCCTTGCTTTCTCATTTCCTCTATGACCACTTTCGCTGTGCCGGCTGTCGAACCAAGAACAACAATGGCAGCCTCAGCGTCCTCTAATTTATAGGTCTCGATCATATCATAACTGCGGCCGAATTTTTGCCCGAACTCTTTGCCTATTTCTTTAATAACCTTGGTGGCTTTGCGCATTGCTTCAATTTCCTGCCGCTTATGTTCAAAATAATAATCCTGGAGATCTATTGCCCCCAGAGTGAAAGGATGATCAACGTCCAACAACCAATTCTTCGGTTTATACGTACCGACAAATTCCTTTACCTTTTCGTCTGGCAACAGCTCTATAGCTTCCATGCAATGGCTGATAATGAATCCGTCCGTAGATACGGTAGCCGGTAAAAGCACATCCGGATGTTCGCATATTCTTACTGCCTGGATCATGCTGTCATATGCTTCCTGGGAATTTTCGCAATATATCTGTAAAAACCCAGAGTCACGCGCGCCCATAGTATCGCTTTGGTCGCCATGAATATTGATCGGCGCGGACAAGGCGCGATTAACTTCAGCGATAACGATCGGGAGCCTTAACCCGGCGGCAATATACATCATTTCGTACATAAGTGCCAACCCCTGGCTGGAAGTCCCGGTCATTGCCCTAGCTCCGGCCGCAGAAGCACCGATACAGGCACTCAAGGCGCTGTGTTCGCTTTCTACAGCGACAAATTCAGTGTTGACCACTCCATCGGCCACAAATTGCGAAAAGATCTGCACTATTTCAGTAGCCGGGGTGATTGGATAAGCTGCTACTACGTCAGGATTGATCTGGCGCATAGCCTCAGCCATAGCCTCATTACCTGTTTTTGCTTTTAAATTCTTCTTTTCAGACATTATATTATATCCTCCATTTACTTCTTCTCAGCTTCCATTACTATTGCTTTCTTGCCTTTTTTGCCCGGGCACTCTACCGCGCATATGCCGCAACCCTTACAATGTTTATAATTGAACCCTGCCATCAGGCTGTCTTTAACCACCACTGCTGAATCCGGACAATAAACCCAGCAAAACAGACATTGGATACAGTTTTCCGGGATCCAAACAGGCCTTTCACTGCGCCAATCACCGGTTTCAAATGCTGCCGCGCTGCCGGCCTCCAGATAATCGCAGGCCGGTAAGTCTTTCCAGCCTTTTTTCTTTTCTATTTTAATATCTGCCATTTATTTACTCCTCGCCTTTCACTTCTTGGTATGCCCGCTGAATGGATTTAATATTCCCTTCGACTATCTCCGGACGGTTTTTGAATTTAGCAGTCAATTTTTTCCGGTTATCCTCCACCATACGCTCAAAATTGATCAACCCGGTGACTTTGGCCAAAGCCCCTAACATTGGTGTATTCGGGATATCCTTCCCGATAGTCTCACGGGAAATAGCCGAAGCATCCACAGTATACACTTTCCCTTTGCTCAATCCAAGCTTAGCTTTGATATCTTTTGGCGTTTCACTGGTATTAATGATAATAGCGCCATTATCCGGCAAACCTTGGATAACATCTACCTTACCGATCAAGGTAGGGTCCAGCACTACAACTACGCTCGGATTAGTGACTCCGCAATGAATGGTGATCGGCTCATCACTAAGCCGGTCAAAAGACTGTACCGGCGCGCCCATACGTTCAGGTCCATATTCCGGGAAAGCCTGGATATACAGACCTTCCCCTAATGCTGCGTCCGCAAACAACAGGGCAGCTGTTTTTGCGCCCTGGCCACCGCGGCCATGCCAGCGGATTTCTGTTAATTTGCCCATGCTTCTGCTCCTTTGGTATTTTAATATAATGAAATAGGCCTCTGATATATTCAGAGACCCTGAAGAAACTACTTAAATATATCAGATTTTGCATACTTTGTCAAGGCATCACACTAAAAAATACCTTTAAAATTTAAAAGCGATCTTGCCCAGCATCATTGGATTATAATAAGACAGGCTAAAAAACCGCCAAGCGGTACTGGCTATCGATCCTACCCATTTCCCGTCTGGTCCCCGGGGTATCTCCCACTCATATTTATAGGTTATAAGCCGTTCCTTGTCGCCAGGATTATCAGAGGTATAGGGTAGAGCGTTTTTCGGGAGTCTTACTAACTCAGCGATCTTATCCAGTTCTTTTGCAATCTTAATGGCTTTCTTCTTATATTCCTCGGCTTTTGTTTGATTACCGATACCGCTGCTGTATTTGGACATGATCTTGTAGGCTAGCACCATTTGCGCTGTTCCTTCTATCCAAATGAGCCGTCTCCGGGGGTTGCCAATTTCTTCTGGAATGGTAAAATCAAATCCTTCTACCGATTTCCCTTTAATAGTGTCTTTTATCATTAAGTCCTTCTCGGCAAACTCGATCAACCGGAATGGGTCGATCCCCCATTGGGCTAGGCGCACCGGGCCGATCACAGACAAACTATTTGAAACCGTGTCCAGGGCCTTTGTCCGGTCAATCCCGTTCTCATTGTACCCGGCGTTAAATCCGCCAGTATCCTTATTATAGGCTACTTCCTTGAACCAACGTTCCAATCCGGCAATTTCCCGGGAAATTACTTTATCCGTAAGCCCCCGGTCAACAAATTCCTGTTTTACCTTGTCTGAGCATTGTTTACATACATTTTTCAGGATAAACAATATGGAATAATAGTCTATGCAATTTTCTGTGGAATAAACTTGGCTCCAGTCCGGGCCCCAGCCATGGCCCATGGAAACTGCACCTTTTTGGTTATCTTTAAAGATAAAATGGGGTAACGTGGAAACCCACTTAGCCATATCTATTACCCAGGGTAAATAACTTCCGTCTCCGGTGATTCTAATATATTGTATAGTGGCTAAAGCTACCCACATAGTAGGCCCGACGTGTACCCTGTCACCATCAATACCAATCACTAAATTGTCATTTTCGTCTACCTGATCACTCAAATAAGAAGTGTATAATCCTGGGGCCCCGTTCTTCGGGCGATAAAACTCTTTTTGCATGTTATCCAGGATCTGTCGTGCTTTTTTTTGTTCCCCGCACGCACTATAGATCATGGCCGCAGTCGCTATGTCGTAAGTGAAGGACTGGCGTGCTAAATGAGGTTCATGGCCTTTCTCAAAAGTGCCCTCTGCGGGGATATAATAGTATAAACTGGAATTCTGATAGCTTTCTACCAGGCCGGTTACAGAAGATCTGTGTTCATCTAAAAATTTTAGGGTGTCTTGCTCTATGTCACTATATTTTTCCTTCAGGTTGGCATCCATATATTCTTCATCTGGCCGGGCGTATATAGCTTCTTGGGCCCGGATCTGCCCGGCCGTCAACAGAGAAAACACAATAAGAATTTCTACTAGCGATCTTACCTTTAAAAAATCTGTGTAATCATTTTTCAAAATCTGTGTAATCATCTTTACAGCTCTTTTCTGCCTTCCAAAGCTTTGCTTAAGGTCATTTCATCTGCATATTCCAGGCTGGAACCTATAGGTAATCCGTAAGCAATGCGCATAACTTTCACTCCTAAGGGCTTGATCAAGCGAGACAGGTAAAGGGCTGTTGCTTCACCTTCTACATTAGGATTAGTAGCAATGATAACTTCCTGTACATTATCTTTTTCGATACGGCTGAGCAGGTCCTTTATTTTTAAGTCCTCCGGACCGATACCTTCAATAGGAGAAAGCGCGCCTAATAGTACATGGTATACACCTTTATGTCCCCTGGTTTTTTCCAAGGCAATGACATCAAAGGGTTCTTCCACTACGCAAATCTTGGTGTGGTCACGGTCGGGATTCTGGCAGATCGCGCAGGGATCAGTATCTGTGACATTATTACAGATCGAGCAATAACGTATACTTTCTTTAGCCAATTTGATCGCTTCAGCGAGATCTACCACTTCTTCTTTATTTGTTTTCAGGATATAATAAGCTAGCCTTTCAGCTGTCTTAGGGCCGATGCCAGGCAGCCGATGCAAAGCTTCAACTAATTTTTGGAGACTTTGTATCTGATAGACCATATTTGTGCTATCCTAATCCCGGAATGTTCAACCCTCCGGATATTTTCTTCATTTCACTAGCCATCAAGTCTTGCGATTTAGTGATCGCTTCATTAAAAGCACGTAAAAATACTTTTTCCAGTTTATCCGCTGTAGTCCCATTAAGCAGTTCCGGGTTGATTTTTAGCGATTGTATTTCTTGTTTGCCATTCATCATGATCTGCACGCCTTGGGAATCAACCTGAATGGTCTTATTTTTCAGTTCTTCTTGTACTTTCTTCATCTGGGACTGCATTTCCTTGGCCTGCTTGAACAGTTTAAACATATCCACGCTGTTTATTCCCCCTTCTTGATATTATTATGTACTATTTCCCCGCCAAATATGTCCAGGACCCGGCGTACAACCGGATCCCCTTCGGCCGGAGCAGTATCTGTTGCCGTGGCTTGAAGATTGCCCCCGTTTATTACTGTTTCTTCAGGTTCGTCTGCTAAAATAATTTCTTCTTCGCCAGTCAGCTCTGCCGGGATACTACTGCCAGCGCTGGTGATACTGGCAATCTTTATCGGGATTTGGAAAATCTGACGGGCAATCGCCTCAATTATCTTAATGTTGTCGGCACGCTCAATAGTCTGTTTCTGAAATTTATCTTGCTGGTCAAATTCTACGGTTAGGATTGTGCCGGTTAAATCTTTTACCCTGGCCTGTCCCATAGATGCGGCTAATCCGGGTTTCTTTTTATGAACTTCTTCAAGCACTATATTCCACTGCTGCCGTAATGGGGTATTCTCAGGAGCAGCTTTTTGTTCTGAGACTGGGTCTTCCTTAAAAAGAGGGCTTTTTTTTACCAGCGGTTTAGCGACAGTATTATTTCCGCTGCTGTCTTTCTCGAGCGCTTCCAGACGACCAATCAACTCATCTATGGCGATATAAGGACGAGCGATACGTAATAATCCTATCTCCAGCACGATCTTTGGCTGATCAGTATATTTCATATCCCGCTCCAGGATTTCCAGCAACTCAATATAATGAAGCAAAGCGCTTTCCGGGACTGAATCAACTTGGTCCTTAAGAGCCTGAATGGCTTCCAGTGATAAGGTGATTAATTCCTGGGGCTGTGCGCTGATCTTAGCCATTACTAAATTACGGAAATGTCCGTGTAAATCTTTAGCCAGCTGATACAGGTCCAGTCCTTGTTCCTGGGCTTCACTAATCAATGCCAATAAGTCTTTTGTTGCCTGTTTAAAAATAGAGCCGCTGAACTTTAGTAATAATTCCTGGCTGGTAATACCAAGAATAGAGCGCACTGTCTGGCCTTCTATTTTTTGCCCAGCCCCAACAAATGATATTACTTGGTCAAGGGTGCTTTGGGCATCACGCATACTGCCTTGTGCCGACTGGCTAATAATATTCAAAGCTTCATCAGAGATGGTTATTTTTTCTTTAGCCGCAATGGTTTTAAGGTGTTTTTCGATAACCGCAGCAGTGATAAGCTTAAAACTAAAACGCTGGCAGCGGGAGAGAATAGTTTCCGGGATTGACTGGGGTTCGGTAGTAGCGAAAATAAAAATAATATGCGGCGGTGGTTCTTCCAGGGTTTTTAAGAGAGCATTAAAGCCATCATTGGAAAGTTGATGTACTTCATCTATGATATATATCTTATACCTGGCATAAGAAGGCGAGAATTTAACATTTTCCCGCAAGGCTTTGATCGCGTCAATGCCCCGGTTAGAGGCACCGTCAATCTCCAGTACATCCAAAGAATTACCTTCAGTGATTTCCTGGCATAATTGACAGGTATTATCTGGTTCTGCTGTCGGGCCTTTTTTGCAGTTCAATGCTTTGGCAAAAATCCTGGCGGCTGTGGTCTTGCCTACTCCCCGAGGGCCGGAAAAAAGATAGGCCTGGCCGATCTTGCCGCTGGTAATAGCGTTCTGCAAGGCTTGGGCAACTATTTCCTGGCCAATAACATCGCTGAATACCTGAGGCCTGTATTTTCTAGCTAACACTAGATAACTCATATTTATCCTATGATGCGGGTGATTTTGGTGAGCAATTCGTATTCTAAGGGTGTCCGGGCAGAACTTTCCAATATCCTTTTTATATGAGCTACACTTTCTGGAATAATCCCAGTGCTTGGTTTTAAAAATGCCATTTGGGAGTGAATAGTATTTATCTCTGTTATCAATTTAGATTTCTGCTCACTGGCTAGGTTAAGCTGGTCTAATGAAGCAATAATAACCTGTAATAATTCTTTCAAGTCATTGTATCGGTTTTCACCGATCGTGATAGTATGAGCCCGATCATAGCTTTCCTGCTGCATTTGCAGGTCCATATTTTGTTTAGCTATGGTATTGCCGCGAGCCGGGAAATGAGCTGTGGCCTTATCCGGCTCCATTAACGCTATTTCTACTTCTTCTGTACCAGCAAGAGTGATATTGATTAGATTCCCAGGGTCTTGAAAAGTGATCAGTTTCTCATTTTCCAGATAATAAATAATATCTCTAAGTAAGCCAGGACCAAAGCCTACGTACTCCATTATTTTATTAAAATGAACCGCGTGGCTCTCCTCCCCCTCGGTTAATTCATATATCTGGCGCATAACCATAAATCTTCTTTTAGCCTGGTCGTCTATCATAATTATCCTCTGGTATAAAGTGGAGGGAGCTCCGGGGTTTTATCCCGGTCCGCCGATCTTTTTGGAGGATCAATTCCCACTGCGAAGAAGAGTTGGTGGAGGTGAAGGGATTTGAACCCTCGGCCTCGTCGTTGCGAACGACGCGCTCTCCCAGCTGAGCTACACCCCCGCTATGTCGGCTAAAAATTAACTACCTTCGCCTCCCAATAGGGGAAAACATTCTTTTCCCCTAATTGTACTCGGTTGTTACCTTTAGCGTATTTTCAATCGTTTCCGGCAACCTTCGCGTCACCCCTCACTGCTTGTCCCCCTGCCAGTTATGCGCTAGCAGAACTAGGGGGGAAACCCCTTCCTCTTGCTGGCCCGGCAAAAAACACTTTTTTGCCAGACTATTTATTCCTTCGCATCGCTTTAATTATGGTTGCAGAGGAGCGTCTTTTTGTTCGGCTAACCAATCTTTGGCTTCTTGTTCTGTATCAAATATCCTGATGTCCCTATGAGATAGCGCTATTACTGTCTGAAATAAAACTTTGGTTTGATCAGATATTCCGAACAAAGCGCAGGCTAAGACAAATGGTTTATTAAGCTCGATATACTCTTTAAACGTTTTTATCATATCCTTATTAACTTTTATTTGCTTAAGATTAGTCAGGATTCTAATAGAATTAGGCGGCTGTTGAGCAATAATATCCCGGGCTTTTTTAATTTCCACCACAAATTCTTCATAGGTAGCTTCAGAAAAATTTATACTCAGGATTTCTTTCTGTTTGTGCCTGATAAACATTACTCTGGTGTAATGTAGTGGCATTATAACCTCTTTGTTTTGTTTAATCTGTGTAATCTCTTCTAAAATCTGTGCCGCGCCCGCCGAAGCATTAGTGGCGGGTAATCGTTTTTAAAACGGAGAGGCTGGGATTCCTCCTCACCCGGCCGCTATTTCAGCAGCCTCCTTCGTCGCCGGCCGCCCTTCCGCCAACGAACTTTGGCGGACTCCCTTCGGTCGCGCTTACTTCTTTATCATCTAGCTCCGGGGCTTTTTCCGGCCCGCCAACGTTTGCTGGGCGGGTCGAATCCTTATCTTCAAGATTAAAAACGGAGAGGCTGGGATTCGAACCCAGGGTACAAGTTTTCACTCGTACAACCGCTTAGCAGGCGGCTGCCTTCAGCCACTCGGCCACCTCTCCAATCGCTTCACTTCGTTACGCGAGCTCTTAGTTCTTAGCTCGTAGTTTACAGGAAAAACCCTGCTGCTTTTTTACTATGAGCCACCAGCTATGAACTATGAGCTGTTCTATTTGGCGGAGGCGGAAGGATTCGAACCTTCGGTCCAGTTGCCCGGACTCCGGTTTTCAAGACCGGTGCACTCAACCACTATGCGACGCCTCCAAAGCTCATTCCACTCGCTAGTTCACAGTTCGCTGTTGATAGTCAATAGAAAAAGATTTTGTTTTTTCTATCAACTACGAGGTCGATTTATCGACCGGACTATCAACCATCAATTCTTTCTATTGTGCTTCTTTGGTTTTGCGACTCCAATTACCGCCAATTTTTTGCCAATTACTAAGAGCATATTTTACGTCTTTTACCCCGTTAATGGTCCTGATCATGCGGTCAACATTTTTCAAGGCTCCGATTACTTCGGCATCTACGCTGGCATCAACCTTGGCGCCGTTAAATACTATTTTGCCGGAAACATGCACCAGGCCGCTGGTTGTGCCGACTTTAAGATGCTGAGTGTCTATCCCTTTTTTTACAAATTCCGCATTGGCTTTAACATTTAATTCCCAATCTTTGACTTTGGCTATAGGCATGCCTAACCTCCTATGCCTTATTGATGATTTTTATCCCGTTAGTATATTTAAGCAGTACTTCAGGTAATAGTACGCTACCGTCTTTTTGCTGATAATTTTCTAGAATGGCGGCAAAAGCCCTGCCGATCGCTACTCCGGAGCCATTCAAGGTATGGACAAACTGCAGGGTTTTATTGTCATCACGATATTTTATATTCATCCGTCGCGCCTGGTAATCAGTAAAATTGCTGCATGAAGAAATTTCCCGGTACCGGCTTTCCCCAGGCATCCATACTTCCAGGTCATATGTTTTGGCGCTGGAAAAACCCAAATCCCCGGAACACAAGGCAACTACCCGGTAAGGAATTTTTAGCAGCTGTAAGACTTCTTCCGCATCATGGGTCAAATCTTCCAGCTCCTGAAAAGAATTTTCCGGCTTAGCAAACTTTACCAGCTCCACCTTGTTAAATTGATGGTTGCGGATTAATCCCCTGGTATCTTTCCCGTAGGAACCAGCTTCCCGCCTAAAACAGGCAGTATAACAAACATATTTCCTGGGCAAAAGAGCCGCGTCTAAGATCTCATCGCGATGCATATTGGTTACCGGTACTTCGGCGGTAGGGATAAGATATAACTCATCATCCCGGCATTTGAACAATTCAGATTCAAATTTAGGCAGCTGCCCGGTGCCCTGCAGACTCTGCGGATTTACCAAGAAAGGAACCCATATTTCCTGGTAGCCATGTTTTTGAATATGGATATCCAAAAAGAAAGAAATAATCGCCCGTTCCAGCATTGCTCCGTTATTTTTAAGAATGGCAAACCTGGTTCCGCTCAGCTTGGCCGCTGTTTTAAAATCCAGGATGTCCAGCGTTTCCCCGACATCGGTATGATCCCTGGCTACGAAATCAAAGCTTGGTTTTATGCCCCATTCACGGATTACTTGGTTGTCTTTTTCATCTTTCCCGGCCGGCACGCTGCTATCTGGCAAATTCGGGATATTGAGCAGTTCCTCGTTGATTTCCTCGGTTAACGAATTAATTTCCGGATCTAATGCTTTAACTTCAGCCGAGACCCCCTGCATTTCCTGGATTAACTGGCTGGCATCTTGTTTTATTTTTTTCAGTGCGGCAATCTCTTCGCTAGCCTTGTTACGTTTAGCTTTCAGCTCTTCGGCTTTTAGCAAGAGCTCTTTTCTTTTTTTGTCCTTGTCCAATAATCCCTGCAAGCTGTACCTTGGACCGCGTTTAGACAGCTCGCTTTGTATGGATGCCGCGTTTTCTCTGATCTTTTTAATATCCAGCATAGTTATTACCTTTTTCTGTTTTAGAACGGGTCATGCTTTTAGGTGATAAATATTAATTCTGCATGCCATACTAATGGCCCATTCACTTCCACTGCTGTTTTTTTTATTTCTACGTTTTGAAAGGATACCCGCTTAATATTTCCTTTTTTGGGGTGCTTGTGCCGATTAAAATTCTCTCCGGATAATACCGCTTTAAGATGCAGCGGATCAAAAGAAAGAATTTGCACAGAGGCGATCGCTTTCTCTTGTGCATTGATCTGCTGTAGTATCTCATTCAGGAAATTAACCAGCAACTCTTCCTTGGAAGCACCCTGTACGCTGATCTTTATCTTTTCAGACTCCCTAATTTCGGCTACATCGAACATCATTTTCAGCATACCTTGGGCAGCATAATCAAATATTTGCTGTTGTTCGTCAGCGTTTACCTTGAGACCAATAGTGCCAAATTCTTTATAAGCGTCAAATGGTTCAAACTTTTTTATCATCCTGGTTGTCCTGGTCATCCTTGATTTGTTCATCTTCATGAATAAGTCGAGCGATAGACACGAGCTTATCACCTTCTTGTAGCCTGATCAAGCGGACGCCTTGGGTGTTCCGGCCCATAGTGCCAATAGATTTAACTGGCTGACGATTGACTACGCCCTTTTGGGTGATCAGCATAATATCATCATTATCAGTCACACGCTTAATAGCTATTACCTGACCGTTACGCTGGTTTGCCTTAATATTGATAACTCCTTTACCGCCACGGCTTTGGGTCCGGTATTCCTTGACCTTGGTTTTCTTGCCATAACCGTTTTCAGTGGCGACTAGGATAATCTCTTCTTTCTTAACGACTTCCATGCCGATTACCTGGTCTTCTGGTCGCAATTCAATACCGCGCACTCCCTTGCCTACACGGCCGATGGGCCGTACCCCTTTTTCCTCGAAATGTATAGCCAGGCCGTTCCGGGTACCAATTATGATTTCCTGGGACCCATCAGTCATTTTGACACCCATTAATTCATCATCATCTTCCAGGTTTATGGCGATGATCCCGCCGGCCCGGGGATTACTATATTCACTGAGCGGTGTTTTCTTCACTACTCCTCTTTTTGTGATCATAATAAGATGCTGCTCTGCTTTATTAAAATCATGGATAGTGATAGCCGCGGTAACCATTTCATCCGGTTTATATAATTTCACCAAATTGACAATGGCTTTCCCTTTCGCTACTCTTCCGCCCTCAGGAATTTCATACACTTTGATCCAATATACCCGCCCTATATTGCTAAAGAGCAGCATATAGTCATGGGTTGAGGTGACAAAAACATCTTCAATAAAGTCATCTTCCCGGGTGGTGACCCCGGTCACGCCTTTGCCGCCGCGGTTCTGGGAATGATATGTAGAAGCCGGGATCCTCTTTACATAGCCAGCATTGGAAATCGTCACCACTACGGATTCCTCTTCGATCAAGTCTTCCATAGACAGGTCTTCTGCTTCCTGGCTGATAATCTTGGTGCGGCGTTTATCATCATATTTTTCTTTGATCTGCAGTAATTCTTCCTTGATCAGGGCTAATACTTTCTTCGGGTCAGCCAGGATCGCTTTTAGCCGCTCGATCGTCTTTAGTAATTCCATGTATTCCCGTTCCAGCTTTTCCAGTTCCAGCCCGGTCAATTGTTGTAATCTCATATCTAAAATTGCCTGGGCCTGAATCTTGGACAAACCAAAATTTTCCATTAAGTTTAAACGCGCCGTGTCTACGTCTTTTGACTCTTTAATGGTCTTAACGACTTTATTAATATTGTCAACAGCGATCTTCAATCCTTCCAGGATATGCGCCCTGGCTTCAGCCTTGGCCAGGTCAAACTTTGTCCGACGGATAGTGACTTCCTGCCTGTGTTTTAAATAGAGCGCTAGCATTTCCCTTAAATTGAGGACCCGCGGACGATTGTTGACCAACGCCAGCATAATGATACCAAATGAGGTTTGCATCTGGGTATGCTTCATGAGCTGGTTAATCACCAACTCAGTATTCGTGTCCCGTTTGAGTTCGATCACCACCCGGATACCATCGCGGTCAGACTCATCGCGCAGGTCCGTGATGCCTTCTACTCTTTTCTCTTTAACCAGTTCGGCGATGCTTTCCAGGAGGCTGGCTTTATTTACCTGGTAAGGTAGCTCGCGGATAATAATCGCTTCCTTGCCGCTGCCAATGGCTTCGGTTTCTACTACTGATTGCAGCATAATTGAACCACGGCCAGTCATATAGGCATCCCGGATCCCGCTCTTACCACGGATCGTAGCTGCGGTCGGAAAATCCGGACCTTTAATAAATTTCATTAAATCTTTAATGTCGGCTTCGGGATTGTCTATTAAATAGACCAGTCCGTCGATCACTTCACCTAGGTTATGCGGCGGGATATTCGTCGCCATACCAACAGCGATACCGCTGGACCCATTAACCAGGAGGTTAGGGAAAGCGGCTGGCAAAACCAGCGGCTCTTCCCGATAATTATCAAAGGTCGGGGTAAAATCAACGGTGTCCTTATCAATATCCCTTAACAGCTCTTCGGCTAGGGCAGCCATGCGCACTTCTGTGTAACGGTAGGCTGCTGCCGGGTCGCCATCGATAGAACCAAAGTTACCTTGCCCGTCTATCAAGGGATGCCGCAAGGAAAATTCCTGCACCATACGTACGATGCTGTCATATACTGACGCGTCGCCATGCGGATGATATTTACCAAGCACATCACCGACTACAGTCGCGCTTTTGCGATAGGCTTTAGTATGGACCAGTCCTAATTCTTTCATGGCATACAAAATGCGGCGATGCACCGGCTTTAATCCGTCACGCACGTCAGGCAAAGCGCGGCCGACTATCACGCTCATCGCATAGTCTATATAAGAACCTTTCATTTCCTCTTCAATATTGCGGGGGACTATGTTTTCTTTAATCACATCTGCCATTATTCTAAGCTCCTAAGATAAAAATTAATTTTTATATGTCTAAATTTCTGACTTCCAGCGCATGGGTTTCAATAAAAGCTTTCCTGGGCTCTACTTTATCACCCATGAGCGTTGTGAAGATCATATCTGCTTCTACCACGTCTTCTAGCGTGATTTTAATCAACCGGCGGTTTTCCGGATTCATCGTGGTTTCCCAGAGCTGTTCCGGGTTCATTTCACCTAAGCCTTTATAGCGCTGGACTGTTGTCCCTTGCGTGCCGATCTTATTGATCACAGCAATCATTTCTTCAAAATCATAAATATCAAAAGTTTCTCCGTCTTGTTTCAAACGGAATAGTATTTGCTTTTTCTCTGCTTCCGGATCAGACTGGTAGTTGCTCAGGTCAACATCTGTTTTCTCCAAATCAGTAACTATGCC
Organism: bacterium; assembly: GCA_028712895.1. GTDB lineage: Bacteria > CAYTYR01 > UBA6262 > UBA6262 > UBA6262 > UBA6262. The sequence goes on along the minus strand of JAQTPL010000007.1, from coordinate 14,587 downwards.
ATGCAACTTGGGGATTTCCCACAGGTCCTTCACTTCCAAGCCCAGCTCTTCCGGTGTCATTTCAATCGCCAGTTCAGGATTAATGACTTTCTTTTCTTTAAGGTAACTATTTTTAAAGCTTTTGAATTCTTTCTCAGAATAAATGAATTTTTCTTCTTTCTCTGTTTTGGTCTTATACAGGGGCATTTTATCTTTCTTGCGCATGGTCATAAATTCATTCCAGCTGATTCCCTTGCGCTGGAGTTTGCGCACCAAGCTGTCTATATCCTTCAAGCTCTTACAAATTTGCCGCACCTGGTCTTCTTTATATTCCAGGGTTTCTTTGGTCCCTTTCATTTTAAAAAGCTTCACCCCGGTCAGTCCTTGCTCCAGAATAAAGTTATATAACTGCTCTTCGGTGTCCAGGTACATTTCTTTTTTGCCCTTCTTTACCTTATATAATGGCGGCTGCGCGATATAGACGTTCCCTTTTTCCACCAAAAGCGGCATCTGCCGGTACAAGAAGGTTAACAGTAACGTGCGGATATGCGCGCCATCAACATCAGCGTCAGTCATGATAATGATCTTATGGTAGCGCAAGTTCTCCAGCTTAAACTCTTCCTGCCCGATTCCAGTGCCCAAAGCCGTGATCATAGTCCTGATCTCGTCATTTCCCAGTATCTTGTGCAGCCGGGCTTTTTCAACATTCAGGATCTTGCCTTTTAACGGCAAAATAGCCTGGAAAGACCGGTCCCGGCCCTGTTTTGCCGACCCCCCCGCGGAATCGCCCTCCACTATATACAGCTCGCACTTACTGGGATCCCGTTCGGAACAATCAGCCAGTTTGCCTGGCAGGCTGGCAGCGTCCAAAGCGCCTTTTCTCCTGGTCAGCTCCCTGGCTTTACGGGCTGCCTCCCGGGCTAATGCTGCGGTCACTGTTTTTTCTATGACCTTGGAAGCGATCGATGGGTTTTCTTCCAAATATGAAGCCAGCTTTTCGCCGACTATGGTTTCAACAATACCTTTGATATCTGAATTGCCCAGCTTGGTCTTTGTTTGTCCCTCAAACTGCGGATTTGATAATTTGACACTGATTACCGCGGCCAGGCCTTCACGCGCATCTTCTCCTGACAGGGTGATATTCTTGTCTTTCAGGCTTTCGTTTTTCTTGATATAATCATTTATTACCCTGGTCAAGGCTGACTTAAAACCAACGAGGTGGGTGCCGCCTTCGATCGTGTTAATATTGTTTACAAAGGAAAAAATATTCTCTGAGTAGCTATCATTATATTGCAAGGCGATATCCAGGATCAATTTGCCTGCTTCGTGTGTTTCCGGGTTGATTTCTATATCCTTTTCCTTGGTAAAGTAGATCGGCTCCTGGTGCAGCGGATTTTTGTTGGCATTCAGGTACTTGACAAAAGAGATGATCCCGCCATCATAGCAAAATGTATGCTGCTTGTCTGTGCGTTCATCAGTCAGGTTGATCCTGGTGCCGGCATTCAAGAAAGCCAGTTCCCGCAAGCGATTCGCTAACACATCAAAACTAAACGTAGTTTCTTCAAAAATAGTATCATCCGGCAAAAAAGTAATTTTTGTACCCTGGTCATCGGTCGCTCCTAAAGCTTTTAAGGAACTGGTCGGAACGCCGCGTTCATATGTTTGCTTGTAGGCTTTCCCTTCCCGATACACTTCTACGGTCAATTGCGAAGATAAGGCATTAACGCAGGAGACCCCTACGCCATGCAAGCCCCCTGACACTTGGTAAGATTTATTATCAAATTTACCGCCAGCGTGTAATTTGGTCAGTACTATTTCTAAAGCGCTTTTATCTTTAAACTGCGGGTGCTTATCTACGGGAATGCCGCGCCCATCGTCTTCGATCGTAATTTTCCCGTCATTGTGGATCACGACGTCTATGTTCTTGCAAAATCCGGCCAAGACTTCGTCAATACTGTTGTCGACTACTTCTTCGACCAGGTGATGTAATCCCATGGAGCCGGTTGAACCGATATACATGGCGGGCCGTTTGCGTACCGGGTCCAATCCTTCCAGCACTTTTATTGAACTGGCGTCATAAGCTTCTTTGGTATTTGCTGTTTTTTGTTTTGCCGCTGCCACAGGTACTTCCTCCTTAGAAAAACCGAATTCCGCGAATACTAGTGAATGTCCTTAATAAAATCAGGCTCCTGCTTTTACAATGATCTCCTTGATCAGGTTCTTTTTTATCTTTTTATTCAATTCTTCCTTAATTTCCGGCTTAAGCAGGCTGACCTGCTGCAACCAAGCTGAAGAATCCACCTTTATTTCCAGCCGGCCGTTGACCAGCTTGTCCAGGCAAGCATGTTTTGCCGCCTGGCTAAATTTTTTTTCCCAGTACGCTGCCAGTTTTTGCCGCTCTTCAAGGCCACTGATAAAAAAGATCTCTTTAATAGCCTCTGGTAGTGGTTTAAAATTTTTTAAGTTTCTTTTGTTCATACTATCCTGGAACAAGTATTGTTTTGCGCTTGATATAACGTTTTAGGATCAGCAATATCTTTGATCCGCTCCCGGTCAGTAGCGGCTAAAAACACCTGCTCCTGTTGTCGTAAATACTGGACCATTTGCCCCTGTGTCTGGGCGTCTATCTCGGCAAAGATGTCGTCAGCTAAAATAAGCGGCCGCTGTTGTTGCTCTTGCTCGATGACCTTAGCCTGGCTTAGCCGTAAAATATACGCGGTGAGCGTTTGCTCTCCTTGTGAGCCAAAGAGCCGCAAATTTTTAACACCCTCACCTTTATCTATGATCACTTCAACATCATCTCGTTGCGGCCCGATCAAGGTCCGGGCTTGTTTGATCTCTTCCTGTTGAATCATCAGCCATACTTTCGGCCAGTTTGTTTCATCCTCAGGACAGTTTGTTTTATACTCCAGGCTTATTTCCCGGCGCGGATCTGGATTTAAAGACTGCCCTACTTGATTCGCTGTTTCCTGCAATGTCGTGATGACCTGACGCCGCTTGCCGGTAATATAGTCGGCTTCTTTTTGCAATTGCTGGTTCCAAATATCCAGGCTGTCTGGGTTCTGCCTCTCATCCCTGATTTGCTTCAGGATCTCGTTCCGGGACAGGATGACTCTTTTGAGTTTCAGCAGACGATAGCTGTATTCTGCCTCTATTTGTATCAGCAGTTGGTTCAGGAATCCTCTTCTCAACACTGGTTCGCCGCTGATCAATTCCCCGTCTTTGCTGGACAACATCACTGCCGGGGCAATGGTCCTAAGACCTCTGGGCGAAGAAATATTTTTCTTATTAATCTGTATCTTCTTTTCCTGGTCTTTGGCCAATCTGATGCCGATGTGCTGTGTCCCGATAGCATTAGCTATCTCCGCGGTAATATATCCCTCTGGCTGCCCCCAGCGGAGCATTTCCTGCTCATCAAACACGCGCAAAGACCGGCCCAAATGCAGGAAAAAAATAGCTTCCAGTAAATTGCTTTTCCCGGCCGCATTGGCCCCGAGAATTATATTAAGGCCAGGCTGAAAATCTATCTTTAGATCAGGATAATTCCTAATATCCTGTAACGCTAATGTTTTTAGATACATTGCCCTACAGCCGCATAGGCATAATCACATACAAGTATTCTTCATCGCTTTGTGGCTTAATCACTCCCGGACTCATCGGATTACTCAATTCCAGGATAATATTAGGAGTGGAAATATTTTTTAAGACTTCAATTAAATATTTCGGATTATAGGCCACTTCAAATTTATTACCCTTATACTCTATTTCTATTTCTTCCTGCGCTTCACCCAGTCCCTGCGCCATACCTGAAATGACTGCTTTGTTGTTAGCCAGCTCTAATTTAATAGATTCAGCTTTCTCCGGAGCTACCAAAGACATTCTTTTAATAGCGCTTAAGAATTTCGCCGTGTCCAGGACCAAATCTAAAGAATGTTCTTTTGGGATCACTTGTTTGTAGTTGGGAAATTTCCCTTCGATCAATCGCGAAACAAGGGTGGTAGCGCCAACCTTATATGATATCTGGTTCTCGGTGAGTTCAATTTTTATAATCTTTTTATCATCTTCATCATTGATCAGGCGGTTAATTTCCCGCAAAGCCTTAGAAGGAATGATCACATCCAGCTTGTTCTTGGTTCCTTTACTGAGTTTCCCCCCATTAATATAGGCCAGTCTCCGGCCATCAGTGGCTATCATTTCCAGGTTGTTATTCGAGGTTTGCAGCAAAACGCCGGTTAAAACATACCTGGTTTCATCATTAGAAATGGCAAATATCGTTTTTTGGATCATGTTTTTCAGGGTACCCATAGGAATTTCAAAGGAGTTTTCTTCCTTAAAATCAGGAATGATCGGAAATTCGTCTTTAGGCAGCCCCATAATTTTAAAAACAATCTTGCCGCATGTTAGAATCACCTTATATTCCGGAGTTACCTCTAATTGTACATCCTGGTTTGGTAATTCGCGGACAATATCAAAAAGCATCTTAGCGGGCAGTGTAATCGAGCCTTCTTTGAGTATTTCTGTGGCTATTTCTGTTTTAATCCCCACTTCCAGATCTGTAGCTGCTAATTTTAGTTTGTCTTTTTGGGTTTCTAATAAGATATTAGCTAGAACCGGCAAACTTACCCGATTGGAAATAATTGATTGGACACTTTGTACCCCTTTGAGTAATTCAGCCTGGGAACAAACGATCTTCATTCTTTCCTCCTTTTATATATTATAATAGTAGTAATTTATATATTTAAAATAACAGTAATACTAATAATAAGGCAAAGAATATGTGTATAATAGCATAAAACATTACCAACACAAGCAAATAAGGAACTAATAAAGTGTGTATAAAAAGAAAGGTTATAAACAGAACTAACAATAAATATAAAATTAAAAAAGTATGCACAGAAAAACAAAGTTACTCATAGCTTATTCTTTAATTCCATAATGATTTTGTTAATTAAAGCAGCAAAAAACGGGTCCACATTCATTTTTTTGCTGATTTTTTCACATGCATACATCACGGTCGTGTGGTCCCGGCCACCAAAAGCAGCGCCAATCTCCGGCAAAGAGTATTCAGTCAAAGAACGCGATAAGTACATAGCAATCTGGCGCGGGAAGGCGATCGCATCGGTTCTTTTTTTGCTTTGCATATCTTTAAAATCTATGTGAAAGTGCTTAGCTACAGCTTCTTGTATCTGCCGCATGGTAATATTAGGCTCAATTTCTTTGGTGGGCAGCAGGTCTTTCAGGATCTCTTCTGCCAGCTCCAAGGTCACCCTTTTCCCGGTCAAAGACGAAAAAGCTACTACCCGGATCAAGGCCCCTTCCAGTTCCCGGATATTGGCTTTGATCTTATTGGCAATAAACAGCATAACTTCTTCCGGGGCATTGATTTTTTCCAGCTCTGCCTTGCGCCGTAGAATAGCTATCCTGGTCTCCAGGTCTGGTGGCTGAATGTCTGTCACCAACCCCCATTCAAAACGGGTGGTTAAGCGTTCCTCTAAAGCCGGGATTTCTTTGGGCGGGCGGTCACTGGAAAAAATTAATTGCTTATGATTATCATATAAAGCGTTAAAGGTATGGAAAAAACCCTCTTGTGAACTGCCCTTTCCGCCAAAAAACTGAACATCATCTACCAGCAGAACATCTACGTTGCGGTATTTGCTCCGGAACTCACCTGGCTTGGAAAAGCGGATGGAATCAATAAACTCGTTAACAAAACGTTCGCTGGTCACATATAATAAACGCAACTGCGGATAAGTAGCCTTAATATAGTGGCCGATAGCATGTAATAAATGAGTTTTACCGAGCCCCACCCCGCCATATATAAAGAAAGGATTATAAGCTTTCCCCGGTTCCTTGGCCACAGCCTGGGCTGCTGCCTGGGCAAAGCGGTTACTCGGGCCAATAACAAAACTGTCAAAAGTATATTTTGGATTAAAAAACACATCCGCAAAAGTAGATTCTGGAGTAGTAACGGGAATTGGCTCGATTTCTTCTTTGGTGATCTGCGTAGCAGGCTCTTTATAGGCTGGGGACAATAAAAAATTAAGAGAAATTTGAGCGTCGCCATTTTCATGATGTTTAACAAAGAAATCTATTACCGAGCGGGATAAATGCTCGATCCACCACTCTTGGAAAAACCGGTTTGGTACTTCTAAGGTTAGTGTATTGGTCCCAAACCCAACAAATTTAACTGGCTTTACCCACAGGTCAAAGGTTTCTTCTTCGAGGGTTGTTTTAATTTGGTTGAGGGTTAATTCCCAAGATTCTAAAGGATTTTTCAGCATAAATTAAGTCTCTATAAAAAATGTTATCCACATAATTATTCACAATTGTGGATAAGTATTATTTCCTATTGTTAAATATTCAAAAATACAGTAATATCAGCATCCTTTAGCCCTAGTATTTTTGTTCTATTTTTAGGATGGATGTATTGTACTAAAAAACCCAAAATAAGTCAAGTGAAAAATGAAGAAAATAATACGCTATTTTAATCTTGACAGTCTGTGGCAGAATATAGTATAATCAAGACTCAATATAATTGAAAATACTTCGAGGAGGAACAATGTTACCTACATTTCGGCCCAATAAACGCAAAAGAAAAAAAACTCACGGGTTCAGAAGAAGAATGAAAACCCGGGGCGGACGCAAAGTGCTAAAGGCGCGCAAAGCCAAAGGGCGTAAAAGAATAGCTGTTTAAAATGACGGAACGATTAGGCCTAGGGCGGCAAGAGAAAATAAAAAGAAAACAAGATTTTAAGGCAGTATTTGATACAGGTAAACGATATAGCAGTTCTTTGATCAACCTTGTTTTTTCGAAACAGTTAACAACCCAAGAAGATCAGCCCGCTCGTCGGTTGGGCATTATTGCTTCGCGTAAAGTGGGTAATGCCGTACAGAGAAACCGGCTCAAACGATTTATCCGGGAAGTCTTCAGGGTACACCAGCATGATTTTAAGGTTCCTGTATATATAGTGGTCATCCTCAAGCCAGCGGCCAGGGAAGCGACCCGGGAGAGCATGCAGGCAGGATTCCTGGAACTATGCAAAAAAGCTCATCTGCTATAATAAGAAGATAATGATATTAAATAAACTGGTTATTGGCATAATAAAAACCTACCAAATAGGTTCTAAGCACTTTCCTCGAGTATGCCGTTTCACTCCCTCCTGTTCCCAATATTGCCTGGAGGCAGTGGAAAAGTACGGACTGGCTCGAGGTCTTTTTTTAGGCCTTAAAAGAGTACTAAAGTGTCATCCGTTTCATCCCGGAGGACACGATCCTATCCCATAAAGATATCCTGTAATACTTAGGATGTCTTGATTACACAGATTGTCATTTTAGGAGAAAATACATGGAAAAACGAGTTTTAATCGCCACATTTTTATCAATGATGATCATTTTTTTGTTTTGGCAGGCATTCCAAAAACCACCCACAGCTAATAATCAACCTAATAGTGTAAAACCCATGGAAACAGTCAAAATCCCTGCTTCCAGTACCCTGGCAAACACTGCGCATGAAAACCCAGCGGTAGCGGAGCCTACCAGGCAAGCCGGACAACGCATATCCATACAGACCAATACTTCTAAGATCAGTATCGGTACTAAAGGTGGCGGTATTGCCGCCTGGCAGATCAAAGATAAGAACGGCACATGGGTTGATATTGCTCCCACCACCGCAGAAACTCAACACCTGCTAACACTGGATACAAAGCAGGCCCCTTATTTAGCCGCCGTACTATTCACTTCCGACAAAAAAGATATAGTTTTGCACGATTCTGAGCAAGCAAACATTACGCTCACCGGAAAAACCCCAGAAGGATTAGAGATTATACGTACTTACTCGTTTACAGGGGAAGGCTATTTGGTAAAAACCAGTGGTATATTCAAAAATACCAGTAACGCGCCATTGACGGTACCTGATTTTAATCTTTGGTGGGGCCCTGGCCTAAATCCTTTAAATATTAAAGCGAATCAAAATACGGCAAATGCCTGGATAGATGGTAAAATAATCAGGAAAATGAAGCCAGAGCTCAAAACCGGAGCAATACGCTGGGCAGCTCTGGACAACCAGTATTTTATTGTGGCCCTGCTCCCACAGCAAGCCCCCTTCACAGGAGTCATTAGTGAAAGAAATAGCGCCAAGCAGATTTCTGTTGGCTTGACCAGTCAAGCCGGGTTGCTATCTCCAGGCGAAACCAGCCAATACCAGCTTGATGTTTATGCCGGGCCCAAAGAATACCACACATTAAAAACCCTGGGCCCCAAGCTTGAGGAAATGGTCGGATTTGGCTATCTCGGTAAATTTGTCTATGTGATCTTAGAGGCTATTAACAAAGTAGTCCAAAATTATGGTTGGGCGATCATAATTTTAACCCTGATGATGCAGGCGGTCCTGCTGCCATTGACCTTAAAGAGTTATAAATCAATGAAAGAAATGCAGGATTTACAACCCTTAATGAAACAACTGCAGGAAAAATATAAAACTGAACCGCAACGGTTGAATGTAGAGGTAATGAATTTATACAAAACCCACAAAGTTAATCCTTTTGGCGGGTGTCTCCCCATGCTGCTGCAGCTGCCCATCTTTTTTGCCCTTTTTAATACGATTAAAAATGCGGTAGAATTAAGAAATGCCCCTTTTATCTTCTGGATCAAGGATCTGTCCTTGCCAGACACTGTTTTTGCGCTGGCCGGCGTCAATATAAATATTCTTCCCCTATTGATGGGCATAGGCATGTTCGTTCAGCAAAAAATGACGGCCACTGATCCGCAACAGGCGAAAATGATGATGTTTATGCCAGTGATCTTTACCGTGATGTTTTGGGGTTTCCCCAGCGGCCTGGTATTATACTGGTTCGTTAATAGTTTGGTGTCTATGATCGGACAATATGTTATTATGCATAAAAAACCGCCCAAGGTAGAGGTAGTAAGCTAAGAAATTATCTCAGAATAGTATTACAAGGAGTATTGGTTATGAAGGAAATTGAAGTAGAAGGAAAAACTGTAGAAGAAGCAATAAGCCAAGCCTTAGCCGAATTAAAGACAACCATAGAACAAGTAGATATTAAGATTATTAATGAAGGTAAAGCCGGATTATTTGGTTTAATGGGTGCAACGCCGGCATTGGTTAAGGTTAGCTTAAAGGAAGATGCCGGGACAAATAATGAAATTAGCGTCCAGGCCAAAACCATCATCGATACTATTTTAGCTAAAATGCAAGTAGATGGCGAAACCAAGATAACGGTTGAAGATAATAAAATATTAGTAGACGTGGACAGCATTGATAGTGCCTTGTTGATCGGGAAAAAAGGGCAAACCCTGGAAGCTTTTCAATATATTGTCAACCTGATCATTAATAAAGAGATAAAAGCAGGTACTTATAAAGGCATAACACTGGAAAACAAATACAAAATAATAATTGATACAGAAGGATATCTTATCCGTCGGGAAGAAGCACTGGTTAAGATGGCAAAAAACATGGCAGATAAGGTAAAACAAGCAAGAACAAAAATAGCCCTGGAGCCGATGTCTGCACACGATCGCCGGGTAATTCACCTGGCTTTGCAAGAGATATCTGGTATTAAAACTGAAAGCGAGGGTGAAGGATCGTTCAGACGGATAGTAATTTATCCAGCTGAGGCTTAATCATCCCTATAATCATATACCTTTTCCCATCCCCTGCTCTTATGAGCAGGGGTTTTTCATTGCTTTTGACCATGGTTTGGTATAATATAATGCTATTATGAAAGATACCATAACAATACCTGATACGATTGCAGCCATCGCTACTCCGCCGGGAGAAGGCGGCCTGGCAGTGATCAGGATCAGCGGCTGCCAAGCGGCTAAAATATTAAGCAGTATTTTCAATTCCCAGCACGGCATAAATGTGGCCAAAATGGCCACACACCGGCTTTATTACGGGACAGTCGCAGAGGGTGCGGCTAGCGGGGAAACCGTAATGGTCACGATCATGCGCGCTCCGCATTCTTATACCGGGGAAAATGTGGTGGAGATATTTGCCCATGGCGGGATATTGATCGCTAAAAGTATCTTGCAAAATATTGTTAGCCTGGGAGCCCGGCTGGCGGAACCCGGAGAATTTACTAAAAGAGCTTTTTTAAACAATAAGATTGATTTAAACCAGGCGGAAGCAGTCGCAGACGTAATAGCAGCGAAAACCGAGACAGCTCTTAAAATAGGATTAAATCAGCTTGACGGCACATTAGCCAAAGCAATAAAAAGCATTAAGAGACAAATTATTAATTGTGTCGCGCAGTTAGAGGCAGAAATAGACTATGCTGAAGAAGAAATTACCCGTGTCGGTGCTGCACAAATGGGGCAGATCATACGTGATTCTAAAAAGAGCGTAGACAATCTTGTTGCAACATATGAACAGGGGAAGATAATTAAGAACGGAGTATCAATAGCTATTATCGGCCGCCCGAATGTTGGCAAGTCCAGCATCTTAAATCGTTTATTAAAAGAAGAAAAGGCTATTGTCACGGCAATCCCCGGCACGACGAGAGATGTGATAGAAGAAGTCATTAATATACAGGGAATCCCAGTCCGGCTAATGGATACCGCGGGAGTGAGAAATTCAAAAGGAATCATTGAGAAAATGGGGCTTAGGAAAACCGCTAAAGCAATACAAAGAGCAGATATATTACTATGGATCATCGACGGGAGCAAGTGTTTTAATACCACGCACAGGGGAATATTGAGAAAAACACAAAACAAACCAGTAATTATAGTGATTAATAAAGCTGATTTGCAGCAACGTATTAGCAGGAGAGATCTGGAGGGCTTTATTAGAGGCCCAATAGTGCAGATGAGTGCCAAAACAGGCAAAGGACTAAAAGAATTGGAAAGCGCTATTGCCCAAAATGCTTTACATAATAATACAGGACAGTCTGATTTGCTCATTATTACTAACCAGCGGCAATTTGAATGTTTAAGTAAGGCCGGCAGAAGCCTGGCCCAGGCATTGGATTCATCAGAGAAACAATTAGGGCCGGAATATATTGTCGTAGATTTAAGAAAAAGCTTATCGTATATAGGAGAATTAATAGGGGAAACAGTTAACGACGATATACTAAAAGTAATATTCTCAAAATTTTGCGTTGGTAAGTAATGGTAACTAAACAGGAGGAAGGGCATGGCTAAAGTGAAAATCGGGATAGCTTTGGGCGGCGGCGGAGCTAGAGGATTAGCGCACTTAGGGGTACTGCAAATATTAGAAGAAGAAAATATCCCCATAGATGTTATATCAGGAACCAGCATGGGAGCCATAATAGGGGCATTATACGCATATGAGCCTGACACTAAGGCATTGCTATCAAAAGTAAGAAAATGTGTAGAAACAGGGGCTTTCAGGGCTCTTATGAATGATTTAAATAGGGAAAAAGACAGAGAAGGGCTGCTTTACAAATTCAGCGGATTTATTAAAAGAGCTTATTTGAGCACAATTATTAAGACCAGGCTAAGCGTAATTCCCAAGGAAAGGATTGAAGATGTAATTGTAGAACTACTGCCAGATATGAACATAGAAGACCTGAAAATACCTTTTTGCGCGACTGCTACAAATTTGTTTAAAGGAGAAGAAATAGTTATTACTAAAGGATCCTTGCGCAAAGCAGTATTAGCCAGTGCGAGTATTCCAGGGATCCTGCCTCCGGTAGAGTGGAATGGCGATTTATTGGCAGACGGGGGATCGGTAAGTGAGTGCCCAATTAATGGTTGCAAGCAGATTGGGGCAGATATTGTAATAGCAGTAAACGTAAAAAGCAGAAAAAGATACTTGGATCGGCTTGATAATGGGTTGGAAGTAATTTCCAGGGCTAATTACGTAACAGGGACCAAGCTAAACGAGCTTAATCTCCTAAAAGCTGATATTGTCATAAATCCTGCAGTTGGGAATATCCATTGGGCACACTTTAAAAGGATAGACCATTGCTTAAAACGCGGGGAAAGAGCAGTATGGGCAAAGTTAGAAAACATTAAGGAAACTATCAAGAAAGCGAAAATTAGGAGATTTATCGGTCAAATCTTCCAATAAGTACAAAAAATGTTCCACGTGGAACATTTTAAGGGGATTTAAGTGGAAAACACAGCCAAAATACTAGCAGAAGCGGCAAATTCTATAGGAATCGCCTTGTCTAATCAGCAAAAAGATGCTTTTCTATTATATCTTAGGGTTTTGCAGGATGAGAACAAGATCACCAATATAGTAGCCAATAGTGAAGCGCAGGAGATCATTTGGAAGCATTTTATTGATTCTATAGCGATACCACCAATACTGCAGAGTTTCTTTGCAGAAAAACATCAATTAAGCCTATTAGATATAGGAACCGGGGGTGGATTCCCAGGGATTCCTCTAAAAATTATTTATCCAGGCCTCAGTTTAGATTTAATGGAGGCAACTAACAAGAAAGCGGAGTTTATAAGGAAAGTAGTGCAGAAGCTCTCTTTGAATAATGTTAATATAGCCTGGGGCCGCGCCGAAGAGTTTGGGCGACGAGCAGAATATAGGGAAAAATATGATGTGGTAGTGGCGCGAGCGCTTGCTGAGCTCAGGACTCTGGTAGAATTAACCCTCCCGTTTGTTAAGAAGCAAGGAATTTTTGTTGCCTATAAAGGACCAAAATACAATGAGGAGTTGGCCATAGCAGCCAAAGCTATCCTTACACTGGGAGGAGAGGTCCAGGATATAATAGAATCAGAAGCAACAGGAATTAAAAGAGCTTTTGTGATAATTAGAAAGATTGCAGCCACTCCGGCAAAATATCCCAGAAGGTCAGGAATGCCAGAAAAAAGACCACTTTAATAGCAAAAATAGCTAAAAATGTTCCACGTGAAACATTTTAAGGTAGAAATAGGCGTAAAAAGTAATGTGCCACGTGAAACATTTGATTGTTTCACGTGGAACTATCAAATACCCGAGGGAGTTATTAACAGATGGTTATTAAAAAAGAACGCATCAAGATCCTTGCTTTGATTATCTTGGGGGCCATATTGCTGGGCTACGTAGGCTATATAGTTTACTTGTATTCTCGCATTAAGGTTCTGCAATCGCAAAATGTGGAAGTTATGGATCAAATGAGAATGTTATATGAATTGCAAAAACAGGTTGAATTCTATAGTGAAGATTCAAATCAAACAGGCTTTAATCAGGGGGCCAACGAAGATTCATATTGTTCTAAGGAAACAGAGAATTTTAAAATATATGCCCACAACGAAGAAGTGTGCGCCGAAGTTGCTGAGGATATAGAAGAAGTGTACCAAAGAATTATTGAAGATTTACGCTATAAAATTAAACCAACGAAAAAAATTAAAATATACATATTTAAAAATAATGAAGAATATCATAGCAAGATCAGGCAGCCAATGTGGTCAGTAGGCAGGGTTATTTATAACAAGAATAGTTTTTATTCCTATGAAGGAGTTAATTTATCCGGGCTTATACCACATGAAATAACTCACCTCTTGCTGTATAACTTTATGGAGCGGCAATATGAGCCGGTCAGTATGCGCTGGCTATCAGAAGGGCTGGCCACGTACGAAGAAAGCAAGATAGTACGCAGTTCGTTAATTAATAACCTGCGCAGCAAGGTTGCCTTACTAAAGCAAGGCAGGCAGTATAGTATGCAAGACTTAATTTCGTCAGATGTGCTTAAAACACGAAACACTGATTTAATTAATCTATGGTATGCCCAGTCTTTTAGCATGGTGGAGTTCATGATCACGCAGTTGGGGAAGGCAGAATTCAATGAATTTTGCTTGAATTTAAAGGAATACAATGATGTAGAGGCAGCGCTTAATAAAACATATGGGAATAGGTTTAAAACGCTTGATGATTTCCAGCAACAATGGATGGAATATATTCAAAAAACGTAGATTTCCCTTGCATTATTATTCAGCTTTTGTTACAATAAATTCATGAGCAAAATTATTGCAGTCGCTAATCAAAAAGGTGGGGTAGGTAAGACAACAACCGCTATAAACCTTTCTGCTTATCTTGCCCAACACGGCCAGGAAACACTCCTCATTGATATGGATCCCCAGGGGAATACAACTGCTGGTGTCGGCATAGGCAAAAACGAGTTAAAAAGCACTATTTATAATGTACTCATGGAAGAAGCAAATATTGAAGATGCAATAATGTCTACCGATGTAGATTGGCTAGACATAGTTCCCTCCAATATCCATCTGATCGGGGCAGAAATAGAACTCGTTAATGTATTTGCCCGCGAAACCCGCCTTAGAAAAGCTTTAGACAAATTAACCAGTGTTTATAAATACGTTATCATCGACTGCCCGCCTTCATTAGGGCTGCTCACGGTTAATAGCCTGACTGCCGCTGATTCAGTTATTATTCCTATGCAATGTGAATATTATGCCTTGGAAGGATTAGGGCAATTACTGAACACTATTGAGCTGATCAGGAAAAATCTTAATCCGGCACTGCGTGTAGAAGGAGTTCTGTTAACCATGTTCGATGAAGGGGGTAAAAGCATGCAAGAGATCCAAAACTTTGTCGATGAAATCGAGAAGAGCGGATATTTGCAGATCGTAGCCGAAGATCACAGCGGTGTGAGCAAAGATGACTATATGGTGG
>JAQTPL010000046.1 GCA_028712895.1 bacterium | reverse complement strand
GTGCAATACCTGCAGCTTGGCACGCTGGGTATTTGGAATACCATACAGCCTAACAATTGGAATCAAGATTTGGGATTATATTCTCAAACAGAGACAATGGGAACATCAATTATAAGTTATGATTTTATAGTTGATAATTGGAATCTTGTTTATAGTGGTAACCCAGCTCCATTTGCAGGAGTGTCAGTTACGAGTGTAAATGCTTTGGGTCTACCGGATGTGCAACCTGTGACAAACCTAATTGACGGAAATCAAGCGACTGACTGGCAGACACAAAATAATCCAGGAATTTTCCCGATAACTCTTACGCTCCAGTTTCCTAATAATTCTAATTACACTTTAAATGAAATACGAATAAGACGTCAAGGGACGGGTCGTCCCACTGCCTATACATGGTCGACTTCAACCGATGGAGTAATCTATACAGCAGCGATTCCCTTCACGAGTGATGGCGCAGGGAATGAATGGTGTGATTTTTTTAACACCCCTGCTGTTAATGTTAATTTTCTCCGGATGACTATTACTGGTGCGACCGGTAACCGTGTGCAAATAAGAGAAATGGAAGTTCCTTGGATACGTATTAAAAGCCGTTGCCGAATTAGCAGTACCACTGGCTCAAGCTTCACGGAGAAATATATTCGTAGTTGCGTTTTGACCAGCAAGCGGTCGGTCCCGCCGCTGCCAGCGGCAACAATTTATAAAATAGTGCCTAGTAATCTTCCCGGGACAAATATAACAGCTATTTGGGATGAAATCCCCCTGGATACATATAATGACGCAACACAATTTTAATATCATCGTGAGGATTTAATTGAAACTTATCCGTAATATACAACCTTTACTAGGCCTGGACATCGGGACCACATCAGTTAAAGCTGTGGTGCTGAAAGAAGGCGTTAGCGGCGTGGCAATTGTGGATTACCGCGTCGAAGAATTTCCTTTAAGTACTGAGAAAAAGGAAAATGTTCCCCTGGAAGTAGTGCTCGAAGGTTTACGTAAATGCCTGGAAGGCATTAGTTTAAAGAAAATGAAAATTATCACAGTAGTCTCGGGCCAACGGGTTTCTGTGAGAAAAGTACTTATCCCCCACATGCCCAAGGAAGAGCTGCTGGAAGCTATTAAATGGGAAGCTAAGGAACACATACCATTCCCTATTGAAAATGCGGCCATTGATTACCATGTTCTTGGTGAAGCCACTGATAAAGGCGCCAAGAAGATAGAACTATTGGTAGTGGCTGTAGAAAAATTCGTCATTGACCAGCATTTATCCCTGTTACAGAATATCCAAGTGAAACCTGCCTCGATTACAGTCACTCCTTTTGCTTTAGCCAATGTTTTACGTAAAAATGATTATCTTAAAGCTGAAGAGGCTTTGGCCGTAGTTAGATCTGGTGCCGATACTACCGCTATTAATATTTTCAGTGGGGAAAACCTGGTTTTCAACCGGGAAATCCCTCTTGGCGGTAATAGCCTGACCAGAGCCATGGTCGGCACTTTGATCTCAGATTCTGGACAGGTAGATCTGGATATTAACCAGGCAGAGATCTTAAAAAAAGACTGGGGTATTCCAGATGAAAAAAATCCCCAACAACTGACTCCGGAGATCAGCAGTCTTCAGATCTCCCCCTTAATGCGGCCAATACTTGAACGGCTGGCTAATGAGATCAGGCGCTCAATGGATTATTATCGCGAAGAATCCAGAGGGAAACGGGTAACTAAAGTGGTGCTGCTGGGAGGTAACGCGGAACTAAAAGGGTTACCTGAATTTTTGAATAGTGCTTTAGGCTTAACTGTAGAAATTTTCCAGCCTCTTAAGAATCTCGAAATGGATCTGCCAGAAGACCGCAAAAAAGAACTGTGCCAGCTTGGTCCCCGCTTGGCAATTGCCATGGGAGCTAGCTTACAAGGGACTAAGGGCATCAATCTTTTACCTCAGGAATTAAAGGAACAGGCTACTAAAACAGCCCGCAGTGCCTTGACCGCCGTGATCGGTTTTTTAATTATTTTTATTTTTAGCATGATCTATGCATCTCTATATATGACTTTGCAGACATACGAAAAAGTTGTTGGCAGCAATCAGGGGACTTTAAATGAATTGAAACAGCAAGTAGCCAAAGCCTATGAATTGCAGCAGCTCAAAGAAAAAATGACGGCGCGCCGAAGTTTGATCAGCCTGCTAATGATCAGCAACCCAAGATGGGTTGAAATGCTGAAAGCTTTAAGCAATCTTACGCCGCGTCGGATCATCCTGGAAGAAGTTGACTTTGCCAAGGAAGCAGAAAATACCGCTGCCCCCATCCCCGTGCAGCCTGGTGCTGAGGAAGAATCTGCCGCCGCGCCAGTCACCATCCCTTTCCCGGTGCTGAATATTAAGGGTATGGTTTTGTTAGGCGGGGAAAGACCAGAAGCTATCCTGGCGCAATTCATGCAGGCTTTAGAAAAATCGTACTATTTTAAGGAAACTGATCTTTATTCCCTCACCAAAGGACTGGAGGGGGAAGGGGAAATAAAAAATTATATTAATTTTGAGATACAGTGTAAACTAAAGGATTTCCAAAGCGGGGACTAAAAAGCTGAGAAGGAAAGAATCGTGAAAAAATTAGGCGCTAAAGAAAAAATGATGCTGAAATATTTTGGAATTTTTGCGGCCATGTCCTTGATTTTTCAATATGCGTTAATTCAACCGGCCCGGCTCAAAGTAGCTCAAAAAAAAGTAGAGGTCCAACAAATAAATGATGAAATTCAGCAAGCCTACGAATTTTTAAGGAATTTGAACGCGATTCGAGAAGAAGCAGACAAAATGGAAGAATTGTGGCAGATTTTCAGGACCAAACTGCCTGACTCGAAACAAATACCGGTATTGCTCAACGCCTTGGCTCAGGTCGCCAACAAAGCTAATATTAATTACGTTTCGATCAATACTAAACCATTGGAAGCTGGTGACCAACAGGGCAAGTTAATGTATAACCGCTTGCCGATTGAGATTAAACTGCGTTGCCGATACCGTAATTTAGGAGAATACCTGGCAAATTTGCGGGAGATGCCCCGGTTGGTTAAGGTAGAGAGCCTCAAGATCTTCCGGAACAAAGATATTTTACCTAATGTAGAAGTAACGCTTAATGTTTATACATATGTATTAACAAACGAGGGATAGTATGGCATTGCCAACCGCGGGGGGAGCTCCCCCGAATAAGAAAAAAATATTTTTGCTGCTGGGATTAGGTTTAGTCATCATCATTGTTTATAAATTTATGGTCTTTTCCCCGCCGGCTCCGCCTCTGGAGGTGCCGTCAGTCGATTCAGATACAACATCAGGGATACAGCCCCCGCTGGAAAGAGAGAATTTCCCTGTTAAAAATGAGCAGGCTTTATCCCAGGAAAAGATCGATACTTCCGGCCAATTCTGGGGCCGGGATCCTTTTGTTGGGGATACGGCTGGAGAAGCGTCAAGACCGGCGACAACCGCAGAGCTACCAAAGTCCCTGGCCAGCGAGGAACAGGCACTGGTCCTTTCGGGAATAGCTTGGAGTAAAAACAAAGCCGTGGCCATAATTAACGGTCAGGTTGTGCGGGAGGGTGATTTGTTGCAGGCAAAAGGGAAAAAAATATATAAGGTGATCACTATTTTAAAAAACCGGGTGATCTTGCAGGGACACGATAAAACAATAACGTTACGGGTAAGGGGAGGATGAGTTATGCGTAGAAGAATAATCTTATGGATAGCTGTGTTGCTGGTGGGTGTTTGCTTGGGTGCCGTAGCCAGAGCCGCTGATCCGCCGGCTTATAACGAGCCAAATTTTTGGGAATTAATGAAGCAGAAAAAAATCTCCATTGATTTTAAAAATGCCGACCTGGATGATTCTCTCCGTCTCTTAGCTCAGCAGAATAATATTAATTATTACCTTGTTCATAAAGCCCGGGGGAAAAAGATTAATTTTTTCTTTAAAGATGTGCCGCTGGAAGAAGTGCTAAACGCGATCTTAATCAATAGCGGATTTAATTACGAGGTTTCCCCGGCTAAAAATATCATTGAGATTAAGGCACTTGACGCTGCCAAGCTGGATACACGTATTTTTACCGTTAAAAATATCGATCCGCTGATAATGAAAAATACCCTGGTTAATGTTATCGGATCGCAAGGCATGATCAGTGTTGGCCGGGAAAACAAGATCTTGGTGATTACTGACACCTACCAGAAATTTAACGATATTATAGATGTTATTGATGCTTTAGATATTAAGTCAGTAACCAGCGGAGAGAGAAGCGCTTCCGGCAGCGGCGGAGCGACTACAAGAGTGTTTAATTTGCAATTTGCCAGTGCGGCTAAGGTAAAAGAAGCGGTATCCAAATCTATTTCTGATAACGGCAGTATTGAAGTAGATGAAGGGCTTAATGCGTTGATCATTAAGGATCAACCAGGAGCCCTTGATAATATTGGCAATTTGATCCTTAACCTGGATCGGGAAACGCCCCAGGTCATTATCAGCGCTGAAGTAATAGAAGTAAATTCTGGGGTGCTCAGCGAAATCGGGGCGCAGTGGATCTACAAGCCAGGCAGTAATGGCCAGCTGGCGACACTCAATACCCAATATAACACTCCACCGGTGGAAACAGGTACGGAAAATCTGGGGTTTGTGACGCAGCCATTAGGCGCCAGCCTGGTGTATGGGGAAGTGACTGATAAGCTCCGGGGCATGATCAATGCCCTGGTCACTACCAGTAAAGCAGAGGTTTTGTCCAGCCCGATGATCACGGTAGTAAATAATGAAAAAGCCAAGATCGAAATAACTGAGAAATTTCCTTATAATCAATTTTCCGGCTATGATGCCCAAGGTAATCCTCAATATGCTACAGAATTTATTGACGTGGGTATTATAATGTCCGTGACTCCGCATATTAAGGAAGGTAATATTGTTAACCTGGAGCTGGAACCGGAAGTAAGTTTCCAGACCGGAGAACGGGTTGGCATCCCCATCCGGGCTACGCGCAAAGCTACTACTAAAGTAAATGTCCGTGACGGTAAAACGATCGTTATTGGCGGCCTAACCTCGAATAAAAAGACCAGAACTGTCTATAAAATTCCTATTTTAGGCAGTATCCCTATCATTGGACAGCTCTTCCGGAGAAATAGTGATAGTATCGATAAGGTAGATTTAATGATCTTTGTCACTCCGCGCATTGTTACCAGTGGGAAAATTGAAGAATTTTCCGCGCAAAACCGGGAAAAACTGGCTGCGGATAAAAAATAAAAATAAAGACGGACGGAAGGAAGTTGGTACCCCGGCACTATTAAGCTTGACAAAGACTGAAAGATGTAATAAAATCTCTCTAATAGAAGCAGGGAAAAGGCAGGTTGAAGGAGGATGCAGAAGCATGATCCAGGAAAAAAAGCAGGAAGGGACTTCCCAATTAGTTGTTTTCAGCTTAGCCAATGAAGAATATGGCGTAGCCATTGGGCAGGTGCAGGAAATTATCCGTCCTCAAGGTATCACGCGTATTCCTGGCATGCCTACCTTTATTGAAGGTGTTATTAACCTGCGTGGCAAGATAATACCCATTATAGATTTGCGGGACCGGTTTGGCTTGGCGCAAAAAGAAGCTGATGCTAACACCCGCGTTGTAGTCGCCGAAGTGTCCAGCCAGACTGTCGGGCTGGTAGTTGATAGTGTAAGTGAAGTATTACGCTTAGCCAATGATGCGATCGATCCGTTACCCCCGACAATTACCAGCATAGAAGGTGAATATTTAAAAGGAGTGGGGAAGCTGGACCGCCGGTTGATCATCTTACTTGACCTAGAAAAAGTCTTGACCGACCTGGAGAAGAGTACCTTGGAAAAAATAAGCAAGACCCTGGGAGAAGAAGTGCCCACCAGCGGGGGCAGTGCTAAAAAGGATACCTCTTCTAAAGTAGAGTAAAGCGAAAAAATAACTTAAAGTTTAGGAATATAATAAGAAAATGACCTTTGAAGAACCTGATTTTGAGCTATTAGTGCGGAAAATATTGCGGGAACGCGGCTTTGACTGCCGGCAGTATAGGGAAAGCTATTTAAAAAGAAGATTTGGTGTGCGTATGCGGGCCTGGAAAGTCACCACGTTCACTGATTATGTCAATATTTTAGACCGCCACCCGGAAGAATACATAAAGCTTTTTGATGATATTACGATCAATGTGACCCAGTTTTTTCGCGATACCACGGTCTATGATGCTTTTGATAAAACAGTTTTGCCGGTGATCCTGGCCGAAAAGAATAAAACGCAAAGCACTATCCTGCGGATCTGGAGTTGCGGGTGTTCCAGCGGCGAAGAACCATATTCCATTGCTTTATGCCTGGTTGACCGTTTAGGCCCCAAGATCAGTAATTACAATATCACTATTTTTGCCTCAGACTTTGATGATTTCAGCTTAAATAAGGGACGGGCCGGGATCTATGGGACGGCCAGCCTGGAAAATTCTCCGGCGGAGATCTTGACCAGGTACTTTATCCAGGATGGCAATAAATTCCAGATCAAAGATGAGATAAAATCCATGGTAAAATTTATCAAGCATGATTTTATCCGCGAAGAGCCATTTAAGAATCTGGATATTATATTCTGCCGTAATGTAATGATCTACCTGACCAGGGAAATGCAGACCAGATTACTGATCAATTTTTACAAAAGCCTGAACCCTAAAGGATTTTTAGTCCTGGGAAAAGTAGAAGGCTTGATGAGCACCAACGAAGGCTTATTTGAACGTTTTAATATAACCGAACGGATTTTTCGCAAGGGATAAAAGAAAAATAAGTTAAAAAAGAAGGAGGCGAGAAGTATGGGGACTAAAATCCTGATCGTAGATGACTCAGCTTTTATGCGGATGACGCTCAAGAACATCCTTTCCAAGGAAGGCTATGAAATAGCCGGGGAAGCGGAAAACGCAGAGCAAGCTGTAGCCAAATACACGGAAACGAAGCCTGACTTGGTAACCATGGATATCATTATGCCTGGCGAGAATGGGATCAAGGCAGTAAAAGAGATAATGAAAGTAAATGCCAGCGCGCAGATCTTGATGGTCAGTGCCATGGGACAGGAAGCACTGATCGTGGAAGCGATGCAGGCTGGGGCGAAGAATTTTATCATTAAACCTTTTCAGCCTGAGAAAGTGATTGAAGCAGTCCGCAAAGTACTGAAAACGTAATTTTGGAAGGGGGCCTAAGTAGTGGACAAGATAAAAGTGTTGGTTGTTGATGATTCTAATTTTATGCGCAAGATCATCACGGACATGTTGAATTCTGATCCGCAGATCACTGTTATCGGTACGGCCAGTGACGGCCGCGAAACTGTAGAAAAGGTCAAGACCTTGAATCCGGATGTGATCACCCTGGATATTATTATGCCGGACATGGATGGCCTGACTGCGCTGGAACAGATCATGAAAGTATGTCCGACTCCGGTAGTCATGTTCAGTAAGGTAACTCGTGACGGAGCCGAAGCAACGCTTAAGGCCCTGGAATTTGGCGCAGTGGATTTTGTAACTAAACCGCAGGATGCCGATTTAGGCAGTATAAAAATAGAGATCGACAAGGTAAAGTCTGAATTAATAGATAAGATCAAGATCGCCGCCCGCATTGACCGTAACAAATTAAAAGTGCTCTATCCTACGACCAGGATCAGGGAAAAGATCGCCAATGTTGCCGAACCGACCGAGCGCGTGGTTTGTATCGGTTCTTCAGCCGGGGGGCCCAAGGTTTTAATGGAAATCATGCCGCAGTTCCCTTATGATCTGAGCAGCGGTGTGCTGGTGGCCCAGCATATGCCTTCATTTTTTATTAAATCTTTTACGGAACGGCTTAGTAATATTTCCAAGATCAGCGTGCGCGAAGCTAAGATCGGTGATATTATCACTCCGGCGACAGCTTTTATGGCGCCGGAAAGCTATACCATTAAAGTAGAAAAAATAAAAAAGGGCGGAGCAGTTACTTTATCAAGTGAACCCTCGGTGCACCGGGTAAAACCGTGTATTGATGCCATGATGGAAGCCGCAGCGCAAGTGTATGGTGCTAAAACGATCGGAGTTTTGCTCAGCGGCATGGGCCGGGATGGCGTAAAAGGCCTGAAAGCCATTAAAGAAGCCGGCGGCAAAACTATTGCCCAGGATGAATCATCCAGCATTGTTTTCGGCATGGCCAAAGCAGCGATCGAAGAGGGTGTAGTTGATAAGGTAGTCCCGGCCAATAAGATCATCGAAGAGGTTCTTAAATTAATTTAAGAGGTTATTTATGACCGAGGATATGTCGCGCTACAAAGATATGTTTATCAGTGAAGCGACAGAATATCTGCAGAACCTGAATAAATCACTGCTGGCCCTGGAAAAAAACCCGGATAATTTGGAATTACTAAATGAGATTTTCCGGTTGGCGCATACCATGAAAGGTATGGCGGCAACCATGGGTTACCAGAAAATTACCACAGTAGCGCACCAGATGGAAGATGTCCTTGACCGCCTGCGTAAGCAGGAGCTGAAAGTAACCCCGGAAATAATAGAAACCCTGTTTAAATCCCTGGATGTACTTGAGCCGCTGCTGCAGGAAGTGGCCAGTGGCGAAGATAAAAAAGTTGATATTACCGAGATTATTGTAAAACTGAAAATGATCATGGAGCAAAAAAAGCCGGATGCCGGCGAGCCGGCCAAGGAAGCAGAACCCGGTACTGCCGAAAGCGAAAAAAAAACAGTAAATAGCGAAAAAGAAAAGAAAAGGGCGCAAACCAGCGTCAGGATCAATATCGAGCATCTTGATAACCTCATGAACTTGGTCGGCGAACTGGTTATTAATAAAGCCCGGTTATTCCAGATCGGAACTAATTATAAACTGGGCGAACTTAACGAAACACTGACGCAATTAGACCGTATCACGGGTAGTTTGCAGGAAGAAGTACTTAAAACCAGGATGATCCCAGTTTCCCATATTTTTGACCGTTACCCGCGGGTAGTCAGGGACTTGGCGAAACTTAAAAATAAGGAAATTAATTTTGAAATTGAAGGTTCAGAAATTGAATTGGACCGAATGATCGTAGATGAGATCAATGATCCCTTGATCCATTTGATCAGGAATTCAGTGGACCATGGTATCGAAACCCCGCAGGAAAGAGTAAAAAAGGGAAAAAGCGAAGCTGGCTATGTTAAACTCTCTGCCCGGCGTGAAAAAGGCTATGTGCGCATTGAGCTGACTGATGACGGCAAAGGCATGGACCCGAACGAGATCGCCCAGAAAGCTATTGAAAAAGGAATGGTAGCCAAGGAAAAGCTGGCCTTGATGACTGAGCAGGAAATGCTGATGTTGATCTGCGAGCCGGGTTTTTCCACTGCGTCAGAGATCAGTGACATCAGTGGCCGCGGCGTAGGCATGGATGTAGTTAAAACAAAAATAGAAGCCTTTAATGGCTCAGTGACCATTGAAACCAAGAAGGGTAAAGGCTCCACTTTTATAATTAAGCTGCCCTTGACTTTGGCTATTATCCAGTCCCTGATGGTAAAAGTAGCGGATGAGGTCTATGCCATACCGCTTTCCAATATTACGGAAATAAATTCTTTTGCTCCTGACTTGATACGGACCATTGAAAAGAAAGAAGTAGTCAAGATCAGGGAAGAGATCCTGCCGCTGGTCAGCTTGCGCGAAGTGTTTAATTTGCCCAAGCGCGAATATGGCGAAGAAATATATGTGGTCACCGTGGAAGTGGGAGAAAAAAGAATGGGCTTGGTAGTAGATTCGCTCTACAGCCGGGAAGAAATAGTGATCAAGACCCTGAGCGGTATCCTGAAAAGAACTAAAGGCATCAGTGGTGCCACCATCCTGGGCGATGGGCGCGTAGTCCTAATCGTCGACATTGCGGGTATTATCTAAATGAGTAAAATATTTGCTTTAGATATCGGGACCAGAAAAGTAGCCGGATTGCTGGCCACTAGGGAAAACGGGACTATTAATATCCTGGATTGCGAAGTCCGGGAACATCAGACCCGGGCTATGCTAGCCGGACAAATACATGATGTCGACCGGGTCGCAGCCGTAGTGCAAGAAATTAAAACAGTCCTGGAACAGCGCCAAGGCGAACCTATTGGTAGAGTAGCGGTAGCCGTGGCCGGGCGCACTTTAAGAACCCTGCGCGGTCAAACCCGGAAAAATATTATTTTTGAAAATGAAATTACTGCTTCTGATGTATTAGATCTGGAATTAGCCGCTGTGCAGCAGGTCCTAAATAATCTAGGCAACCAGCCAGAGCAGGACCTGGCCGAATGTTTTTATTGCGTGGGGTATAGCGTGGTCAGTTATTTCCTGGACCAGGAAAAGATTGACAACCTGGTAGGGCAAAAGGGCTATGAGATCGGCGTGGAGATCATTGCTACTTTCCTGCCCCGCATTGTGCTGGAAAGCATGTTTACCGTGCTTAAAAAAACCGGATTGGAAGTATCTTCACTGACTTTAGAACCGATTGCGGCGATCAATGCTATTATCCCGCCTGATATGCGCCGGCTCAACCTGGCCTTGGTGGATATTGGCGCCGGCACCAGTGATATTGCCATTACTACCGGCGGCAGTGTCAATGCTTATGGTATGGTCCCATCAGCCGGCGATATGATCACGGAAAAGTTATGCGACCTGTACCTGTTGGATTTTTGTGTCGGAGAAAATATAAAACGTCTTTTATCCAGCCAATCGCAAATAGAATTTACTGATATCTTTGGTAAACAATGGAGCCGGTCAGCATTACAAATACTGTCAGATTTGACTCCGGCTATCGAAGAACTTGCCGCCACTATCAGCGAGAAGATCATAGACCTGAATCAGACTGCACCAAGCGCCTTGGTTTGTGTCGGCGGTGGCAGCCTAACTCCGCTGCTCCAGGAAAAACTAGCCCGGGTGCTGCATCTTCCCCGGGAACGCGTTGGCGTCAGGGGCCCTGAATTGATCTCCTGGATACATAATCCTACCGGAAAACTGACCGGTCCGGAAGCGATTACCCCACTGGGTATTACCAGTATTGCCACTGAGCAGCAGGGCTTACAATTCGTTAATATTACGGTGAATGGCAAGCATATACATTTATTGAACATAAATCAAAGACTCAATATTTTAAGCGCTCTTTTAGCCAGCGGTATTAGTACAAAAAAAATGCATTCCCGGCCAGGGTTGTCTAAGACTTTTGAACTTAATGGTGAATTGCGCATTATCCAGGGAACCCTGGGAAAACCAGCGACAGTATTGCTGAATAATATCCCGGCCAGCCTGGAAGATCCGGTTAGTGATCATAGCCAGATCATCTTTGAAGAAGCACAAGATGGCCAGGATGGCCAGGCGAAGATTAGTGATTTTATTAGCCTGATAGCTAACAAAAAGATAGTATTAAACAGTGAAGCGGTTTCCGCCGGGCCGGCAGTATATATGAATAATGAACCAGTGCACCACGAGGCCATGATCCCGGACCTGGCTAAGATCGAAATAAAAGCAGATATCTCACTACGCGCTCTGTTGCGGCAAAAATTTGATGTCAGCCAGGCCAGCGAACGCAGTATTGTAGTGACCATTGACAATGAACCAAGGATCATAACCCAGCAAAATTTCCACCTGGCCATTAATGGGCAGGAAGCCAGCCTGGAGGCACCTTTGCAAGATGGCGATATTATTGAATATACAGCAAATACTCCCCGGCATTATCAGTTGAAAGATGTGGTACCGGAACCGATCACCGGGCGAGGGGTGCGGGTTTATATCAATGGCCAGGAATATACTATCGAAGGCCAGCGCGGGAAAATTATGATGAATGGACAGGAAGTTTCTCCTGATGAGTTTATTATTAACGGGGCTGATATCCGGACCATTCCCGGTAAGAATGCTGAGTTAATAGTAGTGGACTTGCTGCGTTATATAACTCTGGATGTGGACCGGAACGCCGGGAAGAAATTAAAGATGTTCGTCAATGGCCGGGAAGCTAGTTTTACCACAGCATTATCCCAGGGAGCTGAAGTTAAGCTTTACTTTGAATAGGGGAAATAATGGTTGATAAAGAATTGCCTAAATTAAGCCTGAAACAGCTGGATGCCTTAAAAGAGATCAGCTCGATCGGTGCTGGTAATGCCGCTACCGCCTTCTCCCAGATGCTAAACCGCTCAGTGATGATGACGGTTCCAAGTATCCATATTGTTTCGATCAATGATGTGCCGCAATATATGGGTGGGCCGGAAACTCTGGTAGCCGGGGTTTATACCCGGTTATTAGGCGATGTATTTGGCAGTGTATTATTGACTTTCCCCCGGGAAAGCGCATTCGCGCTGACCGATATCCTGATGGGCAAGAAGATAGGCACGACCAAAATATTAACAGGCATGGGACGTTCTTTATTAAAAGAAACCGGCATGATCGTTACCGGTTCATTCCTAACCGCGCTCTCAAAGATGGTCAATACTACTATCATTCCGCGGGTCCCTACTTTAACGCTCGATATGGTAGGCGCAATTATAGATTTTATCCTGATCGACCTGAGCCAGGAAGTGGAATTTGCCATTGTCATCGAAATACGTTTTGAAGAAAAAGACTCCCATGTCAGCGGGCATTTTTTCCTCTTACCAAATCCTGATTCATTAAAAATAATATTAAAAGTGATTGGAGTCGAAAATGATTGATCTGAAAAATTTAACACCGTTCCAGTTGGATGCCCTTAAAGAAATTGGCAATATCGGCGCTTCCCATGCGGATACGGCCCTTTCAGAGTTGCTGCGCAAAAAAGTCTGGATCAGCGTACCGGAAGCTAAAGTTGTGCCCCTGGATGAAGTGCCGCAGGAATTCGGCGGCGCTGAAAAAATGGTAGTCGGCGTGTATTTGCAGATGCAGGGGCAGATCAGCGGTAATATTCTGTTCTTTTTCAGCCAGGAAACAGCGATGACCCTGGCTGATATATTAATGAACCGGCCGGCTGGTACTACCAAAGTGCTTAATGAAATGGATCAGTCAGCCATAAAAGAAACTGGCACTATCCTGGCTGGTTCGTGTTTGACCGCGCTCTCAGCGCTCACCAATAAGGAAATAATCCCTTCTATCCCGTATTACGCTATGGATATGCTGGGGGCCCTGGTTGATTTTATTATCATCAACCTGAGCCAAAACGCTGAATATGCCATGATCATCCAATTAGAATTCAGTGAATCAGAGTATAAAATTGACGGAAGTTTCTTGTTATTACCTGACCCGCAATCTTTGGAAGTGATCTTGACTTCTTTGGGCGTGGGCTGAAGTGCGGGAAGGAGAGGAATAATGGACGATCCAATTAAGGTGGGAATCGCTGATCTTAAAGTCAGCACCGCACCAAATAAGATAGTGACGAACGCGCTTGGTTCCTGTGTCGCCATTGTTTTGTATGATGCAGTGCACCGGATAGGCGGACTGGCTCATATCATGCTGCCTAGCACAGCTTTTTCTAAGATCCGTTCCAATCCGGCTAAGTTTGCCGACACAGCGGTTCCGGAAATGATCAGTATGATGAAACAACTAGGCGCCACTAAAACTACCACTTCTGCCAAAATTATCGGCGGGGCGCAAATGTTTGCCAATGTACTCGTTGAACCGCTGGGGAATATTGGGCAGAGGAATGTACAGGCTGCCAAGGAAGCACTGGCGAAGGAAAGTATTAATATTGTAGCCGAAGATACCGGCGGCGATTGCGGCAAAAGCGTGGAAGTGAACCTGGAAAATGGGGAAGTAACGGTCAGGTCCATTAAATATGGTATCAATAAACTGTAAAAAAGATTAGCGGTAGGGGGAATAATGGATACACCAGCAAAAATACTAGTGGTTGACGATTCACCTTTTATCTTGGAGATCATCGAGACTATCCTAAAAGACAGCGGTTTTGAAGTAATTACCGCTGATGATGGTGATAAGGCCTATGCCCGTGCTACCACGGAATCCCCTGACCTGATGGTGCTGGACCTAATGTTACCCAAAAAGAATGGTTATGAAGTATGCAAGATGCTGAAAAGCGATGAAAAATACCGGCAGATACCAATTATCATGCTGACTGCCCGGGTCAATGAGGAAGACGAGGTAAAGGGGAAAGCCGCAGGAGCTGATGTATATATGGGTAAACCGTTTGAGTTGGATGATCTGGTCGCTAAAGTAAAAGAACTATTACAGGCTAAAAAATAAATAGCAACTGTTTCGTTAATTTTTTGCCAGGCTAATCTTTTAGACTCATTACCAAGATTAGCTTTCTTTTTTTTTAGTATCGCGAATTAATACCTAATGAAAGGATGCGAATAACACGAATATAAACCTCACAACATTCGAGCAATTCGCTGTAATTCGCTTAATTCGATATTTTCATGGATAAATTTCTATCACAATTAAATCCAATGCAGCAAGAAGCGGTAAAGCATATTGATGGCCCTTTGCTGATCATTGCCGGCGCCGGCAGCGGCAAAACCCGGGTCATTACCTATCGCATGGCCTATTTACTGGCTAATAATGTGCCTGGCTGGAACATCCTGGCAGTGACTTTTACCAATAAAGCCGCCGAAGAGATGCGCAGCCGGGTAGATAAGCTGCTGAAAGAAATATTTCCGGGGAAACATACTGCTATGCCGCTGCTATCAACTTTCCATTCATTCTGCGTGCGGGTTTTGCGCCAGGATATAGAGCAGCTTGGTTATAAGCGAAGTTTTGTCATTTATGATGAAGATGATTCCCTTAGCCTGATCAAGCAATGCCTGCGCGAACTTGGCTTAGATGACAAAAAAACAAAACCTAAAGAAGTACTGTATATTATTGATAAAGCTAAAGATGACTTGCTGGATGCCGAGTCATACCAGATCTATGCCAATGCCAGCCATAACGATGTACGGCAGGCCGTAGCTGAGATCTACCGGCGGTACCAGAAAAAACTAAAAGACAACAATGCTCTTGATTTTGGCGATCTGATCATGTTGACCGTGTATCTCTGGCAGGCTTATCCTGAAGTATTACAGCGATA
>JAQTPL010000069.1 GCA_028712895.1 bacterium | reverse complement strand
GCACTTGCCCGCCAGCCAGGATCACGCCGTTATAATGCACCGGGGAAGAAGGTCACGGCACCAGGGCAATAGCCCCGGCATCCAGTATCGCGGCAGCTAAATGGCCCACCCCTTCTTTCGACCCGACACGGGCTAAGGCCTCGGTTTCAGGATCAAAAGTGAGATCAAACCTGTTCTTATAGAACTGGCAAACTGCCTGCCGGAATTTTGGCATTCCTTTCGCCTGGGGGTAACGGTGCGTGTTAGGATGATTAGTCACAGTGTCCACCAGCCGGTCAACGACATGTTTCGGTGTCGGCAGATCAGGATTACCCATGCTCAAGTCAATGACATCCAGCTTTTTGCTGTACGCATCCTTCATTAAATTTTTCATTACCGCAAAAACATATGGTGGTAATTTTTTAAGCTTATCTGAACATTCAACCATAAAAATCAGTCTCCAGTCGCTAGTTTCTAGTCGCTAGTAAAAACTTTAAACTATAATTTTGTAATTTTTAATTGCTGATACAATTCTTGCGCCAGGTAAGAGCTCCGCATATTCGGGCTGGCTGCTACTGAGAGGAACCCCATACCCCGCGCTAATCGTTCATAATTCTTGAATTCTTCCCGGCTTAGATACCTGGCCACCGGCATATTACTTTTAGTCGGCTGGAAATACTGGCCCAGCACTACTACATCACAGTTTACCTGCCGCAAATCCTGTAAAACCGCGACAACCTCTTTTTCCTCTTCACCCAAACCAAGCATGAGCCCGCTTTTGGTGATAATTTTATTGTTTTTCCGCTTACTATATTCCAGAACGTTTAAACTGCGCCGGTAGTCAGCCTCTGGACGTACCGTCACATATAATCTGGGCATAGTTTCCACGTTATGATTAAATATATCCGGTTGCGCTGCCAGCACAGTATCCAAAGCCTGATGATCAAATTGAAAATCAGGGGTTAAGACTTCGATAATAGCGTCTGGAACAATTACCCGTACTGCCTGGATCGTCCCGGCAAACTGGCTGGCACCGCCATCAGCCAGGTCATCACGGGTCACTGAAGTGATGACAACATGCTCCAGTCCTAATTCCTGAACCACGCTGGCTATCCGCGCCGGCTCTTCAATATCAAGCTCTGGCAACTCGGCATTTTTCCGGACACTGCAGAACCGGCAATGGCGGGTACAAATATCGCCCAGGATCAGGAAAGCGGCTGTTTTTTTGCCAAAACACTCGCTTTTATTCGGGCACCGGGCACTGACGCATACTGTATGCAGGCGGTTTTTGTTTAAAAGAGCGTTTAATTCCACTATTTTAGTCAAATCAATTTTATTTTTGACTGAAGTATGCATGACTAATTTATTTTTTTCTTTATAAACAAGAATAATAAATATCCGACACCGACGCAAACCATGCCATAGGTAACCTGAAAAACGCTAAAACGCAGCCAGTCAGCAGCAGTGACAAATTCACTGTCCGGTTTGACTATATTCAGCAGTCTTAAAAATCCAAAAATAGTCACCAGGACACCCCAGCTATAAAATGCCCAGCCAGCTAATTTTACTAATCCCCTGATTTCCTTCTTATCTGCCATCTTCACCTCTTTTTGCCGATACTGATGGCCAGGCCATCCACATCATCCATAGCTTCTTTGACTGCTTCGCTCATTGTCGGATGGGCGAACACTGCCTGGGCAAACTGTTTCGTGGTCATCTTGTTAGCCATAGCCAGGGCTACCTGGTTGATCAGCTCAGTGGCTTGCGGCCCGATAATATGGCCCCCTATTATTTTTCCAGTCTCAGCTTGGGCCACTATCTTCACAAATCCCCGGGTATCTCCCGCTGCCTGGGCCTTACCCAGTGCGGCAAAAGGGAATTTGCCGATCTTGACTGCTCCTGCGGACTTGGCTTCCTGCTCACGCTGCCCAACCATGCCGATTTCCGGGGCACTAAAGATACATTTAGGCAACGCAGTATAATCTGCTTCCTGTTTTTCCCGGCCAATAATATTTTCAACCGCTATTACCGCGTCATATGACGCTTTATGGGCTAACATGGGCCCATTTACGCAATCGCCGATAGCGTAAATATTTTTAACCGTGGTCTCGAGACGCTGGTTGACCTTGATCCGGCCGCGTTCCACGGCAATCCCTGCCTGCTCCAGCCCTAAATTATCTATATTTGCCTGCCGGCCAACAACCGTGACCACTAGATCAACGGTTATTTTTTCTTTATTGCTGAAAGTAACCGTTATCCCGTCCTGCTCTTTGCTTACATCAGACACAGACACACCAGTGTATATCTTAATACCATTGCGGGACATTCCCACGGCCAGCAGTTTGGCTATTTCTTCATCTGCTTCAGGCAGGATCTGGGAAGTTAATTCTACCAGATGGACCTGTACTCCCAGATCAAGGAAGATCTGGGCAAACTCGCAGCCAATCGCTCCGCCGCCAACAATGAGGACGCTGACTGGTAATTTAGCTAAATTAAAGATCTGGTCGCTGTTAATGATATACCGGCCGTCTGTTTTCAAGACTGGCAGGACCACTGGCCTGCTGCCGGTCGCGATAATAATATTTTTAGCTTCAAACAAACGCTTATCCGGGCTCTTATTATCCTGCACCACAATAGTGTTAGCATCTTGTACTTGGGCTGATCCTGAAACCAGAGAAATCTTATGCGTCTTGAACAGGGTCTCTAATCCCTTGCGCAGGTTATTGATGACCGTATCTTTACGCTGGAAAAGCCTTTCCAGGGTCACCGTATTTTCAATACCCGGAGCAGCTATTTCCCTGGCTTTTTTCACGGTCTTTAGATTTTCAATGATAGTCTTAGTGGGAATACAACCCCAATTTAAACATACCCCGCCCAGCTGTAAACTTTCCACCACGACGACTCTGGCACCCAGTTGGCTGGCCCTGATGGCCGCGGTATAACCTCCCGGGCCGGCGCCGATAATAGCCAGGTCAAATACTTCACTCATAGTTCCTCATCCGTCAATTTTAGGTTTGAAAGGGTAGGAAGAATCACTCCCTACCCTTGACAGTAAATACTAAAAACCATATTTACCAATCAGAAATTACTTCACTGCATTTTTAAGAGTAGTACTGGCCTTAAAAACAGGCACTTTCCGGGCCGGGATCTGCACGCTTGCCCCGGTCTTGGGATTACGACCGGTACGGGCTTTGCGGGTCTTTACCTTAAAAGCTCCCAAACCAGCAATCGCCACTTTACCATTTTGTTTCAGAGTCTGGGTGATCTCTTTGATAATAGCCAAGACAGCACGACTGGCAGCAGCTTTATTGATCTTGGCGGCAGTAGCGACTTTTTCGATCAAGATAACTTTATTCATACTTATTACCCCCTTTTTGGTAAAATTCTGAGATAATCGCAAAAACAGAGTTTGTGTGCTATAATACCTATTTTTTCTTTATTTGTCAAGGGAATTATTAAGGCAAGGCCTCATCAATTACGCGGATTTAGAAGGCAGATTACCCGCCACTAGGACTTCGGCGGGCGCAGCGCGGATTTACATCTTTTCGGGGGCGGAGATGCCCAGCAAGTCCAGGCCATCCTTGAGAATAATACTGACTGCTTTGATCAGATTAAGGCGGGCTAAGCTCAATTCCCGATTGTCGGTAACGATACG
>JAQTPL010000045.1 GCA_028712895.1 bacterium | reverse complement strand
ATAAATACTTCCTGAACAGTTTCTTTTATATGATTACGGTAGTTTTTTTTATGCTCCTTTTTTCTTCTATGGCTGCCTATGCGTTCGCCCGGCTGCGCTTTCCCGGAAAAGAGTTTATTTTTTATTTATTTTTAGCCAGCCTGGTCATGCCTTTGCCGACGATCTTTATTACGGTATATCTCTTATTGCAAAATTTCCCGATCTATTTATTTGTGGTCCTGATCATTATTGCTTCCCTGCTGATCGTCACTGCTGGTTCTTTCCGCCGGATCATGTTCCTGACATTAGGAGTGCTTTTAGCAGCTGGGGCAGCCTATGCTTTTGTAGCTTCCAGGAACCAGGCCGAGCCCAGGAAGATAATGGAATTGATCCTAACCAATATCAATCTGCTGGACACCCGTACCGGCTATATTTTGCCGCAGATCGCCAGCGGCTTACCCTATACCATATTTTTGATGCGTTCTTTCTTCGAAGCTATTCCTGTAGACCTGGAAGATGCCGCCCGTATTGATGGCTGCAGCCGGTTAGGGATCTATTTCCGCATTATCCTGCCGCTTTCCCGGCCGATCCTGGCAGTAACCGGTATTTTTGGGGCGTTAAGCGTCTGGAAAGAATTCCTTTTTGCCGTCGTGGTTTTCTCAGATAATGCCAAGATGCCGATCCAGGCTGGGTTGCTGGCTTTCCAGGGTACTTATAAAACCCAGTGGAATTACCTGATGGCTGGAGTCATCATCACCGTGATCCCGGTGATCATTGTCTATTTAATAATGCAGAAACACGTTATTTCAGGATTAACTGCCGGCGCAGTGAAAGGCTAAAAAACAGTCGCTAGTTTCTAGTCGCTAGTAACTAGTAGAAGCGGATATAGTGTTGGCTAAAGATTATAATGACTTAAATATCTGGAAACTCGGGATAAAGATAACCAAAGAAATATATACCATTACAGAAAAGCTACCGGGATTTGAAAATTATAGCCTTTCCAGTCAGATGCGTAGGGCTTCAATATCAATACCGTCAAACATTGCCGAGGGTTTTGCCCGGCAATACAACAAAGAATATAAGCAATTTCTATATATAGCTTTAGGCTCAATTGCCGAATTGGAAACACAATTTGTGCTAACTGAAGAATTGGGCTATTTAAAAGAGAAAGACGAAACTGAACTTAAAGAAGAACTTAGATATTTATCTAGAATGATCATGAGTTTAATTAAAAAGTTAAACTAGCGATCGTATTTAGACTAGAAACTAGCGACTAGTAACCAGCGACTTTAAATTTCGCTTGCGAAATTTAAAACTCGTGCTATATATTAGGTAGATCCCTAAAATTGAATAAAAAGTCACGGAAAGGATAACTCAAGGCGGATATCGTTTCCTTGAGTATTTTTATCGGTAAAATATTGTTTACATAAATCCTAAAAACTGCTATAATTATTAAGTTAATATCTCTGTCAGGGAGATACAGTGAAGACTTCTAAGTTTTACCTTATTCTTCTATTATCTGCCGTCTGCCTGGTGCCGTCTAATATAGTTTACGCCGCCGGCGAACCAGCGGCATTCCTGCGTAATGGCGCCGGGGCCAGGGCCTTGGGCATGGGCGGGGCTTATACGGCGCTGGCTGATGATGCCAGCTCTGTATATTGGAATCCGGCGAAATTAGCCTGGCAGGAAAAATTAGAATTAACTGCTATGTATGCCAATATGGGCCTGGATTCCATGTATGATTATGCTGGCCTGGTACTTCCTCTATCATTTGCTTCCTTCGGATTCGGCTACCTGCAACAAGCAACTAACAAAATTGAAACTACTGATACTGTCGGCCAAGTGACCGGTGAGGTCAAAGCTGCCAATACCGCCTTCTTCGCCGGATATGGACAGACCTTTGGTGACATTTTCTCTTTAGGCGTCAGCGCTAAACTGATCAATCAGAAATTAGCAACTTTTACCGCCAAGGCCATCGGTTTTGACCTGGGGCTGCTTTGGCACACAGATGCTGTTCGGTTTGGCCTGGATTTACAGAACCTGAACAGTCCCAAGTTAAAAGGGAATTCTTACTGGAACTCTTCCCTGCAAATAAGCGAAACTATTCCCCTGACGGTCAGGACAGGATTGGTCCTCCATACCAGGCATCTGGCCAGGATTGGCGCCGCGAAAAAAGTGAGGGAAAAAGCCAAAGCTAATAAAACAGCGCCAAGATTGGAACAAGCCACCGGAATTAGCGGGATAGAAGGATTTGATAGTAGCCAGGGTTGGGTACCCACACCGCCGCCAAACCAGCAGGAGATCGCTACCGGAGCTGCCGGTGACCAGGAAAAAGCTGCTGCTTTTTCCATCCCCATAGAAGTGAACTGGGCGCTGGATGTGGGCTATACGCCGGACAGTAACCAGAATCTGGAAATAGCGCCAGGCGTTGAATGCTGGCTCAATAAGCAGTATGCAGTCAGGGCTGGATGGAACCTGAATGACCTGTCTAATGCCCATAGTTTTTATCATAACCTGAGTTTGGGCGCATCGGTCCTGTGGCGTTTCATCGAATTTGATTATGCGTATATTATCCATGAGGACTTGCAAAATACGCACCGTATTTCCACCAGCTTTATCTTTTAAAAGGAGCAATAATTGTTTAAAAGAGCTAAGATTCTAATTTTTATACTGCTGACTGCCATCTGCTGTCTGCCGTCCAGTCCCTTAGCGGCTGCCAATGTTAAAATTGTCGGCCGGCAGATGTTTGTCGATGGAAAACCTTTCACGGTGAAAGGGGTTAACTACGGATATACACCGGTTGGGTCAGGGTATTCTACTTATGACGAGTCCATTCATCCTGAATTCTATAAAGCTGATTTCGCGTTGATCCGGGCGATGGGAGCCAATACTTTGCGCTTACACGATTTGCCTACAGACGATAAAATGCTGGATGCAGCATATGAATATGGCTTATATGTCATTATTACTATCCCGGTTAGCTGGTCAGATGACCTGTCTACTGAAGCTGGCCGCAATACGGTGCTAAGCAGCGTGACTACATATGTCACCAGGTGGAAAGATCATCCGGCGATATTGATGTGGTGTGTCGGTAACGAGATAAATTACTGGAATATAGTAGCCTATGATTCCACACCGAGACTGTCTGATTGGTACATTTTACTGAATGATTGCGCCCGTACCGCGCATGAGATCGAAGGAGCGAATTATCATCCGGTAACCACTGCTGAATCTGAAATCGCTAATCTTGGTACGGTGCGTAATGGTTCAGATGATGCTTCTATGCCTGATCTCGATTTGTGGGCAGTGCAAGTATACCGGGGGAACAAGGCTGGTTTTGCTACTATGTTCACTGATTGCCAAACCAAGAGCGCTAAACCCTTTGTGATCACTGAGTTTGGCTGCGACGCTTATAATACTATTACCCAGGCTGAGGATCAAACAGCCCAGGCTGATTGCATCCAGGGCATGTTGGACACGTTACACTTGAATTTATCTGCCGATAGCCCGGATCGGGCTTTTGTCGGAGGTTGTCTGTTCCAGTGGGCTGATGACTGGTCCAAAAACCAGTGGGGTGCGGCTAACAGTACCCATGATACCAGCGCTACCTGGAGTAGTCCGAATTATTATGATTTTGTAGATTCTAATACTAATAATATGAATGAGGAATGGTGGGGCTTATGCGCCATCAGTCCGGGGACTGATACTAAAACTCTGCGTCCTGCTTATTACAGGGTGCAGGATAAATGGGCGCCAAACACCCAGGGCACAGCTGCCAGCAGCAATGTTTTTGCTTCTGGCATTACCAACTATCCTAATCCGTTCAATCCTGATAGCGGCAGCACCACGATCGCGTTTACCGTAGCGCCTGGAACAGCGGTCAAAGTTAAGATCTACGATATTGCCGGCCGGCTGGTCAAGGTGCTGAAGGAAGAAACCATAGATACTTATGCCCAATACCAGGTAGTCTGGGACGGCAAGGATGATGCTAATACAATAGTAGCTAATGGTGTTTATATTTGTTTTGTAGAGGCAAACGGGACCCAGGGTACAGATGTGAAATACCGCAAGATATTGGCCTTGAAATAGAGCTTGCGGGAGGAAAGTATTTAAGTTATATTTATAGTATAAGGACTATACTTGATTACACAGATCCTAAGGAAAGATTACATAGATTAAAAGCAAAGAGATTCAACCTGCTATGTTTGGTCAATTAATGCTCGGAGGGTGCATGCGTTTTAGCAAGATCATTTGTATGTTTATAGTTTTTTTAATACTGGCAGCCGGCTCAATCCAGGCGGCGGATCAGCAAAAAGTAAAAAGCCTGCGCATTGACGGGAATTTGACTTTTGACCTCTTGGCTCATAAGCTTCAGCCAGGGTGGAGCATTTATTCCAGCAACCTGGCCAAGCTTTATACGCATGACCTAATTTCCAAGGATAAGTGGCATTATGTCGGCGGGCAAACGCTGAATTTGGACTTATCCTACCGGCCCAGTAAGAACTGGACCATGATGCTGGGTATTTTGGCTATCGGTAGTTACGCTGACCGTTTTTATATTCCGATCAATGATGAACACCGGTTGAAACATGACGGGCAGAAGATCAAATGGACCAGGGGCGAACTGGCATATAAGGGTGACCGTTTCCAGGCGTCGCTTAATGGCGGGATTGGCCACTACCACTGGGAAAATGAAGGCGATATGTTCCAGCTCTATCCGGAACAATTTGATGTTTATAATTACCGCCGGATAAGCGGCCGTCAAACACCGCGCGGACTGGATCTTAAATATGCCGGGGATTTTGGCAAGCTGGAGTTAGTGCATGGCGCGGAACTAGTCTGGGGTGACCATACTTCCACGTATGGTAAATATAACTGGCGCTGGGGCTATTTCAACAATGCTTTTATTTTCAAGAATGCCCGTATTTCCTGGGGTGAAAAACCCAAGGAACATTTAAATGCTTATGAATTGAGCACTAAAATTGATATGATCGAGTGGGTGCCTATTGACCTCGGGGTACTATACCAGCCGTTCCGGCTGGGACGGGAATTTCTCTACGTCGAAGAATCAGGCTCTAATAATTTATATACCATTCCCAACAGCACAGCGACCATTAATACCGGTTCACGGCTGATTAAATCCGGGACTACCAGTACCAGTGATGCGATCGGCTATAAAACCAAAGTTGGGTTCAGGTTCATCCCGGGGATTGAAGAAGTAAGCGTTGGCTATGCTCATTTAGGCGCGAGCGCCGGTAATAAGCAAGAGTATTCAGGAGGGCTGAAGAAAGAAATTAATGCTTTTAGTAACCTGGATTTCACTGGTATTTACCAAAAACCAATTTATGGCCCATTACCTTATTTATTCGAAGGTGCGGCCAGTGATCCCGGTACCGGGGTACTCAGGCCACGGGCCAGGACAGATGCTTTTTGGGTGACTATGGAGAACCGGCAGGCGCATATCTATAAATTGACCCTGAACTTTGATCCTACGCCCAGCAGTTGGTTATACCTGTGGCAGCCGAATATTATCGAAGAATGGAATATGAATCCCAAGGAAGATGCTACTATCGCCATGGCTTTCCAGTACCTGGCGCGCCAGTATCCGACGGCAACTGACCGTTGGTTCTACCGGACCCGGGATGACGATATCCTCTGGGAAGGCGAGTCAGACGCGACGAAAGAATTCTGGGACTATCGTCCCTGGGGTAAATGGCCTACTGGCTGGCTGCACAATTTTAATACTATGATCAGGCTGATACCGGCGCCTACCTACAAATTCTGGGTCAACCTGAAATGGGGGCAGGATGTAGCGACCAGCGCGCTGGCTTATACTAATGATACTGATGAAAATAAACCCATTACCAATTACTTCCTGGGCACTATCTGGCTGGATAAGAAACCTTATAAAGCCAGCGCAACCATCGGTCGGGATGTCTGGGGCTGGGAAGAGTGGCAGCAGCGATTTGGGGGGACCAATGACCGGTTATATAAGTTTTCTCTCAGCCGGACCTGGGAAAGCGCGCCTTTTGAATCTACTGACTCTACTTTTGGTGTTGAATATGTCGGGATCCGGGAGAAAGACAATCAATATGTTTATCCCGAGCTTGGCTCCTTTGATGAATGGCGGCTTTTCTTTAACCTGCATTTTGGTTCCCTGGTGGTTTTCCAGGAGGAAGAAAAATCAATAGTGGTAGAAGAAGGACCCGCCCGGCCTATTGCCAGCTTGACTGTTTTGACGCCGGTATTTACTCCCGGTACGGGTGATAATCCGGAAGCTGTTTTTGCGCTGGCAGCTTCTGATAATAAAGGCCTTAAGTCCTGGGAGATCAGTATCCTGGATATGAATGATAACCTGGTCCAGATTCTGTCCGGCAAAGGTCAGCCGCCGCTGGAAAAAGAATGGGATGGCACTGACCTGGCCAGTAAAGAGACTGCTCCTGAAGGAGATTATAAAGTCATTTTCAAGGTTATAAACAAAGCTAATAAATCAGCTAAAACTGATCCGCAGGCAGTGACTTTGCAAATACCGCAGATCGAAATAGCCAAGGAAGTACTGGCTGAAGCCCCGGTTGAGATCAGGGAAGAAGAAAGAGGATTGGTGATGAATATCACTTCAGCCGTATTGTTCGATTTTGATAAATCCAAGCTGAAAGCAGAAGCGCTGCAACTGCTGCCTGATGTAGTCAAGCTGCTGGCCATGTATCCAGATAATAAAATCCTGGTTGAAGGCTATACTGATTCAATCGGGCCGGAAGAATATAACCAGAAATTGTCAACCAGACGGGCGAACAGCGTCTATAACTATTTTGCGGAACAGGGCATTGAAAAAGAACGAATGGAAAAGAAAGGGTATGGCGAAACAAAACCAGTTGCCTCTAACCGCACTAATGCCGGCCGGACCCTTAACCGCAGAGTAGAGATCATCTTGCTGAAGGAACCGGAAGAGGAAATAACAGGACAACCTATGGTGGAACCAGAATGAAAAAAATAATTTTAGTGAAAATTATAATGATGATCATGATGGGAATGTTCTTGATATCATGTGAGAAAAATCCAATGGAACGCTTATCTGATCCATTTGCAGAAGGGGCGCTGAATACCTGGAGCGGTGTTTTTAAAATTTATGATGATGACTTGATCACTGGCGGCAATGTGGCTTTTATCCCTTCGGATTTATCTCCGCCGGATAATAATATGACCCTTGATTTCCTAGATACAAATGATAATCCTCCAGAAGGCAGAAAATGCTTGCGCTTTACCTGGAATGGGCAGGACCTGGATTGGAGTGGCAAGAATGAACATGACTGGGCTGGTATGAGCCTGATCGTGGCTACTCACTGGTCATTATATGATGCGACCCCGAGCAAGGACCTGTCTGCCGCAGGTTATACCAAGATCACGTTTAAGGCTACCGCCGTCATTGATAGTAATACCTATGTAAAATTTGAAGGGCCGATCTCGACGACTACGGCGGCGCCGACCCGGGGCGGCACCAGGTATCTGCGCCTGAACAGTACCGAGCTGGGTGATTGGCAGTCTTACACTATTAATTTCAATACGGCAGATTTCAAATCAGTAAAGGATTATTTTAAGATAGTGATCGAATTTCCCCAGGGTATGAACAATGGCCCGTATGGCAATGGGGGTATTGTGCTGGTTGATGATATCAGGTATGAACGGTAAGCTAAGGGAACTGAAGCAGTACTGAGATTGTCTGAATAGTAGAGCATAAAACAGTCTTGTGGATCCAAGAAAAGAGGAGGGGAAACATGTTCAGCTGCAAGCATGGTTTAAGGATCTTGGTATTAGCTCTGGCCGGCATAATGCTGCTGTCGATATCTGCGGTTTCAGCACGGGAAGCAGTTTCTAATTTTAATTCTCATACGCCGGGAAATGCCGCTCTGCGGTCATTGATGCTGCCTGGCTGGGGACAATTCTTTAATGGACAGCCGACCAAGGGTTATATTTTTGCC
Source organism: bacterium (assembly GCA_028712895.1). Lineage (GTDB taxonomy): Bacteria > CAYTYR01 > UBA6262 > UBA6262 > UBA6262 > UBA6262. The sequence continues at coordinate 7,318 of JAQTPL010000045.1, read as the reverse complement.
GGCGCGGAAATAGTGGCTATTGGGGCTGCGGTCATGATGAATTCCAGCGCTAATAGTATCTTTAATGAGTATGAAACGCAAAGAACCCAAACCTTGTATAATGACTATTCCAGCAAAGTAGATACAGCTAATATGTTTGTTTATGCTGCTGCCGCTATCTGGGTTGGCAATGTAATTGACGCTTATTTTTCCGCTGATAGCGGGACCAGTACCAAGACTAAGAAAAGCAGCGCTATCAAGAAAAGCACTAAAAAGAAGAAAGTAATAGAAGAAGAAGTAGAAGAAGAACCTGCGGAAGAGGAAGAAACAATGGATGAGGAAGAAGAAGAGGAAGAAGAAATAAAACCACTGAAAAAACAGAAAAAACAGGTAGAGGAAGAAATTGAAGAAGAAGAGGAAGAACCAGCAGAGGAAGAAGAAGAGTATGAGGAAGAAGACGAATCGAGATCGCCGGAAAGAGGATTTTACCTGCAAGCAAAGGGATTAAACGAGTTAGGCATAGTATACCGCTTTACTTTCTAAATAACCATATATCAGGGGGCAGGGATAATGTTAAAGAAAAGGTTGGTTATATTTGCGATGATCGGCATGGTCTGCGGGACATTTATGTTATCTGGAGCAGAAGAGGCTAGCGGAGCCTTTAAGATGTTCCCGATCTACACTGACGCTAAATCAGCTGATAATCATTATATTCCCAGCGGCTGGATGGGTGATTATGGTGATCTTAAAGTAAAGGATGTGTATACTGAAAATCCGCACAGCGGCTCTACCAGTATCCAGTGGAAATATAATGCTAAAGGAGCGCAGAATGCCGGCTGGGCCGGCGTTTACTGGCAGAATCCGGCTAATAATTGGGGTAATAAGAAAGGTGGATATGAATTAACCGGCGCTAAGAAACTGGTATTTTGGGCGCGGGGAGAAAAAGGTGGTGAGATAATTGCCGAAGTAGGGGTTGGCGGCATTACCGGGAAATATGCCGATACAGATAAGGTAAGTGAAGGCCCGATAGAGCTTTCTAAAGAATGGAAAAAATATGAGATCAATGTGAGCGAAGCCGACTTAACGTATATCAGCGGCGGTTTTTTCTGGGTGGCTAAGGGCGAAGATATGCCTGAGGGCGGCATGACCTTTTATCTTGATGATATCAGGTTTGAGTAAAAACTTAAGGAAGAGGGGGGAAGCAAAACATGAGAAAAGTAATTCTCATCAGTATTTCAGTATTAGCAGTGCTGGCAGCCAGTTTTTCTGCGATCACTGTGTTTTCGCAAGGCAAGATTTTCAATGTGCAGGTACCGGTTATTAATGCCGCGCCTGTCGGAAAATCTATCAATCCTGATGGAGCAAAGACCGGATTCAAGTCATTCCCTATTTACACAGACAAGAATTCTCCGGATAACCATTATGCTCCGAGCGGCTGGATGGGTGATTACGGGGATATGCGGTTAACTGACCGGTGGAGCCAGAATCCGCATAGCGGCACTACCTGTATCCAATGGAAGTATGTGCCGAGAGGCAGCCAGGGAGCTAATTGGGCTGGTTGTTTTTGGCAGAATCCGGCTAACAACTGGGGTTCAAAAAAAGGCGGCTATAACCTGACCGGAGCCAAGAGGCTGGTATTCTGGGCCCGCGGTGAAAAAGGCGGGGAAAGACTGGCGGAAGTGGGTAGCGGCGGTATTGACGGTGAATACGCAGACAGCGACAAGATCAGTATCGGTCCTATTGACCTGACCAAAGAATGGAAAAAGTTTGAGATCGACCTGACTGGCGCGGATATGAGCTACATCAGCGGCGGTTTTTTCTGGGCAGCCAGCGGTGACGATGTCCCTGAAGAAGGGGTCACGTTCTATCTTGATGATATCAGGTTTGAGTAAGTCATATTTCATAGATATGGAGGTGTATCAGCAATGAAACTGCGTAAAATAATGATTTGTTTGATAGTTCTGCTTATGAGCGTAGCCATCTTGTCCACAGCTTCAATTGTGATCGGGGCGGTGATCGAGGATGAGGAAGCGGCACCGGTAAAAGCTAAAGTCGCGAAAAAGAAAGCAGCAGTGACAGCAGCGGTGGAAGAAGCTGTTGAGACATCTGAGGAAGCAACACCGGCGAGTGAAAGCCCGTCTGCTCCAGGAGAGAAGCCTTCCCGTACTAAGAAAGTGACAGCTTATCCTTTCTATGTTTACGAGAATGGGGCATCCAAACTCAATCACTTCTATCCGAGCGGCTGGATGGGTGATTATGGTGATTTGAGAGTGAATGTGAAAGAAATGGTCAAGCCGCACTCTATGCCAAGCTGTGTGAAGATCTCTTATACGGCTAAAGGAAAGAATGGCGCAGGCTGGGCTGGCATCTATTGGCAGCAACCGGCTAATAACTGGGGTACTGCTAATGCCGGCTATAATATCACCGGCGCCAAAAAGCTGACCTTCTGGGCTCGCGGTGCCAAGGGCAATGAAGTGATCAACGAGTTTAAAGTCGGCGGTATCCAGGGTGAATACGCGGATACAGATGTAGCTGGCATCGGGCCGGTGAAACTGACCACTGCCTGGAAAAAGTATGAGATCGACCTGGCTGGCAAAGACCTCAGCCGCATAGCCGGAGGTTTCTGCTGGGCCACTTCAGCAGATGAAAATCCAGACGGATTTGAGATTTTCCTCGATGATATAATGTTTGAGTAACAAGATTCCCCCTGCTGATTTGTACTAAGTACGAATCAAAGACGCGGGGGCAGGTGATATTTGAAATTTGAGATTTGAGATTTGAAATTTGAAATTGTTAGATTACGGGTTTCCCTCTGCTTCTCGAAGGAACGATAAAAATAAGCCGACAATGGTGACAGTTCTATAGTAGATATAGTAACTTCCTGTTTTGAGGCAAATATTATGTTGTTCTTCAGAGCAGAGGGACCTGTAAAGCATAGTTCATAGCTCGTAGCTCATAGTTAGTAGCCAATAGCAAAGCAAAAGACGAATGAGGTACTTGTGAAAAAGTACTTGGTATTCATACTTATAGCGATGATCTTCTTTGGCGGTTCAGCTTTGACCGGAGCAGTGATCGAGGATGATGAAACAACTCTGCCGGAGTTGTCTGATATTGTTGAAGACCAGGATCCTGAAGAAGCGGAAATAAAGATCAAGCCAAAAGCAAAACCAAAGGCAAAAAGAAAAGTAAAATTGAAAGAAGAAGCAGTAACAGAAACAGAAGTTGAGAGTAAGCCTGAAGTCCCGGCATTTAGGGTATTTTTAATTTATGAAGACAAGACCACCGGCGGAAATCATTATGCCCCCAGCGGTTGGATGGGCGATTATACTGACCTGAAATTAGATTATGGCTATACGAAAAAACCGCATGCCGGTAAATCCTGCATCAGGATAGAATATAATGTACGGGAATCACAGCGGGCTGGCTGGGCCGGGATGTTTTGGCAGAATCCTTCCGGCAACTGGGGTGAAAAAAAAGGCGGTTATAATTTGACTGGCGCGACCAAGCTCACGTTCTGGGCGCGCGGCGCCAAGGGCAATGAAAAGATAAAGAAGTTTAAAGTAGGCGGTATCAGCGGCACATATCCAGATTCTTGTTCCGTGGATTTTGGACCGGTAGTATTAAGAAAAAAATGGCGTAAATACACTATTAATTTGAAAAATAGGGATCTATCATATATAAATGGCGGGTTTTGCTGGGTAGCTGTTGCCGGCGACAATCCGTCAGGGATCGTGTTCTACCTGGATGACATTAAATTCGAGTAAAATGAGTATAACATTAATTTTGTAGGGGAGGGAACAATGAAAGTATCAAAAAAAGCCGCAGTGTTCATGCTCCTGATCGCTTCTTTATCTTCGCTGTTTTTTGCCTGCAGCAAAAAAAACAAGCTGGACCCGTTACCTTCAGGCCCAGCCATTACCAATGTGAGCAGTATCCCCAGCTCCACCAGCGCAACGATCACCTGGACTACTGACGTGTCAGCCACTTCTCAGGTGTATTATGGTACCACCAATGCTTTTGGCAGTTCCACGACTGAAACAGTCAGTACCACCAAGAATCATTCTGTCAATATTACCGGCTTGACGGTCAATACAGACTATTATTTTTATATCGCCAGTAAGGATGCTGCCAATAATACGTCCACGGCAGGGGAAGATGGCAGTTATATATTTACGACCACAGCCGCTGGCCCGGTAATTTCTGCGGTCACTGATAGCGCCAGCGCAGACAACGCTACTATTACCTGGACCACTGACGTGGCAGCCACAACCCAGGTTTTTTACGGTACCACCGTCAGCTTTGGCAGCCAGACCACGGAAATTGATAAAGACGCTAATATGAAAACCGCTCACTCTGTGACCTTGACCGGCTTGAGTGCCGGCACTAAATACTATTATTATGTGCGCAGTGCGAATGCAGCCGGTAATGCCACTACTTTAGGGGATGACGCCACCCTGGATTTCACCACTACCAGTACCCCATCTACGGCAGACATGTATCTTATGATCGATGATATTCAGCTGACCGGGACCTCTGGGACTACGTTTGAAATTTATAGTGACGAATTTAATTCTGCCTGTTTCACCGGTGGCAGTAATAATAATTTAGCTTATATGGGATCAGCCGCAGACGGCAGCGCGCCGCATATCTCCGGAGATTCAGAAGCAGCCTATACCGGGGACAAGTATGCTGGCACAGCGTGTTGGCGGATACCCATGACTGTCGCAGCCGATGGTTGGGATGGGATATATGTATTAGCCAGCGGCCAATGGAGGACATTTTTTACCTCTGAAACCGGGGCTGACCTGTCCGGGCCTACCGGCACAGTCACGCTGAGCTGCTATGCCAAAGTATCTGGTATCACCGAGACCAAGATCAAGATGGGTATCGGGGACGACAGCGCTTACACTGATGCCGCTAACATTGAAAGTTTCGGAACAATTGGCAGCAAGGCTTCATGTAAGAAAGAAACTCCTCTTTTTAATACTATTAATAATTCAAGCTGGACAAAGATATCTGTTACTGTGGGTACGGATCCCAACCTGACGAACATTAATGGCGTATTCTTATGGTCCATGCAAATGACCGATGTGGTTGAATAGAATCAGGTATTTAATTGTTCTTTGTTGCTGTCTATGTATAACCGGGCCAGCCTGGCCGGCTACGATTGCTATCGGGAAGGGCAGCTATACTACAACGCTGCCCTCTTCTGTGCCTGCCAGCAAGCGGCCGCCGGCAACGCAATATATCACCAGTAATATTACCGGGCCGGTGCCTACAACCAAATGGTATTCATCATTAGTCAGTTCTGCGTATTCTTCCTGCCATTTTGCGTTTCCTTTAGCTATGAATGTTACTAATGCGGCAACTTACACTGGCTTGGAGTTTGGCCTGCCTGTTGTGTCTGCCCAGGCTGATGGCGTGGTCGCTCCACTGGAAAAGGACCTGGAAATACGCGGCACTATCGACAGCCGTTACCTGAAAGCAGACAGCGTAAAAATGGACGGCTATAGTGACTGGACAGTGTCGCCGCTATGGCAGGATAACGCGAGTACAGAATATTTCCAGGCCACGTATGGCCGCGGTTTGCTGTTTATTTACTTAAATTTTTCAGCTAACTGTAATCCCAGGATCCTGGCAGGAGCTGATTTTGAGCAGGTGATAGATGAAAACGGTGCCGTTGCCACTGGGACTATCAGTACTGACCATATCGGCGTTAAATATAAGAATGTATGGTATGGTTTGTTTGCGCCGGCAGGCTCTACCTTTACTATTACCGGTAACCAGGTCAGCATCACCCTGCCGGCTGATAAAAGATATTTTTCCATTGGGTTAATGACTAAGAGCGCTGATCTGTCCTACTTTTACCAGCATGCATATGCGTTTGTGACTGATACCCGGGTGTCCTGGGCTTATAATGAAACAACCAATGATATAACCACGACGTTTTCTTTGACTACAGAGCCTAAACAAGGCCTGCAGAATACGGCTTTAATTGCTTTATTGCCGCACCAGTATAAAAATTCCAGCGAACCGGTTTCCAGCGTCTATACCTACACGACCCTGCGGGGTACAATGAAATTGCTGGAAGCTGATACTTTTACTGTTACGAATAAATTTTACGGTGTTTTGCCTTATTTGCCGGATAAGGGCAGTTATGACAAAACCCACTTGGCAGTCTTGTTAGGTAATGATAAAAATTCTTCCCTGGCTAAAACTGATACTTATTATAACGCCAAACAGGTAGCCAAGATAGCTAATTTACTCCCCATCGCTGACCAACTGCAGGATACGGAGACCAGGGATTACCTGGCTGATCGCCTTAAAACTGTCCTGGTGAACTGGTTTACCTATACCTCAGGGGAAACGAACAGGTTTTTTTATTATGATAATGTCTGGGGCGGCTTGATCGGTTATAACGCGGAATTTTACGGTTATAATTATACCGACCATCATTTCCATTATGGATACCTGGTTTATGCAGCTGCTTTATTAAGCTTGTATGACAGTTCTTTCAAAGATGATTACGGCCCGATGATAGAATATTTGATCCGGGATTATGCTAACTCGAACAGGGATGACACTATGTTCCCGTTCTTGCGTCATTTTGATCCTTACCTGGGGCATTCGTATTGTGATGGTTTAGCCCAATCTGATTTTGGCAATAACCAGGAATCTTCATCCGAGGCCATGAATGCCTGGGCAGGCATGATCCTGTGGGGTATGGTCACTAATAATGATACTATCCGGGACACAGGTATTTACGGGTATACCACAGAATACAGCGGGGTTCACGACTACTATTTTGATGTAGATAATGATATCTACTCGTCGGAATATACCCACCGGATCACCGGCATTCTGTTTGACAGCAAGATCGAATACACGACCTGGTGGACTAGCGCTGATGAGGCTATTTACGGTATCCAGATGATCCCCGGTACTGCTTCTATGCTCTACCTGGGATATTATCCGGATTACTGCGAAGCTGGTTACGACGCTTTTTTTGCGGACAATGGCGGCTATGAGAATTATGATTATTGGTATAATATCCTCTGGCAATTCCAGTGTTTTTATGATCCTGATCTAGCGCTCAGCAAGTATAATGAGAATGCTAAAATAGACACAGACGGGGACAGTTTCACTTTTCTCTACCATTGGATCTGTAATTTCTTAGAGTTAGGGCAGGTTGATATCAGGGTGTACGCAGATACACCTTGTTACGCGGTCTTTAACAAAGCCGGGGTCAGGACTTACCTGGCGTATAATGCTGAAACCACTGCCAAACAAATCTCTTTTTACGGCTCTGGATATTTAGGCAGTATTTATGTAAAACCTG
>JAQTPL010000006.1 GCA_028712895.1 bacterium | reverse complement strand
ACAGTGTTACAAACCGGGAAACAATATATCGGGGAAGACGAAGTCTTTGGCACAGGTTATATTAATGGCTATATCCCTTTGTTCAATGCCAACAACCAGTCGGTCGGCAGCCTATATATCCGGGCCAGCGAAGAAGGGTTCCAGGAGATCAAAAGAAAAGTCATGTCCTCTATTATCTTTATGGCTGGATTTAGTATATTGCTGGCTTTGGCTATTGGATTTTATGTGGGCCGGCCTTTGACCAAGGCTATTGAAAGCCTGCGTCAGGGAGCTATTGCTGTTGCTAATAGTGATTTTGACCATACGATCAGGGTAGATACTAATGATGAACTGAAAGAATTAGCTGCTTCTTTCAACACTATGACGGGAGAATTAAAAGAAGCGCAGAAAAAACTGCTGCAGTCAGAAAAAATGGCTGCTCTTGGCCAGATTGCCGCGGCAGTAAGCCATGAATTAAAAAATCCGTTAACCGGCATTAAAATGGCTGCTTATTTTCTGCGCGATAAAGTGAGTAGTGCGGACGCTGAAGCCAATAAGAGCATTAATGATATAGAATCAGAAGCAGACCGGGCCAACAAGATCGTGATGGAAATATTAACCTTTTCGCAGCCGATCAGCCCGATCTTCAATACTGTCAATATAAATGAGTTGCTGGGGGAAATCCTGCCGGTGCAGGAATACCAGGCTGAGCTGCATGATATTAAAGTCACTAAAAAGCTGCAGGAAATTAAAAGTGTGATCAAAGCCGACCGGGACCAGCTTAAACAAATATTTGACAACTTGATCAATAACGCTTTACAGGCTATGGGCGCCGGCGGCGAGTTAACGATCACGAGCATGGAAGAGAGGGATTTTATTAAAGTAAAGATCAAAGATAGTGGAGTCGGTATTCCCGAGGAGAACCTAAAAAGTATCTTCCAGCCCTTCTTCACCACCAAAGATAAAGGCATCGGCCTGGGTTTATCCATCGTGAACGAGATTGTCAGGAAACATCAGGGTACAATTTCAGTTGAAAGTAGATTAGGCCAGGGGACTACCTTTACCGTTACTTTTCCAAAATACGCTTAATAGGTATAAGTCAAGACAAAGGGCAGGCGTGAGCAATGATCAAAAAACCGGACAAACCGGAATTACTTATCGTTGATGATGAAAAAGTTATCCGGGAAATGTTGGAAGCATTGCTGGTACGTGAAGGATATAATGTCACTACCGCTGAAAACGGCGCTGCTGGTATAGATCAAATACAGAAAAAGTTCTTTAATATTGCCATCGTTGATATTAAGCTGACGGACATGAGCGGTATGGAAGTGATGAAACAGATCAGGGAAGCGCACCGGGAAACCGTCGTTTTGATGGTGACGGCTTTTGCCACGACTGAAACAGCGATCAAAGCCCTGGAAGCTGGCGTGTATGACTATATCATTAAGCCGTTTGACATCAACCGTATTAAAATGATCATCAAGCGCGGTTTGGAAGAACAGCGGCTGACCCTGGAAAATAAAGAGTTGCTGTCCAGCTTGAAAACAGAAAAAGACAAACTCGAATCAGTGCTGGAAATAGGCAAAATGATGTCTTCGATCCTGGACCTGCGGGAACTGATCGATTTTATCGTCAGAAAATCAACTGAAGTTTTGAAAGCAGAAAAAGGCTCTTTAATGCTCCTGGACGAGGACACCGGGCAGTTGATTATCAAAGGAGCGATCGGCTTATCCGATGAAATTATCAGCAAAACTAAAATGAAAATCGGCGATAAAGTCGCTGGGTTTGTGATTAAGTATGGGGAAGCCATGCTGGTTGAGGATATCGAAAGTGACGAACGCACCAAACGGGAAAGCCGGCCCCATTACCTGGGGAAATCATTTATCAGCGTACCCCTGGTGCATAAAGATAAGGTGCATGGGGTTTTAAGCGTTACTGATAAAAAAGATAACGGGTTGGCTGTCTTTACAGAGGACGACTTGAATTATCTTTCCATTATCATAAACTATGCCGCTGTGGCCATTGAAAATGCGCGGTTATATGAAGAAGTCAGGAATTTAGCTATTACCGATGCTTTGACCAGCTTATTCAACCATCGGTATTTCCAGGAACAACTAGCCAAGGAAATAAACCGGGCCAAACGTTACGGACGCCCGCTCTCCCTGGTAATGTTCGACATTGATAATTTTAAATCTTACAATGACCGCTTTGGCCACTTGACCGGAGATGTTATTTTAAGACATATCAGCGCCACTATTAAAAGTAATGCCCGGGAAGTTGACATCGTCTGCCGTTATGGCGGTGAAGAATTCGTGATGATCCTGCCAGAAACAGAAGCTGTCGGAGGTATGTCCATAGCTGACAAAATAAGAGAGGCAGTGGAAGCCAGCACCCGACAGGAAGAATACTTTAAAGATATCGGTCAAGTCACGATCAGTGGTGGCATTGCCCAGTTCGAAAAGAAATATTTAAAAGAGGATTTCATCCAAAAAACTGATGAAGCCATGTATCAGGCAAAAAAAGAAGGGAAAAACCGGATCTGTATCTGGCAACGGTAAAGCAGTCTCCAGTCGCTAGTAAAAACAAATAATAAAGAGGAAAAGGAAAATGAAAAAACTAAAATTAGGATTTCCAAAGGGAAGCTTGCAGGATTCAACCCTGGCGTTATTTAAAAAAGCCGGGGTAAATATATATGTGAATGATCGCAGTTATTTTCCCTCCTGTGATGATGATGAGTTGGAAATAATGCTGGTCCGGACCCAGGAGATCCCCAAGTATGTGGAAGACGGGGTTTTTGACGTGGGCCTGGCCGGCTATGACTGGATCGTGGAATCTGGCGCCAAAGTGAAGGAAGTGACAGAGTTGATCTATGCCAAGAGCGGTTATCGGCCAGTGAAATGGGTATTGGCAGTTAGTGAGAATTCTTCTTTTAATAAAGTAACAGATCTTAAAAACAAGCGTATTGCCACGGAAGTAGTGAATATCGTTAAAAATTATCTGCAAAAGAACAAAGTAAAAGCAGATGTGGAATTTTCCTGGGGAGCGACTGAAGCCAAGGTCCCGGACCTGGTCGACGCGATTGTCGAGCTGACCGAAACTGGTTCCAGCTTGCGGGCTAATAAATTACGCATCATCGATACCATATTGCAATCAACCACCCGGTTGATCGCCAACGCCGCTGCCTTGCAGGACACTTGGAAAAAAAGAAAGATCGAAAACCTGTCCATCTTGTTAAAGGGAGCCCTCGCTGCCGAAGGAATGGTAGGCTTGAAAATGAATGTAGCTGACGCGAACCTGAAGAAAATACTGGCTGTGCTGCCGGCGCTGAAAAACCCGACAGTTTCAGGATTGACGAAAAAAGGTTGGGTCGCCCTGGAAGTGATCATGGAAGAAAAAATTGTCAAACAAATTATCCCGGAACTGAAACGGGCCGGTGCCCAGGGAATTATCGAATATCCATTGAATAAAGTGATCTATTAAAAGCAGTTTTAAGTTTTGAATTTTGAGTTTTGAGTTAAGGTAAATATATTATGGAAAGATTTTGACCACAACTCAACACTCATAACTTATAACTCAAAACTGATCTTAGCAGGAGGATTTTCCCATTGACCATTCGTGTACGGTTTGCTCCTTCTCCCACCGGCTATCTGCATATCGGGGGAGCCAGGACAGCCTTGTTTAATTGGCTCTTTGCCAGAAATAAAAAAGGTGTTTTTGTCTTGCGCATTGAAGATACTGATGAAGCTCGTTCCACTGAGGAATCTACTGCCCAAATACTGCGCAGTATGGAATGGCTGGGCATGAACTGGGATGAAGGTCCTTTTTTACAAAGTGACCATAAAGCAAAACACCAACAGTATGCCGCTCAGTTAGTGCGGCAAGGGCGGGCGTACCAATGCTATTGCTCGCCGGAAGAGCTGGAAACACGGCGCAAAGAGATGATGGCTAAAAAACTACCGCCTAAATATAACGGCCAATGCCGGGCTCTCTCGGCAGAACAAAAAAAGAAATTTGAACAGGAAGGCCGCCAGCCAGTGATCCGTTTCAGGATGCCTGATTCCGGTGTGACCAAGATCAATGACCTGGTCAAAGGTCCGATCCAGTTTGATAATTCTCTCCTGGATGATTTTGTGATCCTGAAATCCTCCGGGGTACCGGTATATAATTTTGCCGTGGTTTGTGATGACCACGATATGGCTATTACCCATGTGATTCGCGGGGATGACCATATTTCCAATACTCCCCGGCAAATTATGCTCTATCAGGCCTTTGGCTGGGAATTACCTGAATTTGCCCACATCCCCATGATCCTGGGGCCTGATGGCGCCCGATTAAGTAAACGGCATGGTGCGGCAGCATTAGATGAATATATCCAGCAGGGGTATCTACCGGAAGCAATTATGAATTACCTGGTATTGCTGGGTTGGGCTACTGAAGACAGCCAGCAGATATTCTCAGTCTCTGAGATGATCGAAAAATTCTCTTTGGAACGGTGCGCTAAGAATGCGGCCATTTTTGATCCGGAAAAATTAAAATGGCTGAATGGCGAGTATATCCGTCATAAACTACTACCTGAAAACCTAGTGCGGTTAGGGAAGAAATTCCTGGTAGAAAAGAAATTAATAGACGAAAACACGGATTTAGAGTATATTAACCAGGTTATTTCCCTGGAGCGGGAGCGGATCAAGACTATAGGCGAATTGCCGGAATTAGTGGATTTCTTTTTTATGGAAAAGGTTGAGTTGGCAGATGATAAAGCCCAAAAAACCCTGGCCAAGCCGAATGTCAAAGAGATATTAGCAAAAGTTGCTGCCGGATTGTCAAGTGCACAGGATTTTTCCGTAGCAGGCTTAGAGCAAACTGTACGGCAGCTGTGTGAAACTAATAATTACAAAACCGGGGAAGTGTTCCATCCGGTTCGCGTAGCAGTGAGTGGTCGGACCACCGGACCTGGCCTTTTTGACATGCTTTCAGTGCTGGGACGGGAACGGGTATTGGCCCGGATCAAACAAACAGTAGAGAGGCTGTAATGGGTGAAGAATTAGAAAAAGAGAAAGTCGAAGCTAAAATTAATGAGGAAGAACTTAGTTTTTTAAGCTTGGTCTATTCCTTGAGCCAGGCAGCTTGGTCTTGGCTGGGAAAACAAGTCCATCCAGTTAGCAATCAGGTCCAAAAGGATCTAAAACAGGCTAAATCTATGATCGATATGTTACGTATGCTGCAGAATAAAACCCAGGGGAACTTGAATCCTAAAGAACAGCAAATGATTGAAGGAGTATTGGCTGACCTGGAACTAAATTACGTCGAAGAAAGCAATAAGGCCGTTAGTAGTTAGTCGTTCGTGGTTGGTCGTAAAAGCACATATCTATAACTACGAACGATGAACCACGACCCGCCAATTCATTGGCGGGGGACGGTGAACGATAAATAATTTTGATATTGCCCGGTGGTGTAATTGGTAACACGTCTGCCTCTGGAGCAGAAGTCTCCTGGTTCGAGTCCAGGCCGGGCAGTTTAAATCCAACTCTGTTGGATTTAAGCAAAGTAATCGAGAATTTCTACCTGTCGGCAGACAGGGATTACGATCTAATTCCAAATTTCAACTCTCAAGTTTTAATAGTTTTTTGCTATTTGAGGTACTTATGCATTTCTTATTACGCTGGGGAATCAATATCATAGCTTTGATCTTAACAGATTACCTGGTGGCTGGGATATATATAGCCAGCCCTTGGGCGGCTCTAATGGCAGCGCTATTATTAGGTTTGGTTAATGCGTTTATTAAGCCGGTCATTATCTTATTAACGCTGCCCATAAATATACTGACCTTGGGATTATTGACTTTCATTATCAATGGAATGCTCCTGAGTTTTGTAGCCTGGGCCATTCCTGGTTTTGTTATTGATGGCTTCTTTTGGGCGATCATTGGCGCGCTCATTCTTAGCGTGATTAGTACTTTGTTAAGTATTTTTCTCGTTTCGCCAAGTAAATAGCTTACGGCGCCATCGTCTAATTGGTTAGGACGCTGCCCTCTCAAGGCAGAGCTTACGGGTTCGAGTCCCGTTGGCGCCATATTTAAACGGGACGAGAAGTGAAGTGAGCTGCGCGAACGGAATCCGCCAACGCTTGCTGGGTGGAAGTCCCGTTGGCGCCACCAAAAAGAAAGCTCATAGTTCATAGCTCGTAGCTGATAGAAAAAGCTAGAGCAAAAGTAACGGGATGAGAAGTGACTCGAAAGTAAAGCTTTTGAGGTGCAGTTATGTTTAAGATAGACAGACTGTGTATAGTAAAACACCGGGATCATAAACCGGATGTAAGGAAAGATAATAATTTAATAAACACCATAACCCTGGGATTAATTATATCCCGGTTTTTTAATTTATAAAGAATAAATAAAATTAAGTAGTTGTTCCTAAAAAGGGAGGGTATCGTGGAATTTAATTTGGAAAGCTCCTTCAGTCAGATTATCAATGCGCTTTCGCAAATTATTGCCTTAGAAAATCATCAGCGTATCTTTCATGCCTGGCGGGTGGCGGTGCTGGCCACAGAAGTTGCCCGGAAAATTACCCCGGAAGATATTAACCAGGTGTTTTATGCCAGCTTACTGCATGATGTCGGGTCGGTCAGCATTGACAATGGTATCAGACCACAGTTATCCCTGGACCAGCAGAGAGCCCATCCGGTGATTTTTGCGCATCCGGTTAAAGGCGCTAGAATTGTGCAGGAAATTCCCGGCCTGGAACTGGCGGCTGAGATTATCATGGACCATCATGAGCGTTGGGATGGAGCAGGGTACCCACATGAAAAACAGAACGAGGATATAAATATCGGGGCCCAATGCTTAAGAATTGCCGATAGTTACGATTTTTGTCTGCAGGATAATCCCCAGCTTGATTATGAACAAAGCATAAAACAGTTAGGTGAACAAAAGAACAAGGAATTCTGCTCTTCCGTGTATGAAGCTTTTAGTGAAGTATTAGCCCATAATGAGTATTGCCGGGAAATTAACCGGGATGAATGTCTGGAAGAAGCGGTTGTAGAATTACAGCAGGGGTTACCCCGTTTGCAATGTCAGGATAAGAGCGATGTTATTGGTATCACCTTACGGGTTTTTGCCAGGGTTATTGATGCCAAACATCTCTATACCAGTGGCCATTCGCAGCGGGTATCTCAATACGCGATGTTATTGGCTGAAGCTCTACATCTTGATCATGATGAGATCAGCCGTATAAAGTGGGCCAGCTTATTGCATGATGCCGGTAAAGTGGCTATCCCGCAATCTATCCTGAACAAGCCAGGACCCTTGAGCGAGGAAGAGTTTGCCGTGGTGAGAAGGCATCCTGAGACCACCGCAGATATTATCAAATATATAGATGTTTTTAAGAATTTGGTGCCTACAGTACGCCATCATCATGAGCATTTTAACGGCCTGGGATATCCGGATCATCTGGAAATGCAACAAATACCATATTTATCCAGAATCATAACCGTGGCCGATGCTTTTGATGCTATGACCAGCCCGCGCCCTTACCAAAAAATGAAAAGCATTCAGGAGGCACTAGCAGAACTGGAGTGCCAAAAAGACAACCAGTTCGACGGAGAAATCGTTAACGGGGCCAGAGAGGTCTTCCTGGCCCTGACAGTGTAATACTTCGGGATTTTCATCGTCAGAGAGCTCGTCGTAAAAAAGTAAGAATTATCTTGACAAGTCCAAATAGATAGTGTATAAGAAGCCTAGAACATTTTTTTCATGATCAAAAGATGAGGGGGGGTGAAGAATAATGGCAGAGAAAGTGATGAAATGCGGCGTTAAGAAACAGGCTGGGTATCTTTATTTCATTGACAAGCAGGGTGACATCTCCAG
The DNA here is from genome assembly GCA_028712895.1 of bacterium. Taxonomy (GTDB): domain Bacteria; phylum CAYTYR01; class UBA6262; order UBA6262; family UBA6262; genus UBA6262. The sequence continues at coordinate 56,547 of JAQTPL010000006.1, read as the reverse complement.
AGCGAAAATGGCTCGCGGTGGTGAGAAGAAAAAAAAGAAAAGAAGATAGCTAAACAGTTTTTTAAGCAACCCCGGTTAGAAATCGAGTTTCTAACGAGGCAAACAGTTTTTGAGCTCCCATTCGGTTTAACTAATGGGGGCTCGTTTTTGGCTTAGTGTGGTGTGTCTAGAAGATACGTCAAGCCTGCCTGCCGGTAGGCAGGGAGAAGCGACGCAGTAGTTGGCCAAAAACATCCTTCCCTCCGGGCGGGTCTCTTTTTCCCTGCTTCGGTGTTACTCGTCGCTTACGTAGTGCTACTACGCCGTACTCCTCGTGCCTTGAACCAGGAAAAAATAGCTCCCGCAAATGTAAAGAAATATTAGAAGCACCAACTTATTATTATTTTTTTTATCTTTAAAGTTAACTTGATTTTAATGTAAGTTAACAGTAGATGGTATGCCTATGCGCCTAACAGCCCACGATATGGTTAAAGTCAGCCTTTTTGCCAGTTTGACCGCTGGCGGCAGCTTTGTGTCCCTCCCTTTGCCTTTCAATCCTGTCCCTATTACCTTGCAAACTTTTTTTACTTATTTATCCGGTATAATCCTCGGCCCGCTGCTTGGTCCGCTGAGTCAGTTGATCTATATCTTGCTCGGCTGCCTTAATTTGCCGGTGTTTGCCGGTGGGACAGCCGGCTTAGGAATATTGTTCGGCCCAACCGGCGGATATTTGTGGGGTTTTCTGGCGGCCAGCTGCATTATTGGTATTATGACTAAAGGAAAAAGAAGCTTTTGGCGGCTGGCCTTGGCTATGGCCTTAGGAACTATAGCGATTTATATTTGCGGCCTGGCCCAGCTGATGTTTGTCGCGCGTCTTTCCCTGGCCCAGGCCTGTTGGGTCGGGATGGCCGTTTTTCTGCCCGGCGATCTGGTCAAGATAGTTTTAGCCTCCAACCTAGCCCTAAAATTACCGCCCAAACTAACACAGTTTAGTTAGGTTCCCAACTTCCCTACAATCCTCTTTTTTTCTCTTGAAATTAAAAAAATGATGTGCTATCATAAACCAATAATCTATTACGGAATATAATTCTGAAAGTGAGGTATTTTCTTTGCGTAAACCCATCCTTGCAGGTAATTGGAAAATGTACAAAAATACCCAGGAGGCTAAAGCCCTGGTTGAAGGTTTAGCCAGCCGGGTAGGGAAGCTGAGTGACCGGGAAGTGGTAGTCTGTCCGCCCTTTACCAGTTTAGCTATTGCGGCTGAATCCATGAAGGGCTCCAACCTGAAATTAGGCGCCCAAAATATGTATTGGGAAGACAAAGGCGCTTTTACCGGGGAGATTGCCCCGGGGATGCTGAGAGATACCGGCTGTACCTATGTGATCATTGGGCATTCTGAACGCCGGCAATACTTTGGCGAGACTGATGCCACGGTCAATAAAAAAATGAAAAAAGCTTTCCTGTCAGGACTATTACCCATTGTTTGTATCGGGGAAACACTGGCTGAAAGGGAAAGCAGTGAGACTTTCACAGTATTGGAACGCCAGATCCGTGAAGGTGCCAGCGGCTTAAGCGCTGAAGAGGCTAGGAAATTAGTGGTTGCTTATGAGCCAGTATGGGCTATCGGTACCGGCAAAACAGCCACTCCGCAGCAGGCTGAGGAAGCGCACAAGTTTATCCGCCAAAAATTAGCAGAAATATATGCTCCGGCTGTAGCTGAAGAGATCAGGATCTTGTATGGCGGCAGCGTTAAACCGGAGAATAGCAAAGAACTTATGGGACAGGCGGATATAGATGGGGCCTTAGTCGGCGGAGCCAGCCTGGAACCCGAGTCATTCAGCAAAATAGTTACTTTTGACCTATAATCCGAGGTAAACAATGATCATCGCCATAGGCAGCGATCATGGCGGCGTGGAGCTGAAAGAAAAAATTAAGGATTTTTTAACTCAGCTCGGCCATGAAGTTAAAGATCTGGGCACCAATACTAAGGATAGTGTTGATTATCCTGATATCGCTTTACGGGTAGCCGAGGACATATCGCAAGGGAAGGCCGCCAGGGGAGTATTACTGTGTAAAACAGGTATTGGCATGTGCATTGCCGCCAATAAGGTACCTAGGATCCGGGCTGCTCTTTGCTGCCAGGCAGACCAAGCCAGGTTAGCGAGCGAACATAACCAGGCTAATGTGCTTTGCTTAAGCGGTTTAACCAGTGAATCAGATATGGAACAAATGATCAAAGCTTGGCTGGAAACCCCTTTTGGCCGGGACCGGCATATGCGTCGCATCGATAAGATAACTGCGATCGAGAAAAAATATATGAAGGAATAATAACTGGTGTTGGCTATGGATTTTGACCAAAAATTAGCGCAAATTATTGATTATGCTGTATTAAAACCTGAGGCCACAAGTGCTGATATTGAACGCGCTTGCCAGGAGGCTATAAAGTACCGTTTTGCTACAGTTTGTGTTAATCCAAGTTATGTGCCACTCGCGGTAAAACTATTGCATGGGAGCGGTATTAAAGTTACAGCCGTGATCGGTTTCCCGCTGGGTGCCAGCACCTCCACGATCAAGAGCATTGAAGCCCGTAACGCATTACTGAGCGGTGCTGATGAAATCGATATGGTTTTGAATATCGGCGCTCTTAAATCGAATGAACCTGAGATCATAGATGAAGAAATAAAAATGGTACGCAACGTTACCAGCGGTCATGTGCTGAAAGTGATACTGGAGACCTGTCTGCTTAGTAAAGAAGAAAAAATTAAGGCTTGCGAGATTGCCTGCATGCAGGGTGTTAATTTTATTAAAACTTCCACGGGTTTTAGTAACAGCGGGGCGACAGTTGATGACATTAAGCTGATCCGCCAGGTAGTGGGCATAGAAATGGGTGTTAAGGCTAGTGGTGGGATCGATACTGCCGAGCAAGCTTATATCCTGATGGAAGCCGGTGCTACCCGGATCGGCACCAGTCATGCTGTTGATCTTGTTTCCGGAGATAAAAAGAGATAGCAGTGTGGCGTGTCTAATATATCTTTTTATTTGAAGGAATGGATTTAAGCCGAATACAAGGAGGAACGACGCAGTAGTCGGCCAAAGACGTCCTTCCCTCCGGGCGGGGCTCTTTTTCCCTGCTTCTGTGTTGCTCGTCGCTTACGTGCCTGAAGGCCCGCGGCGTTTCTCGCGCCTTGAATCAGAAAAAAATAGCTCCCGCAAATGTAAAGATATATTAGACACACCACACTAAAAAAGGGGTTTATGATGAATGTTGACGATCTCTTGCAACTGATGGTCAAACGCAGTATCTCAGATATTCACTTCAAAGCAGGCAGTCCTCCTATGCTGCGGTTTAATGGTAAACTAATGGCTGCTGAATCCAGTCCTTTAACCAGCGAGAATATCGAACAGCTGGCCTATAACCTGATGAATGAGAAACAACAAAAAAAATTCGAGAAAGATGATGAACTAGACCTTGGCTACGAAGTAGAGGGAGTATCTCGTTTTCGGGTCAACTTATACCGGCAAAAAGGCGGGATCGCGTTAAGTTTGCGGGTTATTCCTCCCTCGCCTAAAACCTTTGAAGAATTAAACCTGCCCAGCGAAACGATGCGTAAAATAACCAGCCATAACCGCGGTCTTATTTTGATTGCCGGGATTACCGGTGCCGGTAAAACTACTACCCTAAACACTATGATCGATTTTATTAATTCCACCCGCCGCTCTAATATTATTACGATCGAGGATCCCGTTGAGTTTTATCATAATGATAAAATGAGCACGGTCAGCCAGCGGGAAGTGGGCAGCGATACCAAGTCTTTCGGCCAGGCGCTGAAACATGTCTTGCGCCAGGACCCGGATGTCATCGTGATCGGGGAAATGAGAGATTTTGAAACAGTCAATGCCGCTATTATGGGGGGAGAAACCGGGCACTTGGTTATTTCCACGGTTCACACTATCGATGCTGTCCATACCGTCAACCGTATTGTTGATATGTATTCTCCGCATCAGCAAACCCAGATCAGAATGACGCTCAGCCAGATCCTGCGTGGTATTATTGCGCAGCGTCTGATCCCGCGGGTCGATCAGGAAGGCCGGATCCCGGCCATCGAGATCCTGACAGTTACCCCTTTTGTCAGAAAATTGATTGCCGAAGGCAAGGATGCCGGTATTTATACCGCTATGCAACAGGGAGCTTTTTACGGCATGCAATCATTTGATCTGTCGCTTTTAAATTTGTACAAAGAAGGGAAGATCTCCCTGGAAGATGCTCTGGATAATGCTACTAATCCGGATGAACTCATGTTGAGCGTTCGGGGTATTTACACCGGAGTTGATGAAAATAATAACCAAAGCAAGAGGGATAAATAATGATTATCCGCTGGAAAATAGAATCTTATTTTGACGACAAACACCAGGACCGCTACCTGGTATCGATTAATGGGGATCGTGAAGATGTTCTTAGGGTGGTGGGAAAATTTGAGAAAGTTTGTCAGCCTCCTTTTCAACTCAAAGCTGCTCGCGGCGATTATAATTGGGGTTTTTATCTGAATACGTCCAGTAAAGAAACCCGGTTGGAAGTAGAAAAATTCATGAAGCGGCTTTCCGTGGCTGACGCCCAGGAATTACCAGAGGCAAAAAAGAAAACAGGCGCACCGGAAAGAGCTGATAACCTGGCCCGGGAAATTGGCGGGGTGATCAAGGATTTATCCGATCGCGGGATCAGTAAAGCTGAAGCCAAAGAAGCGCTCAAGCATAAGAATGTTGTTTTGCCCGGGGATATCAGGATGCCCGGCCAGGAGACTGAGGAACCGATTCCCCTGGAAGTCGGCCGGATCCAGCCGATGTATCTGAAAAAGGAAAAAGATTTGCCGGAAGAGTTACTGGTGCCGAAGGAAGATGAAGTCAAAGTTGGCATTTTATATCCCGAAGGAGAACAGGAAAATGCCCGCCTTTTTCTCGCCGGATTAACGGATGTTTTAAAAACAGTGAAACATCATCCTTTCAGCCTGGAAAATGTTTTTGATGATAACTATCCTCTCAGGGCCCAGTTGGATCTGGCCAATCTGGTAGAAATTTACCAGGGATTTAATATTGAAGCGTTTTTGATTTTTATTCCCAATTACCAGGTTTTCCCTGAGGCTAGAAACCTGGCGGCGTTACTTAAAAAAATGCCTAAGAAACGGAAAGTGCTGATCAAAGCGATCGCGCTCAGTAAAATGGCCTTAAGAACCACATTTGTCAGCGTGGTCGTTGATATCGCCTTATTCAAAGGGCGGGGGATCGGGGATTTCCAGGATTGAAACAAACTAAACTTTATCATTGGCACCAGCAGCATAAAGCCCGCTTGATTGAGTTTGGCGGGTGGTTGATGCCGGTGCAATATAGCAGTATTATCGATGAGTATTGGGCAGTACGGAAAAAAGCCGGTCTCTTTGATATTTGTCATATGGGAGAGATCACCGTTATCGGTGACCAGGCGGAAAAATTTCTGCAGCAGGTAATGACCAATGATGTGTCAGTAATGGCGCCGGGAGATTGTCTTTACAGTCTCATGTGTTATGATCACGGCGGCATTGTGGACGACTTGTTCATTAATAAGATCAGCCGGCATAATTATCTATTGGTGGTAAATGCCGCGAATACAGAAAAAGATTACCAGTACCTGATGGAACAAAAAAGTTTTTATGATGTGATGTTGAATGATATTTCCGAAAGCACTTCACTGATTTCGCTGCAGGGTCCTGGCGCCAGGGATATCATGGTCAAACTGGCCGGGCCAGAGATTGCCGTTTTGGATTATTTGCATTTTGCTAAGGGGCAGGTCGCCGGCAAGCCAGTGACTATTTCCCGTACCGGATATACCGGAGAGCTAGGCTATGAAATATTTTATTTTGCCCAGCCTGAACCGGAGCCAGATACAGAAAAAATCTGGCAAAGCATTATTGACCAGGGAGCCATCCCCTGTGGTTTGGGAGCCAGGGATATTTTGCGGTTGGAAATGAAATATTCCCTGTACGGAAATGATATTGACCAGGATACTAATCCGCTAAAAGCTGGGTTGGACTGGGCAGTAAAATTGGAGAAGGATAATTTTATTGGCAAGACCAGCCTGGAACAAATAAAAAAGGCCGGGCTATCACGCAAGCTGGCTGGTCTGACCATGCAAGGCCGGCAGATCGCTCGCCATGGATTCCATATCTTTAACCAAGACGGGAAGATAGTAGGTCAGGTTACCAGCGGGACATTTTCCCCAACCTTGGCTAAAAGTATTTGCCTGGGATATATCAGATTAGCTGAAGCTGCATTAGATAATAAGCTGAATATCGAGATCAGGGGAGAAAAATATCCGGCAACAATAGTAAAAACGCCTTTTGTCCCCAGCCATGTTCGCGACTAATAAATCAGTTCGTAGCTCGTAGCTGGTAGCTCGCAGGAAAAAAAAGAAATCAGTAGATTTTCCTACGACCTATGAGCTAAGAGCAATAAGCTAATACCGGAGGTTTTAATGGTTCCAAAGGACTTGAAATACAGCAAATCCCATGAATGGGTAAAAGCGGTGGGCAATAATACAATAGTAATCGGCATTACTGATTATGCCCAGGAAGAACTGGGAGACATCGTCTTTGTTGAATTACCCAAGGTAGAACGACAATTGAAACAGCAAGAATCTTTTGGCGTGGCTGAAAGCGTAAAAGCGGTCAGTGATCTGTTCAGTCCGGTCAGCGGTATGGTGGTCAGTGTCAATGAGGCTTTGGGCAAGCAGCCTGAATTGGTCAATAAAGAACCATACACTAACGGCTGGATGATTAAAATAGCTTTAGCTGCTCCCACGGAATTATCTAGCTTGCTGTCCGCGGAAGAATATGAAAAGTTAATCAGTGAGGGATCTAAGTAGTTATGGACTATATAGGCAATACCGATGCTGATAATAAGGATATGTTGCAGGCGTTAGGCATAGCTTCAACAGAAGATCTTTTGAAGGATATTCCGCAAGATAAGATCATTCGCCACTGTTTAGCGTTACCACCTGCTGGCAGTGAGTTGGAAGTTAAAAAGCAGCTACGGGAAGTAGCCGGTCAAAACGCCAGTGTAGCCGACTTTAGCTGTTTTTTAGGTGCAGGTGCTTATGATCATTATATTCCCAGCACTGTACCGGTGATTACCAAACGGGGGGAATTTTATACTGCGTATACTCCTTATCAGCCGGAAATAAGCCAAGGCACCTTGCAATCGATCTTTGAATACCAGACGATGATCTGTAACCTGACCGGGATGGACGTAGCTAATGCCAGCCTCTATGATGGCGCCACGGCGCTTTATGAGGCAATTCACCTGGCTTGTGAGCATACCCAGAGGAATATAGTCCTGGTGGCTAAGGCCATTCACCCGGAATACCGCCAGGTAGTGCATACATATTTAAAAAATTCACGGATTAGCATTAAGGAAATACCTTTTATTGAAGGTCTGATCGACCTGGCTGCCTTGAAAAGCCAGTTAAATGACCAGGTGGCAGCTGTTGTTGTGCAGCAGCCGAATTTTTTCGGCTGCCTGGAACATGTCCAGCAGCTGGGGGCCATGGCCCATAAGCAGGGAGCCTTGTTTGTCACCAGCATTTACCCGGTTAGCCTGGGTGTTTTACAAAAACCGGCAGAATACGGCGCTGATATCGTTACGGGTGAAGGGCAATCATTGGGACTACCGGTTTCTTTTGGCGGGCCGTACTTGGGAATTTTTGCCTGCCGCCAGGAATTCATGCGCAAAATGCCTGGACGGATAGTAGGAGAAAGTATTGACAACAGGGGACAACGTGCTTATGTGCTGACCTTACAGACCAGGGAACAGCATATCCCCCGTGAACGAGCTACCAGTAATATCTGTTCCAATGAGGCTTTATGCGCGTTAAGTGCTTGTGTTTATCTCTCCTCTATGGGTGCTGCCGGCTTAAAAGATGTGGCTACTGCCTCTTTGTCCGGAGCCCATTATCTGGCTGCTGCTGTAGCCAGGATACCAGGCTGGAAAATTAATTTTAAAACTGCTTTTTTTAATGAATTTGTAGCCACAGCGCCCGGGAATATAGAGGCCTTGAATAAAAAGCTGTTAAGAAAAAATATAATCGGCGGTTTACCGTTGAAAAAATATTATCCGGAACTTAAAAAGTCATTATTATTCTGCGTCACTGAAAAAAGAACCAAAGCCGAGATCGACACCCTGGTCCGTATCTTAAAAGAAAAGAATTAGTGTTTTCCTATACGCTATACGCTACACGCTATACGCTATACGCTAATTAAAGAGGTTATTTAATTGGAAAAAGTGATTTTTGAATACCATTCACAGCCAACAAGTTATGTGCCTGCTGCCGATCCGGCAGCGGTGAATAAACATATACCGGCCGAATTTTTAGGAGCAGAAGAAGTAACTTTACCTCAAACCTGTGAGCAAGATGTAATCAGGCATTTTACGGCTCTCTCCAAATTGAATTATAGCGTAGACAATGGTTTTTATCCTTTAGGTTCATGCACTATGAAGTATAATCCTAAGGTAAATGAAACAGTAGCTGATTTTGATGGCTTGGCCGGGATCCATCCCTATTCTCCCGAAGAATGTGTACAAGGCGCCTTGAAAATAATCTATGAGCTAGAGAGTTTTCTAAAAGAAGTCAGCGGATTTTCAGGGATGACTTTGCAGCCCGCCGCCGGAGCGCATGGGGAAATAACCGGTATTTTGCTCATCAAAGCATATCACCAGAAGAACCAACCGGAACAAAAGCGAAACGTGATACTTGTCCCGGATACCGCTCATGGCACGAATCCGGCTACGGCGGCTTTAGCCGGGTACCAGGTCAGGCAAGTGAAGAGTGACAATCAAGGTGATATTGACCTTGAGGATTTGCAGCAGAATCTGGGCCTGGATGTTGCCGCGTTGATGTTAACAAATCCGAATACTTTGGGATTGTTTGAAAAAAATATTCTTGAGATAAGCCACCTGGTCCATAAAAATGGGGCATTATTATATGGCGACGGCGCGAACTTTAATGCTTTGTTAGGATTGGTCAAGCCTGCAGAACTGGGTTTTGATGTAATGCATTTCAACCTGCACAAGACATTTTCCACTCCGCATGGCGGTGGCGGGCCAGGTGCCGGAGCAGTGGGCACAAGTAAAGACCTTATCCCGTTTTTACCGGTACCACAGGTTATAAAAAAAGGGAAAAATTATTTTTGGGAGTATCGGCAAGCCAACAGTATCGGCAAAGTCCGCTCTTTTTATGGCAATTTCCTGATTGCGGTCCGGGCGTATGCTTATTTTTTGGCCCTGGGGGCAGAGGGCATAGCCAAGGTCGGGCGTCAGGCCGTGCTGAACGCCAATTATTTAATGCATAAATTGGCAAAGTTTTATCCGGTTCCTTATCACCGGACCTGTATGCATGAATTTGTCATGACGCCTCACCAGGCCTGGTCAGTCAGTACCCTGGATATTGCCAAGAGGATAATTGATTACGGGTTCCATCCACCGACGATCTATTTTCCGCTTATTGTCCATGAGGCCATGATGATAGAACCGACAGAAACCGAGACTAAGGAAACCATGGATACTTTTATTCAAGCCTTGGAACAGCTTGCGGCAGAAGCAGTACAAAATCCGGAACTGTTGAAGAAAGCACCGTTGACCAGTCCGGTTGGGCGGATCGATGAAGCCCGTGCCGGCCGGCAGCTTATTTTAAAATATGAAAAAGGAAGGGATACATTATTAACATGAATATTTTTATGGCCAGCAACATAATTCAATTTTATGAAAAGGCGAGGTAAAAATGATTACAAAATGGGACCTTGTCGAAAGCTTTACTGCTGATTATCCTAGCCGCTGGAAAATAGTCCTGCAAGGCGACAGGGAAGATGGCATTAAATTATCTAATGTACTAACCAAGCTTAATTACAGTTGCGGCAGGACTACCTCTTTGCGGGAGAAGGATTACAACTGGTCATTTTATATCTATCAGCTGGAAGTTGATGATCGGGAGAAAATATATGAGATAGTGAAGGATTTTAAGGAAAGTCCGGACAATTTTGATTTTTCCAAATATTTACCGCCGGTAGAGGAAAACAATTTAATTGATGAAGATATAAACAGGGAGATTACCGGAACAGCTCCCATTGCTGCTTCTCCCATTGCTGAAACAGCGACCAAACCAGTATTGACCGAAGAACAGAAACTAGCTTTGTTTTCTGAAATAGGCTTAAACCCGCGCTATACCTTTGATACTTTTGTAGTCGGGAAAAGCAATCACTTTGCCAAGGCTGCTGCTTTGGCCGTGGCCGAGATGCCGGGCAAGGTATATAATCCGCTGTTTATGTACGGAGATGTCGGATTAGGGAAGACCCATTTGATGCAGGCCATTGGCCATTTTGTGCTGGAAAATGATTCTACGGCAAAGGTACTGTACACTACTGCTGAACGGTTTATGGCTGAAGTAATAGACGCGATCCGTTACGGCAAAATAATAGAGTTCAGGAATAAATACCGCAAAATAGATGTTTTGCTGATCGATGATGTGCAGTTTTTATCCGAGGCTGAAGCCGCCCAAGAAGAGTTTTATCATACATTCAATGCTCTTTATGATGACCATAAACAGATTGTTATTGCCAGCGACAAGCCGCCGAAGAAAATTTCCGTATTGGAAGAGCGGTTACGCTCCCGTTTTGAATGGGGTTTGATCACCGATATCCAGTCGCCGAATTTGGAAACCAGGGTGGCGATCCTGAAAGCAAAAGCGGACAGCACCAAAGTACAGATTGAAGATGAAGTAATGTATTTTATCGCCGAACAGTTAAAATCAAATATCCGCGAATTGGAAGGATTCCTGATCCGTATCGTGGCTTACGCTTCTTTGACTAACCGGCAAATAAACAAGTCTTTAGCCGAAGAGTTACTGCAAGACTTGCTGCCGGAAGAAACTACGGGCATAGAAATGAGTACCCTAGCACCACTGGAAGAGAGCTTAACCCAGATCATTGAAGAGAAAACAGAGATTATTTTTGAGCCGACCCAGCCGGTGGAGATCGTGAGCGCATCTGAGGCAGCTCCCGCTGCTCCTGAACAACCAGCGGAACAGGTAGTTGAACCGGAAATACCAGCCTATGAACCTCCGGTAACAGAGCCGGAACCACCGCCTATAATAGAGTCAGAGCCAGCTCCTGCGCCGGAACCGCTACCTGCTTCAGAACAGGCTCCTCCACAGCCGGCGGCAGCGGGGAGGGGAGACGATGCCCATAATTTGCGGACCGGATATATTTATCCTACCGGTAAGGACAAAGAACTTGACCAGATGATCAAGAATTTTGCCGAGACCATTAAAAAACATAAGATCAAATTCAAATTGGATAAAACTTTTGCCCAGACTTATGCTCCTAGTTCAAACCTGAATTTTAGCGAAATGGTAGATTTGTGCCGCAGCCAGGGAATTGATCTGGTAATCTGGATGGGGCCGCCGCCATCTAATAATTTGATCGAAGGAGAATTTGTCCGTTCTATCCATAGTGTATTCGATAAAGAAAAAATACCCATGCAATACATCTCCTTTGAAAGCGTACCCAAGCAATACAAATACTTGAACATGGTACTCGATTTTGCCTTTTTAAAGAAATAACACGAATGACTCTAATGCCAGCTAATTACACGAATAAAAAAGTATGGCGATTATTAGTAGATGAGCCGCAGGATGGCGCTTGGAATATGGCTGTGGATGAAGCTATCTTGCACCAGCGTGTAAAGGGAGACAGTCTTTCCACGCTCCGGATATATTCCTGGCAAAGACGGACTATCAGTCTGGGATATTTCCAGCGTATTGACCAGGCCTTGGCTGATTTATGCGGCCAAAACAATATTGAACTTATCCGCCGGCCTACTGGCGGCGGGTTTGTGCTGCACGATCAGGAATTTACCTTTAGCGTGATTTTCAGCCGCCAGGACTTGCGGGACCGGCACCAAGCTGTTGAATATTTCCGGGTGATCGCTACCTGTATTCAAAAAGCCTTGTTAGCCCTGGGCGTCCAAGTCAATCTCACAGAAAGTGTTTTTGCGGGGAAAGATAATCACTTTTTCTGTTTCAATAATCCGACCAAGTATGACCTGCTTATTAACGGTAAAAAAGTTTGTGGTAGTGCCCAGCGCCGTTATCGTGATATCATTCTCCAGCAGGGGTCTTTGATTTTACGCACTGCGGGAGAGCCAGTTTTCTGGCAGCAAGCCGCTGGCCTGGAAGAAGTACTGCAGCAAAAAATAAGTTTAGCCGAGATCAGTACTGTTTTCCAGCAAAGTTTTGCCTCAGAGTTACAGCTCAACTTTGTGCCCGGCAATTTGTCTGCGGCAGAGCTGCTGCTGGCCCGGCGATTAGCGGCGGGGAAATATACCCAGGCTTCCTGGAATTATCAGGGTTATAGTCAAGGTGATCATGCATAATGAAACGAATATAAAGGTTAGGTCAAAAATCAGGTTTACCCTGGGCTTTAAGTTTGTCGCTGCCTTGATGCTGGTTTTAATACCACTGATGATGTTGATCGGGTTTATTATGGTCAACCAGGTCAGGCAGGTAGTCACTGACGATATCAGTAAAAAAAGCAAGAATTATGCCAGTTTCCTGGCTAAGGTCAGTCGCCAGGGAATTAAAGAATCAGATATGGCTATTCTTAAACGCTATGTACAGGAGATCAGCAGTGATAAGGATGTTCTCTATATTCTGCTCTCCGATGTAAAAAATAAACCGATTATCCATAGCAATAAAAAAGATGAGAATTTTAACGGGGCCCTAGAAGTACAGATCCCAATATATTATAAAAGCGAGCGCACCGGAACGATTAAGATCTGGTATTCTCTTAACCGGGTAGCTGATGAGCTAACGACTAGTGTCAAACAAGTGCTCTTCCTGGTCGTTATCCTGGGGATCATATTGCTGGGCCTGGTGATGTTCATTGTTTCCGAGCAGATGATCTTTAACCGTATCGGGAAAATATTGCAGGCTATGCGCCGGGTACAGAACGGTGACCTGTCTACCCGGGTAGAAAAATTAGGAAATGATGAGTTGGGGTATCTGGCGGCGCAGTTTAACCAGATGATTTCCCAGGTTGAGGAAAACCAGCAACAGTTGACCTTATTATTCGAAATGTCGCGGGCGGTGACCGCGGCTTTGGATATTACCTTGATCATTGACCTGGTCATGGCTATGAGTATAGAGAAACTGCAAGGGTCTTCATGCAGTATTTTCCTGGTTGGTGATGATGGGCTTTTTAAAATGCGCAGCACCCAAGGCTTATCCACTGCTTTTGTCAATGCTAACGGCATTGTCTTATTGGAAGACATGGCGCAAAAAGCTCTGCTGTATAATGAACCCTTAGTGATCCGTGATTTTAATCAGGCTGAAAGTAGCCTGGCCGCTCTTTTAAGCCAGGAAAAAATTGCGGTTATGGTCAATATCCCGCTCCTGATCGGTGACCGCAAATTAGGAGTATTAAATATCAACTCAAGTAACCGGGCAGCTTTCCCACCGGACAGGGTTGACTTCCTGATGGCTTTTGCCCGGCAGTTGGCCGTAGTGCTGCAGAATGCGCAACTTTATGAGCAGACGCAGCAATTCAGCAAAAACCTGGAAGAAAAGGTCAATATTGCTACCGGTGATCTGGCCCGGGCTAATGAACATTTAAAAAAGGCTAATGAGAAATTAGTAGAGTTAAGCCAGGCAAAAAGTGACTTCATCGCCATGGTCAGCCATGAAATGCGTTCGCCATTGACCAGTATCCTGGGGTTTACCGACCTGCTGGTGCAGGGCGAACCCGGGGTTTTGAATGCCACCCAGAAAGAATTCATGGAGATCATTAGCCAGAATACCAGACGCCTGGTAGATTTGATAAATAATTTATTAAACCTGTCTAAAATAGAAGCCGGCAAAGTGGAATTGAAAAAAGCGCCGTTGGACCTTGAAAAAACAGTGCATGGGGTTTTGCATAATCTGCGCCTGGCCATCATTGAGAAAAAATTACGGGTAACTGTCCTGCCTCCGGCAGAACCATTGGCTGCTATCCTGGCTGATGAGAACCAGCTGACCCAAATCCTGACTAACTTACTGACCAACGCCATTAAGTATACTCCTGATCAGGGAGAAGTGATCATAGGCTTTAAAGACACTGGGAAATTCCTGGAAGTGCAGGTGATCGATAATGGTTACGGTATAGAAGAGAAAGACTTGCCCTACATGTTTGGCCGTTTTTACCGGTCCGCTAAAGCCAAAGCTGAACATGTGATAGGGACAGGCTTGGGTTTGGCCATCTCCAAGCTGCTGGTTGAGTTGCACGGGGGTAAGATCTGGGTTGAAAGCCCGGTTATGGATAAAGAGGTTTTCAGCTGGGATAAAAGAAACAGAAATGGGGCAAAATTCATTTTCACTTTGCCAAAAAACTAAATAAACAGGAGTGAGATTATGAGCAAAAAGGTTTTGATCGTTGATGATGAACCTGGCGTGGTAAAAATGGTGCGGTATTTGCTGGAGAAGAACGCTTTCACCGTAGTCAGCGCTAATGAAGGAGAAGCAGGGGTTAAACTGGCGATCCAGGAAAACCCAGATCTCATTTTGATGGATATCATGATGCCGGTGATCGATGGTAATGAGGCCACCAGAAGATTAAAGGAAAATGAAAGCACCAGGCAGATACCCGTGGTTATGTTAAGCGCGCTCGGGCAGGAAGGTGATGTCGCTAAAAGCCTGGAATTAGGGGCGATGGATTATATCGTCAAGCCTTTTCATCCGCAGGAATTAATGGATCGCGTGAAGAAGATCCTGGGCTAAGAAAAGCAGTTATCCCCTGCTGATTTGCCCTACGGGACAAATCAAAGACGCGGGGACAGGTAAATTTGAATTTTGAGTTTTGAATTAAGGTAAGCATATTATAGAAGATCTTAACCATAACTCAACACTTATAACTCAAAACTTAAAACTGATTGTATTTTAGGGGGTTATTTTGGAGATAGCACAATTAAAGGATCAAGCTAAGAAGATCAGACAGGATATAATAAAAATGCTGGGGGCAGCAGGCAGCGGTCATCCCGGTGGGTCACTTTCAGCCACCGACCTGATGACCGCTTTATTTTTTAATATCCTGCGGCAACAGCCGCAAGCCCCTCGCTGGCCGGGCCGGGACCGTTTTATTCTTTCCAAGGGGCATTGTGCCCCGGTCTTATATGCCTGCCTGGCTGAATTAGGGTATTTCCCGCTGGAACAACTTTTAACTTTGCGCAAGCTTGGCAGTTGTTTACAAGGACATCCTAGTTGCCAGGACCTGGCCGGGGTAGAAGTATCCACTGGTTCATTAGGCATGGGGCTATCGGTAGCGACTGGGATAGCACTGGGGGCTAAGCTTGATCAGAGTGATGTTCGGGTCTATTGCCTGGTCGGAGATGGGGAGCTGCAGGAAGGACAAATTTGGGAAGCCGCGATGAGCGCTGGTCATTATCGGTTGGATAACCTTTGCTGTATCGTTGATAATAATGACCTGCAAATTGACGGCAGGATCAAAGATGTAATGAATGTCTATCCGATCGTGGATAAATTTAAAGCTTTTGGCTGGCAGACCATAGAAATAGAAGGGCATGATTTTAAACAGATACTGGAAGCTTATGCCACAGCCGCTAAGACCAAAGAAAAACCAACCGCGATCATCGCGCGTACAGTAAAAGGTAAAGGTGTAAGTTTCATGGAAGACCGGGAAGAGTGGCATGGTAAAGCGCCAAATAAGGAATTAACGGCCCAAGCCCTCAAGGAACTAGAGTAACAGTCTGCGGGTCCCGGGTCACGAGTCCGCGGGTCCAAAGAATTGTTTTAATTATAATATTTAAGCCAGACTCGAAGACTCGAGGACTATTTTTATAGGAGTGCAAATGGAGAAGAAAGCAACCAGGTATGGCTATTCAGAGGCTTTAATAGAAATGGGCGCTACCAACAAAAATATTGTCGTGCTTGATGCGGATTTAAGCCGTTCCACATCCAGCGAACTTTTTAAAAAGAAATTTCCCGAAAGGTTTTTCAATGTCGGTATAGCGGAACAAAACCTCTTGGGCTTAGCTGCCGGGCTGAGTCTTACCGGCAAGATCCCTTTTGCCAGCACCTATTCTATTTTTGCCAGCGGGCGGGCCTGGGAGCAACTGCGTACCACGATTTGTTATAGCAATCTTAATGTGAAGATAGGCGGATCGCACGGCGGGATACTGACCGGGCCTGATGGCGCCAGTCACCAGGCTTTGGAAGAATTTGCTTTAACCAGGATTTTGCCGAATTTAACCGTATTTGTACCCTGTGACTTTTTCGAAGCTAAGAAAGCGACTCTGGCTGCAGCCGAGATGAAGGGCCCGGTTTATATTAGATTGGGCCGGGAACCTGTCCCTGTGCTCACCACTCCGGAAACTAAATTTATTTCGGGAGAGGGATTACTGATGAAAGAAGGACAGGACGTAACGATCATTGCCTGCGGCAGCCTGGTGGCGGAATCATTACAAGCCGCCTTATTACTCGAAAAGGAAAATATCAAAGCTAGAGTTATCAATATACATAGTTTAAAACCTCTGGATGAAAAAATAATTATTCAGGCTGCCCGGGAAACAAAAGCCATCGTTACCGCTGAGGAGCATCAGATTTATGGCGGACTGGGCAGTGCCGTGAGTGAAGTAGTCGTAAAAAATTATCCGGTGCCGCTGGAAATGATTGGAGTGAATGATACCTTTGGGACCTCAGGCGCTCCGGAAGAGCTGATGCGTTTTTTCCATTTAAAAGATATTGATATTGTTGCTGCAGCTAAAAAAGTATTAGCTAGAAAAGGATAAAGATGGCCCATCGGGTTGTTCTTATCATTTTGGATAGTGTCGGCATTGGCGAGTTGCCGGATGCCCCCCTTTATCAGGACCAGGGCTCTAATACCCTGGGGAATTTGGCCAAAGCTATAGGCCAGCTTGATCTTCCGGTGTTAGAAGGATTGGGATTGGGAGAACTGGTTGATTTGAGGCATTCCCGGACGAAAGATATAAACGGTTGCTATGGTAGAATGGCTGAATCGTCACCCGGCAAAGATACTACGACTGGTCATTGGGAATTGGCTGGCTTGATCTTGCGCCAACCTTTCCCTGTATATCCTCATGGCTTTCCCCAGGAAATTATTAATGCCTTTGAAAAGAATATCGGGACTAAAGTAATCGGCAATATTCCGGCCAGCGGCACAGAGATCATCAAACAAGTTGGCGAAGAACACCTGCGGACCGGCTATCCCATCGTCTATACCTCGGCAGACAGCGTTTTCCAAATAGCTTGCCATGAACAAAAGTTTGGCTTGTCGAAGTTATATTCTATTTGCCTGCAGGCCAGGGAATTACTGACCGGAACCCATGCTGTTGGCCGGGTGATCGCCCGACCTTTTATTGGTACAGACAGCACAAATTTCTGCAGAACCGCCAACCGGAAAGATTATTCCCTGAAGCCGCCCATGCCTACGATATTAGATTTATTGCAGCAAAACGGCCAGCTCAGCAGCGGGATAGGAAAGATAGAAGATATTTTTGCCGGGCAGGGTTTAACTGATAGTATACATACTAGGGATAATATTACTGGTTTGGAGGCTACTCAGGCCGCCATGCACCGGACTGCTGGCAGAGCAGGCTTGATCTTTGTAAACTTGGTGGATTTTGATATGATGTATGGGCATCGCAATGATGTGAACGGTTATGCCCAGGCCTTGAGGACAGCTGATCAAGGCCTCTCACTGGTCATCCAGCAAATGTTGGATGAGGATCTGCTCATAGTCACGGCTGATCATGGCTGTGATCCGACTACTCCCAGTACTGATCATTCCCGGGAATATGTACCCTTGCTGGTATACGGGAAACAAGTAAAGAAAAATATCAATTTGGGAACAAGGGCTACTTTTGCTGATGTCGGCCAAACCATTGCCGCCTATTGCCAGGTGGGGCCGTTAGCCAACGGGACCAGCTTTTTGCGGGAAATCATGTAAAAAAAGTATCAATGAACAGGGTCACAGTGAAAACAGTGTCAAAGTTATTGCTATAATTTCTTGACCCTCTTTAGTGATACTCTTTCTTGACACTTCTTAGTGACCCAGTATCTGGAGTTTAAATGGCTTGGTTGTTTTGGATTGCGATCATTCTAACTGTCATTTATGATATCTTAAATGGCTATAATGACGGCGGCAGCATAATTGGCACTTTTGTTTCCACTCATTTCCTAGCTCCCGTGCGTATTGTTATGTTAGTCTGTTTTTTTGAATTATGCGGGATTTTTATTATTTATTATGTCGGCATGCGGATAGTCCACAGCATTACCAGCTTGAGCTTATTCGCCGTTACCCCGGCTATAATACTGGCCGCGCTGGGCGCTGCGGTTATCTGGAAAATAATAACCATCTCCATAGGCATTCCTACCTCTTCCGCGCATGCCCTGGTTGGCGGATTAGCCGGGGCGATCATTGTCGCTTATGGTTGGCAGGGTATTTCCTATGATGCTTTTGGCAAGATCATTATTATTTTACTGGCCACGCCAGTGGTCAGCGCTTTGTTAAGTTATACCTTAATGCATCTTGAATTATTCTGTTTACGTTGGGCTACGCCCCAGGTAAACCGAGCATTAAGTAAATTGCAGCTCTTGACTGTAGCGGTTACCAGCATCTTGCATGGGGCTACTGAGCCGCAAAAAACAATGGCTGTCCTGGTGATGATCCTGGCTGCTTTTGGATATCAAAGCGACCTGTCTATCCCTTTGTGGGTGGTAGCAGTTTCGGTTTCCTTGATCGTCCTCGGTATTCTAGCTGGCGGCTGGCGCATTGCTAAAACGTTTAACCGTAGGCTGTTAAAGATAAGGCCGCTTGATTCAGTAACTACCCAGGTTACGACCAGCATCGTGATCCTGGCTTCAGCTTTATGGGGAGGAACTTTTTCCACTAGCCAGGTTATAAGTTCCGGTTTAGTAGGTGCCGGTGTGGCTAAGAGATTTAATAAGGTCAGTTGGCGGGTAGCGCGGCATATTCTTATTGCCTGGTTGGTGACTATTCCCGTGACCGGGTTGCTGGCTATGCTTTTCTGGAAAGCCTTAAGTTTATATTCAATAGTAGTAAAGGGAGGGTTATGGGTTTAAAAGAATTCTTTTTTCCGCAGGAAAAGAATTTTAATAAATTGCTCCTGGACCAGGCAGATAAAAGCCTGGAGGGTATTATTGCCCTGGAAGAGTTTATGTCAAATTCCAGCCAGGAAGCCAGTGATAAAGTTAAGCGTATGGAGCAAGACGCTGATGATTTGCGGCATATCCTGATCACGGAATTGAATAGGTCATTCATCACGCCCTTTGACCGGGAAGATATTTTTGCCCTTTCGCGCACTGTTGACGATGTTGTGGACTATGCGAAAAGTACGGTGGGCGAGATGGCGTTATTTAAAGTGCAAGCCAATCCGTCACTGCTGAAAATGGTTTATATCCTGCGGCGGCAAGCCGAGGAAATATCGCGGGCTATTTTCCATCTACAGGCCCGGCCTTCATTAGCCCTGGAACATGCGCAAAAAGCTAAAAAACTGGAAAACGAAATGGAGCATACCTACCAGGAAGCCTTAGTAGAATTATTCAAAGAAAAAGATACAATATATATCCTTAAATTAAGGGAGATTTACCGGCATCTTTCCAATGCCGCTGACCGTGCTGATGAAGCCGGCAATATTATAGGAGACATAGTGGTGAAACTGACATGATGCGGACCAAGATCGAACAGGCTTTAAAATTGATCCAGATGAAAAAAATGATCCAGCCGGAGATCGGCATCGTCCTGGGCTCGGGATTAGGAGTTTTGGCGGAAGAAGTAGAGAATAAAGTAGTAATCCCTTTTATGGAGATCCCTTATTTTGTTTCTTCTACCGTGGAAGGACATGAAGGAGTCCTGGTATTGGGGACACTGGCCGGCAAAGACGTAGTGATTATGCGCGGCCGGTTGCATTACTATGAAGGATACAGCATAGAAGAGATAACTTTCCCGATCCAAGTAATGAAAGCAATAGGGATCACTAAACTTATCCTGACTAACGCCAGTGGCGCTATTAATAATGGCTATCAACCAGGTGATCTCATATTGATCAAGGATCATATTAATTTTATGGGTATCAATCCGCTGCGGGCTGAAAAAGGGGAGTCGATCAATTTCCTGAATTTGACCGGTGTATATTCCCCGGAATTGAGGAGATTGGCTAAAACCGAAGCCGCCAAACTGCAGGTGCAATTGCAGGAAGGCATCTATGCCGCGGTAACCGGGCCAACTTATGAAACCCCGGCTGAAATAAAAATGTTCAAAAAAATTGGCGCTGATATTATCGGGATGTCCACGGTGCCTGAAGCGATCATTGCCCGCTCATTGGGATTGGAAATACTGGGCCTGGCTTGTGTTACTAACCGGGCAGCCGGCATAGGTAAAATAAAACACAGCCACCGCACGACGCTCGAGATCGCCCAGAAGGTCAGTTTTAATTTAAATAAATTGATCAAAGCGCTGCTTAGGAAAATATAAATGAGTGTTCTCGAGACTATCATCAGGAAAAGAAACGGCCAAAGATTATCTGCCGGGGAAATAAAGGAGCTTATAGACGGCTATTCCTGCGGCGATATTCTTGATTACCAGATGGCTTCTTTCTTAATGGCAGTATATTTTCAGGGGATGAGTTTGTCCGAAACTATAGCGTTGACCGAGGCGATGGCTCATTCCGGGAAGACCTTGCATTTGACTGGTTTGAAGGGAATGGTTATTGATAAACATTCCACCGGCGGGGTAGGAGATGGGATATCACTGGCGCTGGCTCCGTTGGTGGCCGCTGCTGGATTGCCGGTGCTCATGATGAGCGGCCGGGGTCTGGGCCATACCGGCGGAACCCTCGATAAACTAGCCAGCATTCCAGGATTCAGGACAGCATTAACCAGCCGCCAGGCCCTGCGACAGGTACGAAAGATAGGTGTAGCGATGATTGGGCAGACCGCAGAATTAGCGCCTGCTGATAAAAAGATATACGCTTTGCGTGATGCTACCGGGACAGTAGAGAATATTTCCCTGATTTGCGCCAGTATCCTTAGTAAAAAAATAGCGGCCGGAATAGATGGGCTGGTCCTTGATGTAAAATTCGGTAATGGCGCTTTTATGCCAAATTATGCAGCTGCAAAACAATTAACGCAGGTCTTAATAACTGTAGGGAAAAAGAACGGTTTGAAAATAAAAGCGCTGGTTACCGATATGAATCAGCCCTTGGGTAATGCTGTCGGCAATAGCTTGGAAATAAGCCAGGCTATAGAGGTGCTAAAAGGTGAGGGCCCGGCAGATTTTATGACCTTAACCCTGGCGCTGGGAGCCGAGATGCTGGTTTTAGGGAAAAAAGCCGGCAATGTTAAAGAGGCTGAACAAATACTGCGGGGATTAATTCCTACGGGGCAAGCTTTGGATAAATTTTATTGCCTGGTCAAGACCCAGGGAGGAAAAATTAACCAGTTACCAGTAGCGAAGCATAAATTAGTGATCAAAGCTCCAGTCAGCGGCTATATATATAGTATGAGTACCAGGGAGATTGGACTGGTCGCCACCATGCTCGGAGCCGGGCGGCAAAAGAAGGAAGACCTGATTGATTACAGCGCCGGGATTCTTCTGCACAAGAAAATAGGTGATCCAATACAGGCCGGGGACCTGGTAGCTACAATGTATTACAATAAGGCTGGCATTGTCCCGGAACTTAAAAAAAGGCTATTAGCTGCGATTGTTATCAGGAAAACTAAACCAGCAAGACATCCTTTAATATATAATTAACCATTGCCAATGGAGTAGGCGGGGAACGCTAAAATGGCTACGCGATAATCTGAAACAGACAGGATACATTGTATGGAAGACATGGAAAAGAATAAATTGGCAGAATCTTTGTTGCGCTTGCAAGCTGAAATAAAAGCCATATTCCAGGGCTTTGAAGATGTCTTTTTTAAAGTTGATGCGGCAGGAGTAATCCTTGATTATAGAGCCGGTAATGAAGATTTATTGTATATCCCGCCGACAGAGTTTTTAGGCAAAAAAATGCAAGAGGTACTGCCTCCTGATGCTGGCCAGATATTTGATGAAGCTCTGCAGCAAATAAACAAAACGCAGAAAAAAGTTCCTATTCAGTACTGGCTATCTATTGCCGGGGAAAAACACCATTTTGATGCCAGGCTAATGCCCTTTGTGGACCACCAGGTGATCATCATGGTACGGGATACGACAGCAGAGATCTCCATTGAGCAATCACTGAAAGAAAGTCAGGAATACCTGAGCAAAGTCATGAATGCAGTTGCTGATCCTATTTTTGTCAAGGACCGTAATCATAAGTGGGTGTTACTCAATGATGCTTATTGTGAGTTTATGGGATATAAAAGAGAAGACCTGATCGGTAAGTCTGATTTTGATTTTTTCCCGAAAGAACAGGCAGAAGTGTTCTGGGCCAGAGATGAAGTGGTCTTTAATGATGTGAGAGAAGACAGCAATGAAGAGCAATTTACTGATGCCACTGGTATTCTCCATATTATCCTGACTAAAAAAACATTATACATAGACAAGCAAGGGGAAAAATTTATCGTTGGTATTATCCGGGACATAACGCAGCAAAAAGTTATTGAAGAGAGCCTGCTGGAAAGTTATCGCAAGCTCCAGCGCACCTTGGAAGGTACGGCTAATGCTCTGGCAACAGCCCTGGAAAAAAGGGATCCTTATACTGCCGGGCACGAAAAAAGAGTAGCTAAGCTGGCTTGTGCGATAGCCGAAGAAATGGGCTTGTCCAAAGACACGGTAGCCGGCATCAAGGTCACCGCATTTTTGCATGATATTGGCAAGATCGTAGTCCCGGCCGAAATCCTGTCTAAACCCAGCCGATTAAATGAATTTGAATATAGTATTGTCAAAACCCATCCCGAAGTCGGTTATGAGATCTTAAAAGAGCTGGAATTTCCCTGGCCGGTAGCCCAAGTGATCCTCCAGCATCATGAACGCTTGAATGGCACTGGTTATCCCAAAGGATTAAACGGTGAAAGTATTATTAAAGAGGCCAGGATCATGGCGGTTGCCGATGTTACTGAAGCCATGTGTTCGCATCGTCCTTACCGCCCTTCATTGGGGATACAAAAGGCGCTGGATGAATTAAAGCAACATGCCGGTACCCTATATGATCCGGCTGTAGTCGATGCCTGTATTACGGTATTTACCAAGCGCGATTTTAAATTTGATTGATATATAAAGGACGACAATGAAAATACGATATCGCAAGATCT
This sequence comes from bacterium, assembly GCA_028712895.1. GTDB lineage: Bacteria > CAYTYR01 > UBA6262 > UBA6262 > UBA6262 > UBA6262. The sequence continues at coordinate 33,227 of JAQTPL010000006.1, read as the reverse complement.
TGTTTAATATGGCTGGCTGGTTATTCATCTTATTCGGGATTTTAGGCCTTTTTCTGCCTGTTTTACAAGGCCTCCTATTTTTGCTGGTCGGTTTATTTTTGTTGGCTAAAGAAAATCCCTGGGCTGGGCAAATGTTTAACAGATTAAAAGAACGATATCCGCGCGCTTATCAGCATTTTGAACGGTTTAAAAAGAAAATAGCGGGATATATCCGCGGTACTTCTGTTAAGCAGATATTTTTATCCCCGGCGTTCCTGCCGTTAATAGGGATGTGTTTCTTCTGGTCCCTGGTATTTTTTGAAGGGCTGTTTAAGAATAGAATATTTATGTTTGGCGAGATTGCCCGTTTTTATTTACCCGGCCACAAGATCATGGCCGAGGCTTGGCAGCATTGGCATTTACCCTTATGGGTCTCCCAGCTTTTTTGTGGGTTCCCTCTGTTTGCTGTGGGGCACCTTGGTGTATTTTACCCTTTGAATTTCCTGGCACAGGCTTTTTTAGCTCCGGAGTACGCTCTCTCATTACTGCTCATTTTCCATTTTTTGCTGGCTGGTTTTTTTACCTATATATATACCCGGTACATGGGCTTGGAAGAGATCGCGGCTTTAATAACCAGCCTGGTGTTTGCTTATGGCGGATTTTTAGTTACGAATTTAATGAATGTCAGTTTGATCTTTGCCGCGACTTGGCTCCCGCTGGGTTTTTACTGCCTGGAGAGGTATATACAGGACCGCCGGCGTTCTTTTTTAATATGGTTAAGTCTGGTGGTAGCATTGCAAGTATTGGCCGGGAATCCGCAAGTAGTTCTGTGTTCCATAGTGGTATATGCCGCCTATTTTGCCTGGTTTTGGTCCCGGGAGAAGTTTCCTTTTAGAGAAGCTGTATATTTTACTGCTTTGATCATACTTGGTTTATCCCTGGCTGGGATACAGTTATTGCCATATCGTGAGCTGGTTATGAATGGGGCGCGCTCGACTAATTATGGAGCGGTTTCTTTCCCCATACGTAATTTAATTACCTATATTTTCCCTAATTTTTTTGGCTGGCAAAGTCCCTCAGCCAGTCCTTATTACTACGGTTTGGCCACCTATTGGGATCTGGCCTGTTATATCGGCATCGCCCCGTTAGTGCTGGCCCTGGTGTCCATGATGTCCCGGCTAACCAAACATTTGAATTTTTTTGTTTTTCTGTTTGTCGCGGCTATGGCCCTGTCTCTTAGCAGCCACCCCTCAGGAATATCCGGATATCTACTGGTGGTCAGTTTTAGCTTGGCTGTGCTGGCCGGGTTTGGATTAAAAATAATACTATTAAAAAAAGAACACTTTAGTTTAGCGCTAAAACGGGTCTATATCCTGATCGGTTCTTTTATGTTACTGGCTTTTGGGCTGGGTTATAGCCTGATCTTGATCGGCAAGGAACGGTTGGCTAAAATAGCAGGCATCTTCATACATATCCCTTTTTATAAATTAGCCGCATGGGCGGACCAGCTGATTGGAGGATTACAGTATTCCCTTAATTTGGTCAGCCTCCATGTCTACGCGCAGTTGATCATTCTCTTCCTGGTTTATTGGACCATTAAGGGTTTCCTGGGAGGAGAGATTAAAGCCAAGTCTTTTCAGTTGGTTTTACTGGGGATTATTATGTGCGACCTGTATTATTTTGGTCTGGGATATAATGTGACTGCCGAAAAGAATGAGTTAGCCCCGTCGTTCCGTCTACTTAGTATATTAAAAAGGGATCCGGATTATTTCCGGGTCTATAATTATCAAAGTCCCGATCAGGGCCTTGCTCCGAATATGAACCTGTTGTGGAAGATCGACGAAGTCAGCGGTTATAGCCCGATGGAATTGAAAACCGCACGCCGACAAATGAAAGATATTGAACAACTGGATATTCGCCTGGCTTTGCCGTTATTAGGCGAGAAAAATGTAAAATATATCATTGCTTCCCAGAAGATAACAACGGCCGGCTTAAAAGTTGTTTTTCAGGATGCGCAGACGTATATGTACGAGAATCTTTACTTTAAGCAGCGCGCTGGATATCTCCAGCAGAAGCAGTACCAGCCGATCATTGCTTTTTATCATAATGGTGAGATTAAGATTTATACTGACTTGCCCCGGGCGGACCAACTGGTATTAAAGGAAATGTCTTATCCTGGCTGGCAAGCTTCTATCGATGGGGTGCCGGTTTTACTGGAGCGTGAAGAAGGGATGTTTAATAGAATTGCTGTCCCTGCCGGCAAACACGAAATCTGGCTCCATTATCGGCCGCGTTCCCTGCGTCTGGGAATGCTGCTGACCGCTTGTTCCATGATCGTCTTTTTAGTACTACTGTTCAGCAAGTTTTCCAGAAGGATTTAGCTATAATATGGGTTTCAATTTGGGGGATAATCGTACTTAACCGGGAGGAGTAGTAATGGAAAAAATTGAATTAGGTATTATTGGCGGTAGCGGATTATATGATATTGAAGGGATCAAGAATTTAAAAGCCAAGGCCATCCTTACGCCTTTTGGCCAGCCGAGTGATCAATATATGATCGGGGACCTTAATGGCAAGAGAATAGCTTTCCTGCCCCGCCATGCCCGTGGGCACAGGATAACTCCTTCAGAAATAAACTACCGGGCTAATATTTTTGGTTTTAAGAAATTAGGAGTAGAAAAAATATTATCAGTAAGTGCTGTGGGCAGTATGCGGGAAGACCTGGTGCCCGGGGACTTGATGGTGGTAGACCAGTTTTTTGACCGCACCAACCAAAGAAAAGCTACTTTTTTTGGCAAGGGATTAGTGGCCCACGTAGGTATGGCTAATCCGGTCTGCCCGGTATTGAGCGGCGAGGTGTATGCCATTGGACAAAAATTAGGGTTCCGCATCCATCGTGGGGGGAACTATATCTGTATCGAAGGGCCGCAATTTTCCACCAAGAGTGAAAGTGAAATATACCGGAGATGGGGTGTAGACGTTATTGGCATGACCAATGTTACTGAAGCAAAACTTGCTAGAGAAGCAGAAATTTGTTATAGCACCCTGGCTTTGATCACTGATTATGATGTCTGGCATACTTCTGAAGCCGCTGTAAGCGGTGACGGAGTGATCAAGGTCCTACTGGGTAATGTTTCTAAAGCCAAGGCTATTATTAAAGAATTAATGAATGAACTCCCGATGAAGTCAGATTGCCATTGTGACCGGGCTTTGTCTGATGCGATCATTACTACCAGGGAGAAAATCTCAGCTAAGACTAAAAAAGATTTAAAATTTATTATAGGGAAATATATAAAATAGAGTGTCAGAGTGTCAATGTGTCAAAGAATTTTAATTATTTGCTGACCCTCTTTTTTGACCCTGTTTTATTGATACTCTTTAGTGACACGATTCTAGGAGGTTTAGTTGAATAAGATACTTGTTGTGGGTTCGATCGGCCTGGATACCGTAGAGACTCCCTTTGGCCAGGTGCAGGATGTACTAGGTGGATCAGCCACGTATTTTAGCGTAGCTGCCAGTTTTTTCAGTCCGGTAAACCTGGTAGCAGTGGTCGGATCTGATTTTCCAGAAAAAGAAATAGAATACTTGCAAAGCCGGAATATCAATACTAGAGGTTTAACTATTAATCCCGGGAAAACATTTCGCTGGAAAGGCAAATACAACTATGATCTAAATACGGCACAGACCCTGGATACCCAGCTGAATGTATTTGCTCAATTCAAACCAATCTTGCCGCCAGAATACCAGGATGCTCCTTTTGTCCTGTTGGCCAACATTGACCCGGAATTACAGTTAGAAGTGCTCAAGCAGGTAAAACATCCTAAATTTATCGCCTGCGATACCATGAATTATTGGATTGATAAAAAACTGGACGCTTTAAAACAAGTTATTGCCAAAGTAGACCTGCTATTTATTAATGAAGCAGAGATACGCCAATTGACCAAGGAGTTGAATCTGGTTAAAGCTTCTAAGAAGATATTCTCCTGGGGCGCTAAGCATGTAGTGGTAAAACAGGGAGAATATGGGGCGCTGATGTTCAGCCAGGGAGCTGTTTTCAGCGCGCCTGGATTTCCGCTGGAAGAAGTAAATGATCCTACTGGTGCCGGCGACAGCTTCGCCGGTGGCTTTATGGGCTATCTCGCTAAAAAAGGAGAACTTTCAGAGCAGTGTTTCCGGCAGGCCACGATCATTGGCAGCGTTATTGCCTCTTTCGACGTGGAAGATTTCAGTTTAAACCGTTTTAAGAGACTGCACTATGAAGAAATTGAAAAGCGCTTCATAGAATTTAAACGATTATCTCATTTCGAGGAGATCCTTTAATGGAAAAAGAGATACAGGAACTGGTCCAAGCGGCTAAAGCAGCAGCAGATAAGGCTTATGCTCCCTATTCCAAGTTTAAAGTCGGGGCTGCGTTGCTGACCTCCACTGGTAAGATATTTTCCGGCGGTAATGTGGAAAATGCCTCTTACGGATTAAGTCTTTGCGCTGAACAGGTGGCCGTAGTAAAAGCCGTCAGCAGCGGGGAAATTAAATTCAAGATTATGGTAATCTTTACTAATACAGAGGATTTAACATCCCCTTGCGGGGCTTGCCGCCAGGTAATGGCTGAGTTCAATCCCAGGATGGAAGTGATCCTGGTAAATAAAAAAGGGGGAATGAAAGCCTTAAATATGAATACCTTGCTGACTGAACCATTCACCCTAAAAAAGGATAGAGCATGATCCAGGCCGTAGTCTTTGATCTGGATAATACCCTTTGGGATTTCATGAAAGCCAAGCGCGTGGCGGTAGAAGCAGCGGTAGAAGCCATGATCGACGCGGGGCTGGATCTTTCCAAGGAGCAAATGATCAACCGGATATTTAACCTGTATTCGGTAGAAGGTATTGAGGACCAGCAGATATTTGACAAAATATTATTGCAGGAATTCGGGAAAATCGATTATAAGATCCTGGCCGCCGGGATAATCGGTTATCGCCGGGCCAAAGAAGGAGCCCTGACTCTCTACCCTCATGTTATGTCCACCCTGATCGGTATTGCCAAGCGGGGGATCAAGATGGCAGTGATCAGCGATGCTCCACGGCTGGCAGTGTGGATGCGGCTGTGCTCCTTTAGTTTGCATCCGATCTTTGACCAGGTCATTACTTTTGACGATACCGGTGAGCGGAAACCCAGCCCTAAACCTTTTCGTAAATTATTGGAATTATGGTCGCTGGACCCGCAACATGTCGTTATGGTGGGAGATTGGGCGGAGCGCGATGTTGTTGGGGCCAAGCAGGTAGGGATGAAGACGGTCTTTGCCCGCTATGGCAATCTTTTTGATACTAAAGAAAGCGGCGCTGATTACGAAATAAACGATATTAAAGAAATTATGAATATTATCGACAAAGAAAATGGTTAAATATCTTAGTGAATTTATAGTTTTAGCCGGTATTTATATTGCTGCCGGCAGGAAAGGAGCAGTCCCGATCGGGATTGCTCTTTTTGGTTCCTGGCAGATTGTTTTCCTGTATATCCTTATTATTGAACTGGCGCAGGTCCCGCTTTTTTATTTTTTATTGGGTTCGTTGGCTTCCCGGATGATGTGGGTGCAGCGTTTGAAAAAAAAATACCAGCCCCAAAGACATAAGATCATGCATTCCAAACTGTTCCTGTCTGCTAAGAGAAACGGCGGCTGGGGAGTCTTTTTTATTGTGGCTATGCCGGCTTTTACCGGCGGAGTGTTAGGCGGAGTAGTATTGGCCCGGCTGCTGGGAATAAAGCCGCGCCAGAGTATCCCGGCGATCCTGGCTGGCATCCTGGTCTGCGATGCGGGACTGATCATGAGCGTTGAGGGAATTAAATGGCTTTTCGACTAAGTACCAGAAGTAACAAAGTGATCCCATATTTACTGAGCATTGGGCTTGTTTTAATAACAACCATATTTGGTATATTTATTAAGGGTAGGTTAGAGCCGACGAATTTGGTTATGTTTTACCTGCTGGTGGTTGTTATTTCCGCCATAGAATGGGGGAGGGGGCCGGCCATTGTCACTTCTATTCTCAGTGTTCTGTGCTTTGACTATTTTCTTGTCCCTCCTTATTTAACTTTCACTGTTGCCAGTATTCATTACATTTTCACTTTTATAGGGCTCTTGATCGTTGGCCTGGTGATCAGCACGTTAGCCTCAAAAATGAGAGAACAGGCTATCCAGGCACGGCAGCAGGAAGCCCAGGCTGCCGCATTATACCGGTTTAGCGACGACCTGGCTAATGCTGATTCTTTTGATGTCGTTCTACAAGCGATCAGGAAAAATATCAGCCAGGTCTTAAATAGTAATGTCGCTGTTTATTTGCCTGTAAACGGAAGCCCGGAACTTAGTAGTTATGATCCGGAATTCCCCACTCTAAGTCCCGGGCCATTGATCGCGGAACAAGTGTATAAAAATGGTCAGAAACAAATTTATACAACCGATAGCCCTAAACCAGTCCAGATAGTTTTTTACCCGTTAGATACGGCACAGGAAATTCTTGGGGTTTTAGGTGTCAGCTTTTATGAAAATGAAAGAAAAGTATTAGCCGAGGAATTTATAAAAGCTTTGGTGAATCAAGCGGCAATGGCGATCCAGCGGGCGAAACTGGGTGAAGACTCCCGCCAGGTTGAGATCATGAGACAAACGGAAAAACTTCAATCCGCGCTATTACACTCGATCTCTCATGACTTAAAAACCCCACTGGTTTCGATCAAGGGCGCCTTGACAACCCTTATGGGTAGTAGCGCTAACCTTGCGGCGATAGCCAAAGAAGAACTGTTAGATACGGCTTACGAAGAATCTGAGCGCCTTAACCGTCTGGTTGAAAATCTTTTGGATATGACTAAAATGGAAGCAGGGGCTTTACGGATCACCAAAAAGCCTTGCGACCTCAGGGATATAGTAGGAGCCTCCCTGGACCAGCTAAAAGAAAAGATCGGGAAGAGAAGCATAAAAATAGATATACCCAGGGATCTTCCGGAGATCACTGTTGATTTTTCTTTTATGATGAAGGTATTTAATAACCTGATCGATAATGCGCTTAGATATTCCCCTCCAGATTCATTATTGACGATCAAGGCCAGGGAGAACCAGGAGCAGATAATTATTGAAGTAATTGACCAGGGGTTTGGCATACCTGAGGCTGACCTGAGACGCATATTTGATAAATTTTACCGGGCAGAAAAGCCGCAGCAAATCACCGGGACCGGATTAGGCCTTTCTATTTGTAAGGGGATAATTGAAGCTCACGGAGGAGAGATCATAGCCAGTAACAATCAAGGATCAGGGGCAACTTTTGTTATTCAACTGCCACGAACAGTATAGGTTAATTTTATGGAAATAAAACAGAACATAAGGGTACTGATAGTTGATGATGAGAAAGCCATCAGGAGGTTTCTCAAAACGTCTTTATCCTCTTTTGGGTACAGTATTTTTGAAGCAGCAACCGGGGCTGATGCCTTGAAACGGGCCTTGGCTGTGCATCCTGATGTAATTATCCTGGATCTTGGCTTACCTGATGTTGATGGGCTAGAAGTTATCCGTCAGATCCGCCAATGGGCTAAAACACCCATTATTATTCTTTCGGTACGAGAAGAACTGGGGGATAAAGTCGCGGCGCTGGATGCGGGGGCGGATGATTACCTGACTAAACCATTTAAAGTACAGGAACTGTTAGCGCGGATCAAGGCAGTATTAAGGCGTCTTCTGCCGGCTGACCAAAAAGCTGTTTTTCATGTTGGCAAACTATTGATCGATATAGCTAAACACCAAGTGACTGTTAATGGCGCCCAGGTAAATGTATCTCCCACTGAATTTGAAGTACTAAAACTATTGGTGATCAATGCTGGCAAGGTGCTTACCCATAAACAGATACTGAAAGAAGTTTGGGATAAAACCGAAGAATTAGAAGGTGTCTTTCACCTCTTACGCGTAACCATCAGCAATTTAAGAAGCAAACTCGAACCTGATCCTGACCGTCCCGCCTATATATTAACTGAACCCTGCATTGGCTATCGCCTGCAAGATTTTTGACCTTTTATTGATTTGCCTTCCCCCTGAACTGGGAGTAAGTTAATAGTATGAAAAAGCTCACTCCCTATCAATTATTGCTATTAGGGTATATTTTCATTACCCTAACCGGGGCTATGATATTGTCTTTGCCCATTTCTTCGGCTAAAGGTACGGCCCAGCCGTTTCTGGATGCGCTATTCCTGGCAAGTTCCGGGATCAGTACCTCTGGCCTTACGGTGGTAGATATAGGCAGCTATTATTCCTTTTTTGGGCAAATAGTCCTCATGGTTATTTTCCAGATCGGCGGTATCGGATACATGACTTTCATAATTTTTACCGCTTATGTATTGGGAATGGGCCGTTCCCTGAAAACTTCTTTGGTCGCCAGGGAATCGTTGGTAGGATCAGATCTCAATTTACTGGAAAATTTTTTCCGCAAAGTATTATTCTACACCTGTTTTTTTGAATTAAGCGGGACCATAATCTTAAGTTTGATCTGGCTGAGGGATTACCCCCTGTGGCAGGCTTTTTATTTTGGATTGTTTCATTCGATTTCCACCTTTTGTACGGCTGGATTCGGATTATTTCCCGATAGCCTGATGAAATACCAGCAAAATATACTGCTAAATGTGACTATTAACATTCTTTCCTTAGCCGGTGGTTTGGGATTTTTTGTGCTGGACGATATCAGACATTACCTAAGTCTCAGACTTAAGAAACAGTACCCAGCTAGATTAGCAATACACACAAAACTAGTATTAATAACTACTTTTATTATAATTATGGCTGGTACGGCAATGATCTGTGTGGCTGAAGACTGGCAGCCTATAACCGCGAATAATTATGAAAAGGGAATGCACTCTTTTTTCCAGGCAGTGTCTGCTTCTACTACTGATGGGTTTAACACGCTGGATATCGGTAAAATGAGCCCGACCAGCTGGATCATGATCATGCTGCTGATGTTCGTCGGGGCTTCTCCTGGGAGTACCGGAGGAGGAATAAAGACCACCACGTTTGCTTTATTATTCATCCTGGTTTGGTCTAAGCTTCGCGATCGAAATTTTAATGTTTTTAAAAGGGAAATAGGTGAGCAGGGGATATATAACGCGGTAATAATCTTTATCTTCTTCCTAGCCATTATTTTTATTGATTCATTGGTCATGGCGTTTACGGAAAAAACTTCTTTTATCCAAATCTTATTTGAAATTGTTTCGGCTTTGGCGAATACAGGATTATCTACCGGTATCACCGCGGCTTTAAGCAATGCCGGCCGGACAATATTAACATTGACTATGTTTATTGGCAGGGTAGGCCCGTTAATTGTAGCTACAGCGGTTATCACCAAGCCAAAAAAGGTGCTTTATAGATATGCCCGGGAAGATGTTTTTATTGGATAATATTTTCTGAAAAGAAAAACTCGATTCTGATACGGTGTGTCAAATTACCCAGCCAGGTAAAAAACAGGAATTTAGCTGCGCCAGGGGCATTTTTTGCTATTCTGCCGGGGTATAGATATTTTTATGATAATTAAAGGCATGCAGGGGCTTTTGACAGTTAGGACAAAACATACGCGGTATTACTCTATCAAACGCGGAGTAATAAAGATCAGCAATTCAGTCTTATCAGTGTTTTTAGTGGCCTTTTTAAACAGCCAGCCTAAAATAGGAATATCTCCGACAAAGGGCACCGCCTGGATAGTATCAGTATCGGTTTCACTCATTAAGCCCCCGATGACGATGGTTTCTCCGTTGTTGACCATGATCGTGGTCTCTGCTTCCCTGGTATGTACGATTGGCCCGAGAGTAGAGGGGGTATAAGAACTTACTTCTGGTCTAATCTTCATGGTAATTTGCTTATGGATGTTTATGGTCGGGGTAACTTCGAGCTTGATGCCAATATCAAGGAACTCTATTGTGGACTCTGTCGCAGTCTCCCCCGCCGCGGAGCTGGAGATAGTTTTCTTTTCATAAGGAACTTTATCACCGACTATAATCTTGGCTGGCTGATTGTCAACAGTCGTAATGCTGGGAGAAGAAAGCAGTTTGCTCTTTCCTTTCTGGCCCAGCATGCTGAGAGTGGCATTAACCTGCACTTTATCGATCACCGTGCCAAGATTAATACTTAAATTGCCCAACGACTGAGCAGCATTATAAGTCATACCAGTTCCCGTAGGGGGATTTGCTTCTTTGGCTGCAGTCCAGCTAATTCCCAGTTCTCGTAAGGCGTTTGTATCTACTTCCACGATCTCAGCTTTGATCTCAACTACATTTGGCTTAAGGTCCATTTTGCTGAGCGCATCGGTTATTACCTGGATATTATTCAAAGCATCAGTGATCAAGAGGCTATTGGTGCGTTTATCTACCTGGATATTCCCTTTTCCTGAAAGTAATGGGGTGACCAAGGGAGCAGTGTCTTCAGCCCGGCCAAACTTGAGCTGCACGAAAGTAGTGACCAGGTCAGCTTTTTCTTTTTTAGAGATTCTGATGACCTGATCGCTGATCTTGGTCAGGGAGAGGCTTTTTATCTTCAGGATCGTATCCAGGGAATCTTCAAACGAAATATTATTTAAACTGATACTTATCTGGCCGGTGACATCTTCATCGATAATTATATTGATGCCTTTTTTTAAGCCTAAAGCATAGAGGACATCTTTAACGTCGGCGTTTTCAAAATCAAAGGAAAATAGTCTGGGATTAGTTGTTTCTGGTGGAATTTGAGCTGCTGCCGGGTCAGTAGCCATAGTGTTATCCTGGTCAAGCGTGACATTGATCTCTAATCCGTCTGCTGATGTTTTGATCTCATAGGCTGGCGTTGCCGTCAGGTCAAGCACCACCCTGGTGATTGGCTGCGGAGTGATCTTGTATTGCGTTGCACGGAGATACAGGATCGGGCTTAGATTCACTTTCATCTTCTTAAAATCAGAGGCATTCCTGGTATTAATAAGATCGAGCACTAATTTTGGATCAGGATCAGCCTTTACAAAATCCTTAGGTGTCACCGGCCCGGATATTTTCAGGAAGACTTTAAATACGGACGATTCTACTTTGGTAGAAATAGATTGTAAAATTGCCTGGTTTGCTTCAGCAGCAGCCAAGTGGAATGGTGTGCCTACCCCTAGACACAGGATACAACCTATGATTATGAGAACCAATTGTTTTTTCATTCTCCTGCTTTCCTGAGCCGGTAACTCGTTTCCTGTTTCCCGTCGTTCATTAAAACGCTGTTTTCATCAATATAACCAACACTGATATTTTTAATGGTTCTTTTTCTTTTATCTATTAATTTGCTTTGCTGGGTAATATATATTTTACCGGTCATGGTATTCCTGAATATACCCGAGTATTCTATTGCGTCTTTCACAATGCCGATAAGTTCCATATCCCGCAATTGCACGACATCAGAGGGGCCGCTTACCGGTGCTTTGGCCTTGGTTTTTTGTGCGAAGGTTATACCCAAAAGAGGCATGAAAGGATTTTTGCGCCACATAGTCCTATCCGGTAATTCCTGGCTTTGCGGGATAGGTAAGGTGATCGTAGAGGTGCTGACGAAAACTGGGGTTGTAGCTTCAGGTAAAGCGGGAATTACAGTCAATGGTACAGCCCAAAGGGCACAAGGCAGGCTTAAGAAAAATAAGGCAACAAGAACTCTGCGGACTGCTGAACTAGTCAAGGCATATCCTTTGAATTTAGCCGGCAAATTCTTCCTCCTAGTATAATTCATATATACTATAATTAATCTCTAATCAATTGTCAAGACTAATCATTGATCCTTGGCAAATTATTTACAGATATTTATTGACAGGCCGTGGTTAGCATGGTAATATTAATATTGACTGACCGGTCAGTCAACTGACTAAGTAGTCATAAAGGAGTAAGGACATGATTAAAAGCAAACTCAGGGAACGAGAGGCGCTTTGGCGCAAAACAGCATTGCTGACCGCTGCCCGGACTATCTTTACCCGTAAGGGATTTCACCGGGCCACCATGGATGACGTAGCCAAAGAAGCGGGCATCAGCAAAGGGGCCTTATACCTGTATTTCCCCAGCAAGGAAAAAATGTTCATGGCCCTGATCGCCGAGGGACTGAATGACCGGGCGGCATTGGTCCGGGGCATATTGGAACAAAATATTGGCTGCCGGGAAAAACTCCAGTCTTATATTGGCCACAATTTTGATTATTTTGAAAAAAACCGTGACCTCTGGACCATAGTTATGATGCTGGAACGGGATGTTTTATGTACTGATATCCAAAAAAATATTCATGAACAAGCCATGAAGGAAATGAAGCGAATATTATCATATTTGATCGCCATTATGAAGCAGGGGATTAAGGAAAAGATCTTGAAAAATGAATCCCCGGAATTATTGGCCTTAGGTTTAGGGGGAATGGTGCAAATTTTCATTATGCGGGCTATGTTTGAGAATGCTAGAAAGTTTCAGGCCAAGGAAAAACAGTTTATCCTGGAAGTTTTCCTGGAGGGAGCCAAAGCATGAATTTCAACAAATATTTAATTAGCTTAATAATCCTGGTTTTGGTAGCGGGATTTGTTGGATCAGCCGGCAAGGTTCAAGCCCAGCAGAGAAGCCTGAGTTTGGATGAATGTATTAAAACTGCTTTGGCCAATAATAAGCAGTTGCTGCTCTTCCAGGAAAAAACCAATAATGCCAGAGCCAAAAAAATTGAGGCAGCGGGCAGCTATTGGCCCAATATCAGCGCCATGGGAGCATATATTTACAACCATAAGATAAATATGGTAAATTTCGCTGGTACTGAACTCCCCCTGGGAGCGAGGGATTCATATCTCGGTAAGTTAAGCTTAACTCAACCGCTATTTATGGGTGGCAAGATCTACCAATCTAACCGCCAGGCAGATATCGGGATGCAATTAGTTAACTGGGATTATTTAAAGCAAAGAGATGACTTGTTATACCAGGTGAAACAGAGCTTTTACACTGTCTTGCTGGCCCAGCAAATGGTGCGGATCAACCAGGAAGCCTATGAAGTGGTAGCGGCACATCTGAAAGTCAGCCATGCTTTATATAATGAAGGCAAGATGTCTAATTATGATGTGAGTCGCGTAAAAGTGCAATTAGCCAACCAGAAAACCAGTTTGATCAAAGCGCAAAATAATTTAAAAATAAATGTCGATGCCTTGATTAATATATTAGGATTAGAGCCGGCACAGGAAATAGAGTTTGTTGGCCAGCTTGATTATGTGGAAAAATCAGTGCAGGATTATGAAACAGGTTTGAACCAGGCTTTGGGTAAAAGGATAGAAGTGCGGCAATTACTGCTGCAAGAAGAAGCAGCTAACAGTCTAGTGTTGCTGGCCCAGAGCGGCCATTGGCCGAATTTACTGTTAAATTCGGTTGCTTCCAGGCAAAACTCTTCCGGGTTCGGAGCTGACCTGGCTTGGACCAACAGCTGGACGACTACGGTTTCTTTGACTATTCCTTTATTTGAGGGATTTGCCACTAAGGCCAGGATCGACCAGGCTAAATCGCAAAAAGAACAAGTGCGCTTAACCAAGGACCAATTAATTGACAGCATAAAGATCGAAGTAAAACAAGCTTATTTTACCCTGGCCCAGGCTAAAGATAATATTGCCGGACAAGGCGAGAATGTAGATACGGCTAAAGATAATCTGCGCATTGCCCAGGAGCGGTATAAGCTGGGGTTAATGAGCGATATCGAAGTGCGGGATGCTGAGTTAACCCTGACCCAGGCAGAAATTAATTATTACCAGGCGACCTACGAATATATCATGGCCCAGGCCAAAGTAGAGAAGGTTATCGGCGAAACATTAAAGTAGTTTTCGTAAAGCTATTTAAATACAGGGGGAAGAAAATGAAAATAAAAAGAATAATAATTAGCATCGTTATTATCCTGGCGCTCATTGCCGGGTATCGCCTGGTGCAGTTGATCCAGCGGAAAAGAAGCGAGAGAAACCTGGTCGTACAAGAAGTTGTTATCCCGGTGCATCTGGCGACCGTACAGGTTGGCAATATCGCGTCCCTGGTAAATTTTGTTGGCGAAATACGCGGTCTCAATGAAGCGAACATTTACCCCAAAGTTTCAGGAAAACTTCTGAAGAAAGTAGTGGATGAAGGAGCCATAGTTAAAACCGGTCAAACCATAGCCCTATTGGACCGGGACGAACCAGCTATGGATTATAAGGAAGTAGAGATTACTGCTCCGATCAGCGGTGTTTTTACCGGATACCTGGTAGATTTGGGGGCTAAAATCGAACCGAAGGATTCCCTGGGCACAGTTGCTGATACCAGTATTATTAAGGTAGTAGCCAATATTCCCGAAAAAGACCTTCATCGGATCAAAAAAAACGATGAGGCTCAAGTAAAAGTCGATGCCTATCCTGGACAGGAATTTACCGGTTTAGTAGACATGGTTCAGGCGAAGATCGATCCTTATACCAGGACTGCTGAAGTGAATATCAGGATAGATAATAAGGAAAGAAAACTCAAAACCGGCATGTTTGCCAAAGGACGGATTATTGAAAAAGCCTATCAAGGTATCCTGGTCCCAATTGAAGCAGTTATAAAAGAACAAGAGAATAGTTTTGTCTATGTCAGTGATGGCCGGGCAGCAGCCAAACGCCAGGTCCGGACCGGCTTAATACAAGAAAGCGATATTGAGATCACCGCTGGTTTGAAAGTAGGAGAACAGATCGTGGTCGTTGGCCAGGATAACCTGCGTGATGGGTCGAAAGTAGAGGTCGGGCAATGAAGCTTACAGAGTATTGTGTAAAGCGTCCAATCTTTACTAGTATCATTTATGTAGTCCTGTTAATCTTATCTTTTATCTCTTTGGCTAAGCTACCGGTGGACTTGATGCCGGAGATCACCTTGCCCATGCTGACTGTTATTACCTCCTATCCTGGAGCCAATGCCCAGGATATTGAAACCAAGGTTACCAAGACTATTGAAGATGCTGTGCGCACCGTTCCGGGTATAGATTCTGTGGAAAGCACTTCTAAAGAAGGCGCTTCCGTGGTCTTAGCCAAGTTTGACTGGGGCACTTCCCTGGATACAGCCAGTAATGATATCCGGGATCGCCTGGAATTTGTTAAAAGTAGATTGCCGGATGATGCTGATGCGCCCCGGGTCATTAAGTTCAATACCAGCGCCATACCGATCTTGTTTATGGGCGCCAATGCTGCCGAAAGCTACGACCGCCTGAATAAGATCATGGAAACTGATATCGCTGATAAGTTACGATCTGTCCCTGGAGTAGGTGCAGTCTATGTCCGTGGCGGCAAGATCCGGGAGATCCAGATTATTTTAGATATTAATAAGATGAATGCTTATAATCTTTCGCTCAGCCAGGTGACTGATAAGATCCAGCAGGAAAATGTGACTACTCCAGCAGGCTCTGTATATGAAGGCCGGAAGAAATACAGTTTGCGGGTTCCCGGTGAATACACGACTGTGCCGGAACTAAGCCAAACCTTGCTGGCTTACCGACAGGGTAAACCCGTTTACGTGAGTGATATTGCTGAAGTAAAGGATGATTTCCAGGAAGCCATAAAACGGGTCCATGTCAACCAGAAAAGCGGTGGCTTTATTGTAATACAAAAACAGTCTGGCTCTAATACCGTGACTGTGGCTAAAGGTGTGCGGGCCAAGCTGGCAACTATCCTGCAGACTTTACCTAAAGATGTGGATGTTAAGATCCTGATGGATAATTCTGATTTCATTGTTAATTCCATCAACAGCCTGAAAACCTCTATTTATTGGGGCGGATTCTTAGTCGTGTTGGTCTTGCTGTTTTTCCTGCGTAATGTACGTGCTAGTTTTATCGCGGCGCTGGAAATACCCACCTCTTTGCTGGTAGCCTTTATTTTTGTATACTTTAATGGCTGGACCATTAATGTCCTGTCATTAGCCAGCCTGGCAATTGCCATTGGTATGGTCGTGGACAACGCTATTGTGGTGATCGATAATATTTACCGCCATTTACATGAAGGAGAAAGGCCACAGGAAGCAGCCATTTTTGGTACCGGCGAGATCAGTGCAGCTATTCTTGGTTCTACCCTGACCACAGTAGTTATTTTTCTACCTTTAATATTTGTCGGCGGTTTTTTACAGGTATATTTCAAACAATTAGCCGCTATAGTAACCATTACCTTGATGGCTTCTTTGTTTGTGGCCTATACTTTATCCCCGATGTTAGCCGGGAAGATGCTTAGCCAAAAAACGATCCATCTCAATGGTAATAGTAACAGTAATAAACTGGTTGACAGGTTTTTTCGCTGGAGTGAAAAATGGTTTGAGCGCTTGGACGAAAAATACCGGCAGATCCTGGGCTGGGCCTTAAGTAACCGGAAAAAGGTGATTGGCGGGGCCATTGCTATTTTTGTATTTTCACTGCTCCTGTTCCCGCTGGTGGGGACAGAGTTTTTCCCCCGGGAAGACCAGGGATTCTTGCGCTTACGCGTAGAGCTGCCCCGAGGGACCGATGTTAATGAAACAGAAATAGCTGTGTCCAAGATCGAGCAGATACTGCGGGAAGAAGTGAAAGAACTGCGGATGCTGATGGTGGATATGGGTGAGAGCCGGGAAGCGATGGGCAGTGTACAAGGCGGACGCAAAGAACTGTCCAGTGCCGCTGATTTCTTCGGCAAATTAGTGCCCAAAGACCAGCGCCAGCGCAGTGATCTGGAAATCATTGAAGCGGTTCGGCCTAAAGTAGAAAAAATCCCAGGTTTAGTCAAAGTGAATTTTTCCAGCCAGGACCCGATGGAAGCAGCGATCATGGGCAGCGGCAAACCCTTAACTATCGAACTCTATGGGGATGATCTGGCTAAGGGAGCAGAGCTATCAGACCAGATCTCGGGGATGATGGCTAAAATTAAGGGAGTAAAAGATATAGAAGTTAGCTTTGAACAAGGCAATCCTGAGGTCTGGGTGCGGGTGGATCGGGACAAAGCTACCAGCCTGGGCCTGTCAGTGGGTTATATCGCTAATATTGTACGCGGGACTTTCTATGGTATTACGGTCAGCAAGTTTCGTGACCAGGATGATGAATATGATATATTTATGAACTTGAATAAGAAAGAACGCACCAGTTTAGCCAATCTGCTTAATTTGCCGATCCTCCTGCCATCTGGTAAAGCTATACCATTGGGTAATGTGGCTACGCTTGAACGGCAATATGGCCCATTGGAAATATTGCGTAAAGACGGATCAAGAATGATCCGGATAGATGCAGGTACCTATGGCCGGAGTCTGGGGGAGATCACTACTGATGTAGAGAATCTGCTGCAGAAAAAGGTCATGCCCCGCGGTTTTACCTATAAATTCGGTGGTACGATCAAAGAGCAGAAGTCTTCATTCACTGATCTTTTCTTCGCGTTTATTTTAGGAATATTATTAGTATATTTGATCATGGCGGCCCAATTTGAATCCCTGCGCGACCCGTTCATCATTATGTTTTCCGTGCCTTTTGCTATCACCGGGGTTATTTGGGGGCTGTTGGTTGCAGGATTAAGCTTCAATGTCATGACTTTCCTGGGATTGATCATGCTGGTAGGTATTGTAGTGAATAATGCCATTGTCTTGGTGGATTATATCAATATCCTGCGCGCCAGGGGCATTGAGTTGTTTGAAGCGGTGCAAAAAGGCGGTAAGAGCCGTTTGCGTCCTGTATTAATGACGACGATCACTACTTTGTTTGGTTTAGTGCCCATGGCCTTTTCCCGGGGCGAGGGCAGCGAGTCGTGGGCACCTATGGGCGTAGCTCTCATTGGCGGACTGACGGTGTCGACACTGATCACTTTGATCTTTGTGCCGGTACTGTATACAATTTTTGAACAAAAATTTAGAAGGAACGATTCCACCGATTAAAAAGATGATTACACCGATTAAAACCTATTGCTTGAATCTGTGTAATCATCTTTTAAAATCAGTGTAATCCAGAAGGGATTTTAAATGAAGATGATATTATTCGTCTATAATGCACCATTGGAAGAGGAAATCATGGAAGGGCTGTCTGCCGCTGGCATCAATTATTATACTAAGTGGGAAAAAGTATTGGGAACCGGAAAATCCAGCGATCCCAGGCTTGACACCAATGTTTGGCCAGGGTACAATTCAGCATTGTTGATCTATTGTGAAGATCAGTGTATGGCTAATATTAAGGAAACGATCAAGAATATCAAGAAGAAAATGCCTAAGGGAAGCGTTAGTGCTTATGTTTGGCCATTGGAAGAAGTGATATGAAGAGGCCATTGTTTCATTTTATCGGCGGGATGATTTTTCCTATAGCCTACTATTTTATAGATCGGGAAATACTTCTCCGGATCATGGCTGCTGCCCTGGTCCTGGTACTGCTATTTGAATTAGTGCGGGCTAAATATCCTTTGTTTAATAATTGGACTTGGCAAAATTTCCGGGGATTTTTTAAAGAAAACGAGAAAAAAACTGTTACTGGGATGCCCTATTTTATCAGCGGCATACTGGTGACAGTACTTTTTTTTGACAAACCCATAGCTATTACTGCTCTTTGTTTTTTGACCTTTGGCGATGTCACCGCAGCCATTATTGGGAAAAAATTTGGCCGTTATAAACTTTTTCCTCCCAGAAGCATGGAAGGCAGTGCGGCTTTCTTTATTATAGCGATTCTGGTTGGTTTTATTTTGAAACAATACTTTTTCCCCGCAGATCTTACCGTCATTGCTATCCTGGCTAGTGCGTTTATCGCTGCTGTGGTGGAAACCCTGCCCATTGCCCTGGATGATAACCTTACTATCCCGATCATTGCTGGCGCTGCACTGCATTTATTGCGTTAATCCGCGAAACTTTTCCTTTTTCAACTTTGTCTAAGTTAGTGTAAGGAGCATAATGGATATCCAAAGCATTTCGCCAGACATTATACATAAAGCTGTGGCCGGGGATATACAAGCTTTTGAAGAGATCTATAAAGGTGCTTCAAGTTTCGTCTATAACGTGGCTTTGCGGACTGCCCGGAACAGGGAAGATGCCCAGGAAATCACCCAGGAAGTTTTCTTGAAAGTGTTTAAAAGCCTGCGGGACTTCCGGTTCCAGTCTTCTTTTAAAACCTGGATCTACAGGATCACGGTCAATACTACGCTGAATGTGCTGAAAAAAGCAGCGTATGACCGCCGCCGGCAATTTGAATACCATGAAAATATCAGTGCGGAACTGCCGGGGCAGGCTGAAGCCGCGGAAACATTTTTGGAGCAGCGTGACCAAAAAGCGCAGGTTGATAAATTATTAGAGGCGCTCAGTCCCGAATACCGCGCCTGTATAGTATTAAGGGAGATACAGGGGTTACGGTATGATGAAATTGCCCAAGCCCTTAAGATCAATATTAATACGGTGAGATCAAGGCTGAAGAGGGCCAGGGAAATACTCTTAAAAAGAGGTGGTTACCATGAAATGCGATAAATACCGCGATATCATTATCACTGATTATGTTGATGGTGAACTCGATGAACAGGGGAAACAGGAGATCGACCGTCACTTGCGGGATTGCTCTGCCTGCCGCGCTTATGCCGCCGCTGTTTCAAACCTGACGGTTGAACCTCTCCGGAAAGCAATGCCGGTAGAACCTCCCGCTTTCCTATGGACGCGGATAAAAAGCCGCCTGGCACAAGAGCCGGCGCATGGCGGGATAAAATGGTTGAACACAGTGGCGACCTTTTCCATGTTTGTTGTCATGGCCTTAGCCGGGAATTATCTTGTCTCAGGGATGCTTGGCTCCACTGCCCAGCAAGAGATCGTGGCCAGCGCTGAGGTTTCACAGCAATTATCATTAACCGAATTCAATGACATGCCCAATGAACAAGTTGAAACAGTTTATAATAGTATTATTGGAGGGTGAGTAGATGAAAAATAAAGTACTGACTGTTATTTTAGTTCTCTCGCTGGGTTTAAACCTGGGGGTAGTGGCGACGTTCAGTCGCCATTGGCTCATCCGGCGGGATTTTAAAAAAGGGCCGGGCGAGAACAACTGGTTTAAAAAGAAAATAAAAAAAGAGCTTAATTTGACCAATACCCAGGTCGAATTTATGGAGCAGGACCGGAAAAATATAAACCAGGAGATCAAATCGGCCAGGGAAGAATTGAAAAGAAAACGAGCGGAATTGTTTGCCCTGCTGGATACCGATCCGGTCGACAGCGTCAAGGTAGACAAATTAATTGACGCTATTTCCTCTCTGCAGGCAAAAATCGAAAAAACGATCGTCGGGCATTTAGTGACCATGAAAAAGAACCTGACCCCGGAACAACAGCGGAAGTTTAAAGCGATCATGCCCAGGGGTTTTATGACCCCGCCGCCGGACCAACCCGGCAAGGAAAGGCATGAAGGGCCGCCAGAGCCATAATCCCAAATTTTAAAAGGTGGTTAAAGCAGTATGAAAAGAAACTTCTTTATAATATTATTGATGGTGTCTATAAGTATATTGGGCTCTGTTAACAGCGCTGTGTCCCAAGACCTGACTTGGGCAGATTGTGTCCGCGAGACCAGGCAAAATAATCCCAATTTATTGTCGGCGACTGAGAAATTGAAGCAAGCCGGGATTAATATAACCACGTCTAAGAGCAACTATTATCCGCAAATAAGCGGCAGCGCGAGCGGCCAAACTTCAAAAGCAGATGATCAGGACCGGAACAATAGCTATTCTTACGGTGTTTCCGGCAGGCAATTGATCTTTGACGGTTTGAAATCCCAGTATAATGTCGCTACTTCTTCCGCGACTTTCCGGTCAGCAGTATATTCATATGCTGTGACTTCTTCCAACTTGCGGCTGCAGCTGAAGAAAGATTTTGTGAATCTTTTGAAAGCGCAGAAGTTAGTAGCTATAACCACTGAAATAGCACAACGGCGTAAACAAAGCCTGGAGCTGATCAAGCTGGGGTATGAAGCAGGACGTGAGCATAAAGGTTCATTACTAACAGCGCAGGCTGACCTGGCAGAAGCTGAGTTTGAAATTGCCCAAGCCACTAGGAATTTAGAAATAGCTGCCCGGATGCTCTGCGCGGACCTGGGCTATGGCAAATATAGCCAGATACAAGTACAAGGTGAGCTGGCAGTATCTTTGCTGGACCCGGTGACACCTGATTTTGAACAATTAGCAGGATCAGTTCCTTTGCTACAAGCTCTGATCGCCCAAAAAGATGCCTCCCGCCTTTCTTTAAAAGGCGCTACCGCTGATATGTATCCTTCGGTTTATGCCAGCGCCTCAACCAGTAAGAGCGGTTCAAATTGGCCTCCTGACCGGAGCCAATGGTCAGCCGGAGTAAATGTGAGCGTGCCGATCTTTTCCGGAGGCAGCCAGGTAGCGGCTGTAAAAAGGTCTGAATCAGCGTATAGCCAGGCACAGGCCGAAGAAAGAAACGGCCGTGCAAGCGTTATTCTTACTCTGGCTGAAAACTGGGCCAATCTGCGGGATGCATTGGGACAATTAGAGGTACAGCAAAAATTCTTGATCGCCACTGAAGAGCGGTCCAAGATCGCTGAAGCACAATATAAGATCGGGTTAATGTCTTTTGACAACTGGATCATTATTGAAGATGATTTGATCAATGCCAAAAAAACCTTATTAAATACCCAGGCCAACGCCATGATAGCAGAAGCGAACTGGATACAAGCCAAAGGAGTGACTTTAGATGAAGAGTAAAAAATGGAAACTCATAGTATTAGGCATATTAGTGGTGATTGCCGCTATATTCTGGGCCGTAAAAGCCGGGAACAATAAGGACAGTCTGGAAAAAACTACCATCGTTAATCCGGTATACGACAACATCCAAACATTCGTATCTACCACCGGGACGGTCTTGCCGCAAAATCGACTGGAAGTAAAACCGGCGATCAGCGGGCGAGTAGAAAACATCCTGGTGCAGGAAGGTGACCGGGTAAAAAAAGGACAAACCCTCGCTTGGATGAGCTCGACCGAAAGAGCGGCATTATTAGATGCCGCCCGAGCCCAGGGAGATGAAGTTGTCAAACAGTGGCAAGAAGTTTATAAGTCAACTCCCTTGATCGCGCCGATCGACGGGGAAGTGATCGTCAAAAGTGTCGAGCCGGGACAGACGATTATGACCAGCGAAGCGATACTGGTACTTTCTGACCGGCTGATCGTGCAAGCCCAGTTTGATGAGACTGATATTGGCAAGATTAAGATGGGACAACCGGCGACAATTACTCTGGATGCTTATCCAGATATCAAAGTGAATGGCACGGTGAACCATATTTATTATGAATCACAGGTAGTCAGTAACGTCAGTATCTATAAAGTAGATGTCTTACCGGATAGAGTGCCGGCAGAATTCCGTTCCGGTATGACTGCTGAAGTAAAAGTTTTGGAAGCCAGTCACGAGAATGTGTTGACTTTACCTTTGGAAGCAATCAAGCAAGACAAAGAAGGGAAATATGTCCTCATTGACCAGGGTAAAGAGCAGAAACCGGGGCAGCGCCGCATTCAAACCGGTTTAGCTGATGACACTAATACTGAAATTATTTCCGGGCTCACTGATACTGATAGGGTGGTTATACAAAGCGCGACCTATATGCCAGCTACCCAGAAAGCCACTAGTGGTAATCCTTTTATGCCAACCCGGCCAGGCCAGAGGAGCCAACGGAATCAGACAAACAGGAATACAAGACAATGATAAAAGTAAAAAATATCTCTAAAACATATCAGATCGGCAGTGTGGGGGTACAAGCCCTGCGCGGAGTTTCTCTAAATATTGAAGCCGGGGAATTTGTCGCTATAATGGGACCGTCTGGCTCCGGGAAATCCACCTTGCTGCATATTCTCGGGCTGCTGGACCGTCCCGATTCCGGAGAGTATACTTTTAACAATAAAGAAGTCAGCAAGTACAATGATGATGAATTAGCTATGCTAAGGAATAAGACAGCAGGTTTTATCTTCCAGCAATTTCACCTCTTGGCCCGTCTCACTGCGCTGGGCAACGCTGAACTGCCCTTGATCTATGCCGGCCGGCGGCACCTGAAAGAAAGGGCCCTGGAAAAATTAAAAGAGGTCGGACTTGAATCCCGGGCCCTGCATTTGCCGACTGAGCTGTCTGGTGGGGAACAGCAGCGGGTCGCCGTTGCCCGGTCCATGGTCAATGATCCTTTGATCCTTTTTGCCGATGAGCCGACCGGGAACCTGGATACTAAAAATGAAGAAGAGATCATGGTTCTCCTGCTCAAACTGAATAAGCAAGGGAAAACCATAGTCATGGTAACCCATGAAAAAGAAGTCGCGGAACGGACCAAACGGATAATTTATATGCGCGACGGGAAAATAGTTACTGATGAAAAAACTAAGTCAGGTCTGGCTGCTGCACAGCTAGCAGAACAATTGACTACAGGATCGGCTGACAAAGAAAGCGAGTCTAAGGTAGATGGGGCCAAATTCGGTGATCATTTCAGGCAAGCCCTGCAAGCCCTGGTTTCCCATAAAATGCGTTCTATGTTGTCCATGCTGGGGATCCTGATCGGGGTAGCTGCCGTCATTGCCATGTTAGCTCTGGGACAGGGAGCCAAAGAATCAATAGAAAAAAGCCTGGCTTCCTTAGGTTCTAATTTATTAATGGTCACTCCTGGTTCACACCGGTCAATGGGTGTAGCCGTGGAAGCAGGGTCAGTAACCAGGTTCACCCTGCAAGACGCTGAATACCTGGCTAAACTGCCGGAAATAAAAAATGTTTCCCCGACAGTCAGGGGCCGAGCCCAAGTGGTTTATGGTGACCGGAACTGGAATACCCAGATCTTAGGTACCGGGGTCAATTACCCGACTATGCGCGCGGCGATACCGACAGTCGGCAGGTTCTTTACCGCTGAAGAATTACAAGTGCGCCAAAAAGTCGCCTTGATCGGCTCAACTGTAGCTAAGGAGTTATTTGATACCGCTAATCCGGTAGGAATGACAGTCAAGATCAACCGGATATATTTCAAGGTTATCGGGGTATTGCCTACTAAAGGATCGACCGGCTGGATGAACCAGGATGATGTGATCGTTATTCCGGTTACCACAGCTATGTACCGGGTATTAGGTAAGGAATATGTGGATTATATTGACCTCGAAGTAAAAAGTGCTAATTTGATGGATGCTGCCCAGGAATCGATCAAAACATTAGTTATCCAGCGACATCTCCTGAGTCAGGATAAAGAAGATTCTTTTGAGATCAGGAATATGAATGATATTCAGGAAACCGTGCAAAGCACCACCAAGACCATGACCATGCTGTTAGGTTCTATCGCGGCTATTTCCCTGCTGGTCGGCGGTATTGGTATTATGAATATTATGCTGGTGTCGGTCCGGGAGCGGGTCAAAGAAATAGGATTGCGTAAAGCCATCGGCGCCCGTTCCAAGGATATTATGACCCAATTTTTGATCGAAGCAGTGGTGATGACCGTGACCGGCGGATTGATCGGTATTGCGGTTGGGGCAGGGATCGCGTTTACCTTGTCTGCCTTCACCAGTTGGACGACTACGGTTTCTATGTCTTCGGTAATAATGGCAACCACGTTTTCCATAGCCGTAGGTGTCGGCTTCGGGATCTGGCCAGCGCGCCAGGCAGCCAAGCTTGACCCGATCGAAGCATTACGGTACGAATAATATAATCCCAAGGAGAAACACATGTTCAGCAAAAGTAAGCTGTTATTAGGCATTATTTTTTTATTGAGTGCTCTTCAGTGCTTTGCGGCTGAACGGCCGCCATCCATGGCCAGGCAAGATTTAGAGTGGTCTGATTATGGATTAAATTTTGAGTGGGCTAAAGACGCTAAATTGATCAAGGAATTGGAAATGAACGAGCAACAAAACGGGGAATTCAAGGCTTTATCCTTCGATATTGCCAAAGCAGTGGCCATGGGAGAAGAGATTGCCTCTAAAGAAAGCACCTTAAGAAGCAAAATACCGATCAAGAACTTGGTGAAAGTCAACGGGCAGTTTGTACAGCCTGACCTGGCTGCCGTCGCTTCCCTTATCGACCAGATCAGCGAACTGTGGGGTAAGCAATACAAAATAAGAATGTCGGTAAAGGCAAAACTGCGTATGTTATTATCAGAAAAACAAAGGGACATATTATTTAACTATTTAAAGAAGAAAGAACTGGCCATGAGGGAAGCGATGAGAGAACAGATGGGTAACCGTGAAGGCGGCGGACGGCAAGGTATGGAAGGTATGGGTGGTATGAGAGGCGGCATGGGTGGAGGGATGGGCCGTCCAGGCGGATCTTTTTAATAAGCATATATACAATATAACTCAGGAGGAGTATGATGAAAAAAGCAGCAGCAAGACACATCTTGGTCAAGACCAAAGAACAATGTGAAGAATTAAAAAGCAAGATTATTGCCGGAGCTGATTTTGCTGAGGTGGCTAAACAATTTTCAACCTGCCCATCCGGGAAGCAGGGAGGGGATTTGGGCGAATTTACCCCGGGCCAGATGGTGAAAGAATTTGATACTGTTGTTTTTAGTGGTGAAATCAAAAAAGTGCTCGGACCGGTCAAAACCCAGTTCGGATACCATTTAATAGAAATAACCAGCAGGACAGAATAGCGGTATAGTACTAATAAGTTTAAAAGAAGGGATGGCAGAAACCTGTTATCCCTTCTTTGTTTTTTAATTATGGATAACAAAAAGACTTGACATGTATGCATAATTAATGCATAATAATACATATATTTTATATGAAAGGGGTTATGATATGAGAACAACATTAAATATTAATGATGAGTTGATCAGAAAAGTATCAATTCTCACCGGGATCAAGGAAAAGACTACTTTAGTCAGATTAGGTTTAGAAGCCTTAATAGCCAGAGAAAGCAGTAAAAGACTGGCTAAATTAGGAGGGACTGAGAAAAACATACATAATATTCCTCGCCGGAGAACTCAATCATGATCCTTGCTGACACATCAATATGGATAGCTCACTTGCGTCATGGCAATGCCAGGCTGGAACAGCTCTTAAACGATGGCGAGATAGCCTGCCACTCTTTTATCATTGGAGAGCTCGCCTGTGGCAATATTAGGAATAGGAAGGAAATATTGTCATTACTTAG
Organism: bacterium; assembly: GCA_028712895.1. Taxonomy (GTDB): domain Bacteria; phylum CAYTYR01; class UBA6262; order UBA6262; family UBA6262; genus UBA6262. The sequence continues at coordinate 7,172 of JAQTPL010000006.1, read as the reverse complement.
CACTCTGCCCACTGTTGAACATATAGATGACGAAGAAACATTGTTGTTTATTGAAAAGAATAATTTAATGGGTAAGGGACTCGGACTTATTGATATGTATCTGTTGGCTTCTGCTTTGTTAAGCGAAGTCTCTTTATGGACATTAGATGTAAAGTTAAAAAAAGAAGCCTCTCTATTAGGCGTAGTTTATAAATTTTGAGATACCTGGTTATTTGGGATAATATTATTATAAATGCAGGAGGATTTATGAAAAAAAGTTTTATTTATTGTTCTTTAGTCTTTCTGATATGTGGGTGTGCTACAAGTAGAGTTCAAGATAAACTGAAAATTGAAGAACTTCAAAAAGTTATAGAACAGCAAGAGAATCAGAAAGCAGAAGAACTTCAAAAAGCTAAAGAACAGCAAGAAAAGCAGAATCCATTACTTGATGATATAGAAATATTAAATGCTGAAACTGGTAAACAGTATATTGAAATTGGCCCAGGAGAACGAGTAAAAATTAAAGCAATTCCACACGCTTATGATAATGATGGAAATGATATTGGTGAAACTGGCGGTAAATTTAATCCTAGCTGGAGTGTAAAAATTGGGAATGTCATGCCAAATACGGGTAAAGAGGTTCTATATATTGCTCCTTATAGCTTTACAAGTCCAAATGGGTATGGATGGCTTGTTAATACAGAACTCATAGTGTCACAAGAAAATTCAGAAGGTAAATTGGTAAAATGCAAAACTTATATACGTTTTAAAGTTGCGGCTGATCCGACCAAAGAATAATCTATTACATTGTAATATAATATTTATTATAAATCTAAAGCACAAGCAGCAAGCCTACCGCAGCTAACAGGCCGGTAATGCCGCCGAAGTAGAAGGTGGCTGCCGGCCCGAATTGGTTCCAGAGGATGCCGGCCAGGAATGACGCCGGGAAAAGTCCGATACCTACCAGTGTGGCATGCAAACCGATCATCGTGGCCCGCAGGTGTTCCGGGGCAATATCTGTAACCAGGGCTTTTTCCACGCCTTCAGTCATGCCGATATAGATTCCGTATAAACCGAACAATCCCCATAGTAACCGCGGATCATTCGTGAGAGCGAACCCGAGATATACTACCCCGTAAAAAACATAACCCCAAACTAACAGTTTTTTCCTGCCGATAATATCAGACAGCCGCCCGGCTGGATAAGAAACCATGGCATAGACGATATTATAAACCAGGTAGAGTAAAAGCACGTTTTCTGTGGTATAGCCGAGGTTTTTAGCCCTAAGCAGTAAAAACTGGTTAGATGAATTCCCCAGGGTAAAGAGTACGGTCACAACCAGGAATAATTTTAACCGCAGAGGTAAAGCGGACCAGTTAAAAGAGAATTTTTTAGCAGCAGATGCGGGGGCAGCTTTCTTTTCCTTTACCAAGAAAAGAAATAATAATCCCAGGAATGCCGGGATCAGCGATATCAGGAATATTTTGCGGTAATCTATAGACCCGGCATGGGAAGTCAGGAGATAATAGGCGATCAGCACTCCGGTTGCGGCCCCGATCGTATCCATCATCCGGTGCAGGCCAAATGCCCGGCCTCTTCTTTCTTTAGCGCTGGAATCAGCGATCAAGGCATCCCGGGGGGCATTGCGGATACCCTTGCCGAACCGGTCGATGACCCGCGATAAAAGGACCCACCACCAGCTTGTAGCGATATAGAGAAATATTTTGCCGAATGTAGAAGAACCATATCCCAGTATAGCCAGCGGTTTTCTTTTCTGCGACTTATCAGAAAGGTAGCCGCTGAACACTTTTAAGAGGCTGGCGATACTTTCCGCTATGCCTTCGATCAAGCCGATGATCCAGGTAGAGGCTCCTAAGGTGGTACTTAAGAATATGGCCAGGAGCGGATAGACCATTTCTGTGGAAATGTCGGTCAGTAAACTGGTAATACCTACCATGATTATGTTAAACATGTTATTAATATAGCTTAAAGTAGGGGTTTTTGGCAATTAATTTCATTGAAATAACTGTTTTTTTGTGGTAAAAGTAACAAACAGAGGCGAATCATGCGCGTAGTCTATTCGGCATTTATTCGCTATCATTCGAGTTATTCGTAATTCAGAGGTGCATTATGGAACTAAAAGAGGAAATTATCAGACGGGCGGCTGCCGCGAAAAGAGCTGCTTATGCTTTAGCTAATATCTCCACAGAGATAAAAAATAAAGCTTTATTAGCTATGGCTGATGCGCTCCAAGCCGGCAAAGACGATATTTTATTCAAGAATGAAATAGATGTTGAAGCAGCCAAAGAAGCAGGCTTAAGCGCCGCTCTTATCGACCGGCTTTCGCTTACCGAGGCCCGGATAGCCGCCATGATCAAAGGATTGCAGGAGATGGCTGGTTTAAAGGACCCGGTTGGGGAAGTGCTTTTATCTGTGGAGCGTCCCAATGGTTTGAAGATCAATAAAGTGCGTGTTCCGCTGGGAGTGATCGGCATTATTTATGAATCGCGGCCGAATGTGACAGTTGATACTGCAGGATTGTGCCTAAAGAGCGGGAACGCAGTGATCTTGCGCGGCGGCTCGGAAGCAGTCAATTCCAATCATATCCTGGCGAAAACTATAGCTGCCGCAGCCTATGCTACCGGTATCCCGGAAGGAGCGATCCAGTTTATTGAGACCACGGATCGCCAGGCAGTCCTGGATATGGTCAAGCTGGATAAATTCGTTGATGTGATCATCCCGCGCGGCGGGGAAGAATTGATCCAGTTTATTAAAGAGCATTCTACTATACCTGTTATTTCCCATGGTAAGGGAGTATGCCATACCTACGTTGACATTGACGCTGACCTGAAGATGGCGGAAGAGATCTGTTTTAATGCCAAGGTGCAGCGGCCGGGAGTATGCAACGCCATGGAAACCCTGCTGGTGCATAATGGGATAGCTTTGGAATTTTTGCCGCAAATGGCCGCCCGTTTTACGGCAGCCAAAGTAGAATTGCGCGGTGATGAAAAAACCCTGGCGATCTTGAAGGGCATCAAGCTGGCTGCGGAAGAAGACTGGTCAGAAGAATATCTTGACCTTATCCTCTCCGTCAAAATAGTGGATACAGCGGAAGAAGCAGTGGCGCACATTAATAAGTTCGGATCGCACCATTCTGAAACTATCGTAACAAAGAATAAAAAACGGGCCGATGAGTTCATGCGCGCCGTCGATTCAGCCGCGGTTTACTGGAATGCTTCTACCCGGTTCACGGACGGCGGTGAATTCGGCATGGGAGCGGAGATCGGCATCTCTACCCAAAAAATGCACGCCCGCGGGCCGATGGGCCTGAATGAACTTTGTTCGTATAAATATATGATTTACGGCAACGGACAAACACGGAAATAAGAAAGCTCTTGGCTGGTAGCTCATAGCTCATAGTAAATGCTTCTAACCTATCCTAAGAGCTACGAGCATCGAGCTATGAGCTTAGTTAAGGTTTTTCATGACAAAGATTGGTTTATTCGGCGGAACTTTTGATCCTATCCATAACGGTCACCTTAAAATAGCCGGGATAGTGCGGCAAAAACTGGGATTGGATAAGATCATCTTCATTCCCGCCGGGATTTTGCCCCATAAAGCGCAAAGCCAGGCTACAGCCAAAGACCGGCTGGCCATGGTTAAACTGTCCCTGCGGCATAAAAAGAAATTCACCGTAAGCGCGTATGAAACTAACAAAAGATCTCCCAGCTATAGCATAGAAACTGTATGGCATTTAAAAAGAAAACTTGGCCGCCGGGCGGAGTTCTTTTTTATTATCGGAGCAGATGCTTTTGGTGAGATCCGCACCTGGCGCCGGTGGCGGGAATTACTGCGAATATGCCGCTTTATTGTCATTAACCGGCCAGGCTATCAAATAGTGTTACCGCAGGAGCCGGTGGCAGCGCAAGTGGCCGTATTGCGCATTACCGGGATTCCTATTGCCGCAACCGCTATCAGGCAAAAAATTGCCAAAAATAAAAGTATCAGTAAGCTTGTTCCCAAAGTAGTGTACGCATATATAAAAAAGCATAAGTTATACGAATAAAATCTGTGCCGCGCCCGCCGAAGCCTTGGCGATGGCGGGTAATCGCATTTAAGGGAATAATGGAAAATAAACCAGCAATAACCAAAGTCTTCCTGGGTATATCCCTGGGTTTGCTTATCATCATGATCGGATTGTCCTTTTATAGCCCGGTCAACCGTGCAGTACAAAAAGGCGAGCGGATCAACTTGCTTTTGATCGGCTGCGATGAGACAGAGAACAGTAAGCGGGCCGATGTCCTGATGTTCGTCAGTTTTTATCCCCGCCAGCGTTTGGCTGATATTCTTTCCATCCCGCGCGATTCCCGGGTTCGGGTGCCAAAATACAAGCTGCTGCGGATCAATGAATTTTTCGCTTACGGCTTTAAAAAAGGCGGGATAGGGGAAGGCATAGCCCTGACCAAGGAAGTGACCCAAAATTTGCTGGGCTTGGAAATCCCTTATTATATCCAGCTTGATTTTAATGACCTGATCAGCATAGTTGACGCTTTGGGCGGTGTTACGCTCGATATTACCGAAAAAATGGATTACGATGACAATTGGGGCAACCTGCATATCCATTTTAAACCAGGCCGGCAGACCTTGAATGGTAAACAAAGCCTGGAATATTTGCGTTTCCGCAAAGATCTCCAGGGAGATATCGGACGTATGCAGCGCAACCGTAGTTTTATCAGGGCTCTGGCCGCTAAAATAAAATCACCGGCGATCATTTTCAGGATGCCGCAATTAGCCTGGACCAGTATGAATGCTTTACATACCGATCTTGGTTTATATGACCTCGTAACTTTAATTTTTGAGTTAAGGAAACTGAACACCCAGAATTTCCGGCAGCAGCAATTACCGGGAAAGCCGGTGTCAGTAAGAGGCGCTTGGGTTTGGGAAATTGACAAGATACGACTGGAAAAAGTTACCCAGCTGCTGCGGGAAGATCCGGTTGCCAATGATAACGCCGCTGCTAATATCCGGGTAGAGATATGGAATGCTACCCGCAATCGCGAGGCAGTAGAGGAAGTCACTAAATATCTGCGCCAAAAAGGCGTAGATGTATTGACGTGGGGCAATTTTGAACGGATTTTACCTCACACTAAGATCATTGACCGTACCGGTAACATAGACTCAGCCCATTACCTGGGTAAAATACTTCATTGCGATGAGATCGAGACCAGCCTGAGCGATAGTTCCCTAACCCAGGCAGTGATCATTATCGGAGAAGACTGGAGACAAAAGATTGCTCTATAAAAAACCGGCAATTATGGCGGCGGAAGCAGCCAGTGCCAAAAAGAGCGAGAATATTGTTGTTTTAGATGTCAGAAAATTAACGCCTATTACTGATTATTTTGTAATTGTGACAGTCAATTCACAACCGCAAGCCCAGGCTGTGCGGGAAGCTATAGCCGATAGTTTGATTGACCAAGGGATAGCTCTGCGTAATCGCCAGCAGCAGATGTCTAAACGGTGGTTATTGCTGGATTTTTCCGGTGTCCTGGTGCATATATTTATCAAAGAAGCCAGGGAATTCTATAACCTGGAAAGATTGTGGAGTAAAGCAGTCAAAGTGAAATGGGAGATGTAAGTGACTATTTATAATGAGATAATAAACCTGCTGGAAACAGCGGTAAAAGCCGCGGCGGCGGATTTTAAGGATAAAACATTCAATTGGTCAAGTGACAAATTCTTCTTAACCTTGCCCGGTAATGAAAAATTTGGCGATTATGCTTCTAATATTGCTTTCTATGGCGCTGCTTTTTATGAAAAATCACCGCGGGAGTTGGCCAAGCTAATCGTTGATAAACTTCCCCAAGATAAAAACTTATTGGAAAAAGTGGAAGTCGCGGGTAATGGATTCATAAACTTTTTTGTGGCCAAAGAGAGAGTTTATAAAGAATTAAGTGAAATCCTGGCCCCGCACGGTAAGTATGGCCAAACCTCTGCCGGCAAAGGCAAGCATATCCAGATCGAATTTGTCAGCGCCAATCCGACCGGGCCCTTGCATGTCGGCCATGGACGGGGCGCTGCCACCGGAGATACCTTAGCCAGGATCTTTAACGCACTTGGTTATCAAGTCCAAAAAGAGTACTATGTCAATAATATCGGCAACCAAATGAATATCCTGGGCAAATCAGTCCAGGCCCGTTATGAAGATAAGGAAATCCCTGAAGACGGGTATAAAGGCGATTATATCAAGGAAATAGCCGAACAGATAGCAGCTGGCGCCCTCCCAGCAAGCGTTGGCGGGCAGGGACGGCAGATGGCAGATGAAAATGCTTTTCGTGAATACGCAATTAATACAATTTTAGAATGGATAAAAAAGGATTTGGAAGATTTTGGCGTAGTTTTCGATACTTGGTTCTTTGAAAATACTTTATATGAAGGTAAGGACCTAAAAAAAGAATTATTAGATAAGCTAAACCATGAATATCCCGCTAAAACATATGAGGAAGACAGCGCGGTTTTTGTTAAAACCACTGATTTTGGCGATGATAAGGACCGGGTGATCTTCCGGGCAGACGGCAGGCCGACCTATTTTGCCAGTGATATTGCCTATCTAATCAATAAATTTGAAAGAAAGCCGCCTCTTAACCAGGTGATCAACATCTGGGGAGCAGACCATCATGGGTATGTGCCCAGGATGGAGGCAGTGGCCTCAATGCTTGGTTACAAGGAAAAGCTGAAAATAATCCTCTATCAGCTGGTCAGCCTTAAAAGAGGGAAAGAGACAGTTCCCATGTCTACCCGGGCCGGGGAATTTGTCACTTTACGGCAGGTCCTAGATGAAGTAGGCAAGGATGCTTGCCGGTTCTTTTTCTTAATGCGCAGTCCGGACAGTGCGCTTGATTTTGACTTGGAGTTGGCTAAGAAACACAGCTCAGACAACCCGGTTTACTATGTGCAATATGCCCATGCGCGTATTTCCAGCGTATTCAAAGAAGCAGTTAAAAACAGCTTAATGCTGGATGCTGGAAGCTCAAAAACAGAGACACTAAATCTGCTGCAAGAGCCGGAAGAGATGCAATTGATCAAAAAACTGGCAAATTTTAGCAAAATACTGGCAGATTGCGCCAGGACCTATGATCCTCATTGGCTCACTATCTATTTGCAGGAATTGGCCACCGTATTTCATAACTTCTATA
>JAQTPL010000068.1 GCA_028712895.1 bacterium | reverse complement strand
AACAAAACGAACTTAAAGAAAAATCAGAGTTGGCCTCGTCAAGCAATCTGGCCGTGGACTTAACCTTGCCTGGCACCAGTATGGCTATGGGCAGTATTCACCCTATCACCCAGGTAATGGAGGAGATTTGCGCTATTTTTGCCCGTTTGAATTTTGCCGTAGTACAAGGACCGGAGATCGAAACTGATTATTATAATTTTGAAGCCTTGAATTTCCCGCCTGAACATCCGGCCAGGGATATGCAAGATACTTTCTTCATCGAGGATAAGGTGTTATTGCGCACCCATACTTCGCCGGTCCAGGTACGGGTATTTGAAAAGCAAAAACCCCCGGTCAAGATAGTTGTGCCGGGTAAAGTTTATCGCCATGACGCTGATGTTACTCATTCACCTATGTTCCACCAAGTGGAAGGATTTATGGTGGATGAGAAGATTACTTTCGCCGATCTCAAGGGAGTGCTGACCCTTTTTATTAAAGAGATGTTTGGTGAACAGTTATCGGCCCGTTTCCGGCCGGACTTTTTCCCGTTTACTGAACCAAGCGCGGAAGTGGCGATGAGCTGCTTTGCCTGTAAGGGTGCCGGTTGCCGGATTTGCAAAAATAGCGGGTGGATCGAGATCATGGGCGCCGGGATGATCGATCCGGCAGTATTCAAGCATGTGAAATATGATTCGGAAAAATACAGCGGTTTCGCATTTGGCATGGGCGTGGAAAGGATCGCCATGCTGAAATACGGGATCGACAATATCGGATTGTTCTATGAAAATGACCTGCGCTTTTTGAAACAGTTTTAAGGACACCAGCAAGCCAGACACCAGATTCAAGTGAAATCTGAAGTCTAGAGCCTGAAGCCTGGAAACTGGTGTCTAGAGTCTAGTGTCTAAACTCGTAACTATTGGGAGTTTATCGTGAAAGTATCGTACAAGTGGTTAAAAGAATTTATTGATACAGATCTCTCGCCCAAAGATATAGCGGATAAATTGACGATGGCCGGGATAGAGATAGCTACTTGTACCAGTCTGGATAAAGGCATCAGGAATGTGGTCACGGCAGAAGTCAAGGAAGTGAAGCCGCATCTGAATGCCGATAAACTGGTTTTTTGCCAGGTTTTTAATGGTAAAGAAACATTAGATATTGTCTGCGGCGCCAGGAACTTCAAGGCTGGAGATAAGGTAGCCCTGGCCCAGGTTGGTGCGTTGCTGCCGGGAGGAAAAGAGATTACAGCCGTGGAGATACGCGGCCAAAAATCATTTGGTATGATGTGTTCCGAGCGTGAACTGGAGCTTTCAGACAGTCATGGCGGGATTATGATCCTCCCACCGGAAACGCCGCTGGGAGTAGATATTAATACTATTCTGGAGCTTGACGACTATATCCTGGAGGCAGAGCCAACCCCAAATCGCGGTGATGCCCTGAGTGTACTGGGTTTAGCCCGGGAATTAGCCGCAGTGCTCAACCAAAAATTAAAATTACCCCAAGCTAAGGTCAAAGAACCAATAGACAAGGTAGAAAGATTTGTCACGGTGGAGATCAAGGATCCGGATCTTTGCCCGCGTTACACCGCTCGTTACCTGATGAACGTAACAGTTAAGCCGAGCCCTCTCTGGATGCAGAACCGCCTGCGCAATTGCGGTCTGCGACCGATCAATAATGTTGTTGATATCACGAATTATGTGCTGCTAGAGCTGGGGCATCCCTTGCATGCTTTTGACGCCACTCTGCTGGAAGACGAAAAGATCATTGTCCGCCGGGCTAAAGAAGCAGAAGAGCTTGTCACCTTAGACGGGGTGCAGCGGAAACTAAATACCAAAATGCTGGTGATCGCCGATGCCAAAAAACCTATTGCCCTGGCCGGTATTATGGGGGGAGAATTTTCCAGCGTGAAAGAACACACGACCGAGGTAGTGCTGGAAAGCGCCTATTTCAATCCGGTCAGTATCCGAAAAACCGCGAAAAGTGTCGGGCTAAACACAGATGCCAGTTACCGGTTTGAACGTGGCGTGGATGTGGAAAATATGGTATTAGCCCTTAACCGCATTGCCCAGCTGATACAGGACCTGGCTGGCGGGCAGGCAGCTAAAGGCATAATCGATACGTATCCCCAGAAAATAAAGCAGCCTAAGATTACCGTGCGCCAGGAACGGGTGAATAAAGTTCTGGGAGTGCCGGTCTCTTTTGCCCATACCAAGAGAATATTAAAAAGCCTGGGATTCATGTTCACTGAGAATACCGGGACTGAAAGTTTACATGTGGTTGTGCCAACCTGGCGCAATGATATTACCCGGGAAATTGACGTGATCGAAGAGATCGCTGAGATCAACGGTTATGAAGAGATTCCAGCGACGTTGCCCCAAGGCCATACTATCAAAACAAGCAGTAATAAAGAATGGGAGCATAAACATAAGACTGCCGTTTATATGCATCAAACTGGCTTTGCTGAAATTATCAGTTATAGTTTTATCGGAGAAAAAGATTATGCCAGGATCGGCCGGCCGGTAGAGGGAGATATGTATATCAGGATCGCTAATCCCTTGACTGAAGACGCGGCGATCATGCGTACCACCCTGGTATGCGGTCTATTGAACAATATTGTCTGGAACATTAATCATGGGAACAACCAGATCAAGATCTTTGAGCAGGGCCGCGTTTTTCAGGGAAAAGGGAAAGAGACCTATGCCAACGAAGTAAATATGCTGGGGCTGGCTGTATGCGGCATAAAGCCGGCGGACATTTTTTATATCAAAGGAGTAATCTCGGGATTACTGAAATCATGCGGGATCATCAATGTTGAATTTAAAAGCAGTCAGGATTCGTTGTATAATCCAGCTTTGTGCCTGGAGATAAGCAGTGGCGGGGAAAAACTGGGGGTATTCGGACGTTTAGCGGCAAAAGTCAAGAATAAATATGGCTTAGAGCAGGATGTGTATCTGGGAGAGCTCGATCTTACTAAATCGTTGGTGTTATCAGTCGAGCGCCGGCAATACCAGCCAATTTCCAAACTCCCTGGTATCAGGCGTGACCTGGCCTTGTTATTATCCCAGGAAGTGTCTCATGAGACGGTAATGAAAACGCTTTGGGAAATGGCCAGTCCTCTGGTCAAAGAGATCAGCTTGTTTGACGTTTACCAGGGAGAAAAAGTTGAAGCCGGGCATAAAAGTTATGCTTATACCCTATTGTACCAGGCTGATGACCGGACTTTGCAGGATGAGGAAGTGAATCGTCTGCATACGGATTTAGTAAGCAAAGTGGTACCAAAGTTAAACGCCAGAGTTCGCTAGAAGAGGAGGGGATTACGCGGATTTAAGAAATCAGTGTAATCGTTTTTAAGATGAAGAGTTTCAGTACCCTGGAAAAAGAAGTCAATAAGGCGCTCGAACTGATCAATGATCTGCGTCGGGAAAACGATAACCTGCGGGCCAGGTTAAAGGCCATGCAGGAAAGCGGTACCATGCTGGAGGATCTAAAAAAGGAAAATTTTGCTTTACAAAAGAAGCAAGAAGTTCTAAAATTGAAGATAGAAAAGGTGCTGTTTAAGTTAAATGCGCTAAAGTTTGAAAAGGATGATGATGAATAACCATGGCGGAGCCAAAAAGCGAAGTAACTGTTACTGTACAAAACGTGGAATTATCCATCCGCACCGATAAAAGCCCTGAATATGTGCAGGAATTGGCTGAATATGTGGACGGGCGCATCAAGAAAATTTCCCAGAATACTCCTTTTGTCAGCTCCCTGAAAGTATCGTTCTATG
>JAQTPL010000067.1 GCA_028712895.1 bacterium | reverse complement strand
AACCGGGGATTTGCGAGTGCCCCAGCGGCGCGGGGCCGCTCTATTCGGCTCCCGGCATTGCCGAAGCCAATGCCTCATGCTATACTCTGGGTTTTTTAAGGGATAAATCCATCGACAAAGCATTACGCGAATCGCTGCATTATGGCCGGTGTTTCCCGAATCTGGCTAACTGGGCTTTGATCGAAGATGTCCTGGTGGAAACTATTCATGAAGTGTTAGCTGCTATTAAAGCCGGCTCATACAGTGAAAAAATGCTGGTCGATAAATTTAATGATGCTGCGGCTAAGGCCGGGGAATTGCTTAAGAACTAAATCCCAGGGTCACTCTCAAAAAGGTGCTGATCATGATCGATAAAGAAGAGATCGCGAAATATAAAAAAGGGATCCTCATAGTGTTGGGCATCCTGCTTTTATTGTATTTGCCGTCAATCCATACTTTTTTGCAAGTCAATCTCGGCCGTAAATTCAGGGTCTACCTGGCAGAAAAACCCAGCAGCTATAAAGAGGCCAAAAAAATGGCCCTGGAAGATTTCCAGTTAGAAGAGATCCCGTTTATCCAGGAAAGGGATATCAGCGGGTATGACTTTGAAAATGCTATAATTTATTTTGACCCGTCCAGGAAGGTATTTGATTCTGCTACCTACTTAAAGTTGATCGGCCGGGTGTTTGTCGTATGTCTGGGACAGCAACGGCTCTATTATGGAACCTTTTGGACGTATAAGATCGCCCATGGCACCGATACGATCATTGCCATACCGGACAGGCAGGGGATCAAGATCGAACCCGGGTATTTCGGCATGAATGAGAAATTTAGCGCCCTGGTCCATGATGAGGATATCAGGAAAAGAATTGGCACGATACAAAAGCTGCGCTAACGAATATAGCCGTATGGAGCAGTCAAGGAGGATAGATGACTGGCGAAGATGAACGCGATAAAAAGATAGACGAACTGAATAAAACTATTGCCATGCTTAAGGTTAACCAGAACCAAATAGCCCAGGCAGAAAAGATGAAAATAATCGATGAATTTGCCCACGGGCTGTCCCATGAGGTTAAAAATCCTTTAGCTATCATTTTGCAAGGAGTGGATTATCTCTCGACCAAGGTTAATTTGGCTGACCCCAGCGTCAATTCGACTGTTGGTTACATGAAAGACGCGATCAAACGCGCTGATAAAGTTATTGGTGATTTTTTGAATTTCTCCAGTATTTCAGCTTTAGAGCTGGCTGCAGTTGCTTTAGCTGAGGTTACTGACAACTCATTGGTGTTAGTGCGCCATCAACTGGAAACGCATCATCTGGAAGTGATTAAAGAATACCAGCCAGGCCTGCCCCTGGTCAAGATCGACCAGGACAAGATCACCCAGGTTTTGGTAAATCTGGTCCTGAATGCAGTCCAGGCAGTACCTGAGGGAGGACGGATAACCATCAGGATCAGCCAGCAACAGGAACAGTTGCAGTTGAACCAGGTTAAATTGGAAATTGAAGATAATGGTCCTGGTATGGCGGAAGATGATTTAGCCCGGGCTTTTGATTTTTTCTTTACTACAAAACGCAGCAAAGGTAACATTGGATTGGGACTGTCTACGGTAAAAACAATTATCGATATGCACGGCGGTGAAATTAAACTGGAGAATAAACACGAAAGCAACGGTATCAAAATTACTATTATTCTAAAAGCGGAACAATAGGGGGCAGTGCGTATGGCTAAAAGAATGGTTTTGATCATTGATGATGAGGTCAGTTTTGCAGAGATGGTAAAATTAAATTTAGAAGATACAGAGGATTATGAAGTCAGGACTGAATACAAGGGTGCGGATGGCGTAAAAACCGCTATGGAATTTGATCCCGACCTGATCTTGCTGGATATTATGCTTCCTGATAAAGATGGGTTTGATGTGCTTAAAGACCTAAAGGAGAACGAGAAAACCAAGTCCATACCCATCATCATGCTGACCGCTTTGAAAAGTGATCCGGTAAAGTTCAAAGCAGCGACGCTCTACGCCGAGGAGTTCATGGTAAAACCTGTGACTGTGAGAATGCTGGTGGAAAAGATAGAAGAAGTGCTGGACCGGCGGATAGTAGAAAAAATGAAAAAAGACAAACCTAAGAAAATTAATTAAAAGTAACGTAAAGCAGAACTGGAGCCTGCTGTGGCCGACATATTTTTTGAAATACATGCTGATAATCCCCGGGAAGGACCCGGGGATTATGCATCTACCAGGAGGGCTTTCCTGGCGTTGAAAAACCTGCCGGGGAAGCCAGCCATACTGGATATCGGCTGCGGGCCCGGCAAACAGACTTTAGACCTGGCCCAGTTGACCCAAGGGAGTATTACTGCGGTTGATAATCATCAGCCATACCTGACCCGGCTGGATAAGATGGTCATCAGCCGGAGACTACAAAAAAGAGTACGCACGGTCAAGGCAGACATGTTCAGCTTGAATTTTGCGCCAGGTTCTTTTGATATTATCTGGTCCGAGGGAGCTATTTATATCATTGGTTTTGAACAAGGCTTGGTAGCGTGGAAAAAGTTCTTGAAGCTAAAGGGGTATATTGTTGTTTCTGAATTAACCCGGCTAAAAGCGAATCCGCCGCAGGAGGCCAAAGAATTCTGGGAAGGGGCCTATCCTGCCATGCACGATACTGCCGGCAATTTGGCGATCATCGCCCGTGCTGGCTATTCCCTGGTAGAACATTTTACTTTACCTGAAAGCGCGTGGCTGGAAGAGTATTATGGCCCCCTGCAAGCTAAGGTGGAAAAACTGAAGCCCAAGTATAAGAATGATCCGGCAGCACTGAAAGTCCTGGCGGCTGAAGATTTTGAACGGAATTCATATCAGAAATACTCAGCCTATTATGGGTATGTTTTTTATATCATGAAACAAGCCGGATAGCTTAAATAGATAGTGCTTTGTATCTTTTATGTGGTATAATAATAAATGGTTCAAAATAGAAATAGCGTAGACTTAATTGTAGTTGGTGGCGGGCCAGCGGGCATGATGGCTGCCGGCCGGGCTGCCGAGCTGGGCGGGAAAGTATTGCTGGTTGAGAAAACCAGCCAGCTGGGCGCTAAATTAATGCTAACCGGCGGCGGCAGGTGTAATATAACCAATAATGCCGGCTTCAAGGAATTCATTTCTGCCTTTGGGAAAAACGGCAAATTTCTCTATCGGGCATTGCATGTATTTTCGAACCAGGATTTGATCGAATTCTTTTCCGTCCGCGGCTTAGCCATGCGGGTAGATCCTGACGGCAAAGTATTTCCGGTCACTGACAGTGCTGAAAGCGTCTTGAAAGTATTAAGACAATATATAGAACAAAATAAGGTGCAAGTCCGGCATAATACAGCCGTGAGCAGTATAGTCTGCCTGGATGGCCATATTGACGGGGTGCAAACAGCTGATGGCCAGATCCTTGAAAGCAGTAAAGTGATCCTGGCTGCCGGAGGCCTATCCTATCCTAAAACCGGTTCTACCGGAGATGGATACAAACTGGCGCAACAATGCGGGCACACTATCGTCCAACTCAGGCCGGGGCTCATCCCGCTCGAATCAGATGAAGAATTTATTCCCGTACTGCCAGGGTTGACCCTGAAACATATACTTATTTCCGTAATGATAGACGGTAAAATTAAAGCTTCAGAACAAGGTGATCTTTTATTCACGCATTTTGGCGTATCTGGTCCTACTGTCCTGATCTTGAGCCGGTTGGCAGTAGACGCATTAGACCGGGGGAGCAGGGTTGATATTTCACTGCATTTACTCCCGGAGTACAATGCGCTTGATTTTGAACGATACCTGCAGGAAGAACTGGATTCACGCGGCGC
>JAQTPL010000044.1 GCA_028712895.1 bacterium | reverse complement strand
TCTTGGCTATAGCCAGCGTCCCACAGGTATCCGTGGCACTGAACGTGCCCAGGTTTTCCCGGGTATCTGACCGCTTCTCCATATCACCTGATTGCAGCATGATGACACTGCCGCCAACAGCCCAGGTGTCGCCCAGTGGCTGGGCATAACCGGCAAATTCATAGTTCATGTCTGCCAGCCAGCTGGCGTACATGGCACTTAGTTCTTTCTCTTGCAGGAAACCTAAACCACCGGGATTCCAATTGACTGCATTGACATCATTGGCCAAACCCACATAGTTTCCCCCTAAAGCCGCAGGCCTGGCGCCAGCTCCGATCTTCAAAAAGGCTGCACCGGTAGAGGCAGCCCAACACATAGGGGTTACGATGATGACTATACAACTAACAAGAACGATAATAAATGTTATTTTTTTCATGGTTTTCCTCTACTTCACGACTGCTAATTTTTTTGTTATCTTGAGCTTATCCGAGCCCTTGGTCGCCACGATCCGCGCTATATACACGCCACTGGCCTGGTCTGTGGTATCCCACTGGTATTCATAGGCATACTTCCCATCAATGATATTCGGCGCATCTGTGATCTCAACGCTGTCCTGCAGGTCACCGGCTACATCGTAGATGTACACTTCTACTTTGTCTGCTTCCCCTACTTCTACATGGATCACCGGATCCTTCCCTTCTTTTACCGGATTCGGATACACATAGGCCTCCCCTTCGACAAAATCAGGGCTTGGCGCATAATCTAAGGCTGCTGACATCGTTGTTGCCGGCGTGAACTTCAACGCTATCCCATTGTTGATACTGGCTGAGGCATAGGACTTGCCGGCGGTACCAGCTTGGTTCTCTACCCCGATCACTGTGGTCAGGTCTTTGGTAATGGACTGGTATTGGTATATGATCTCGCCAGTGTTGTAGAGGATCACCTGGAAGGTTTGCTTATTGCTATTGGCATAGTTATATACACTCCAGGTTACGACAAATCTGGTGGCTGAACTACTATAGGTAATTGAACTGCCACTCTTCTTCGGGTTCAGGTCTCTCCAGTAAGCTGCTAATAGTGCGTTCGGCGGGGCAGTATTGGGTATTGTTACCGGTACATGGACTCTGCTGTTTGAAACAAAGCTCAAAAATCCGTTACTGCACACGTATATCTGGTTGTAGTTGATCCCATAGAATTTAAACGTAAAGGGCAACATAAAAATTTTGCTTTCGTCATCCTTATTAATACCGGTCGCAGTACTAGTTGTAATCCAACTGTACGGTGTCGTTCCTATGGTATAGGTCGGATTTGTTCCCGCGGAGATCAGGATCCCGTCACTGGCGGTGGTATAATTGCCGTACAGCCCAGCCCCGTTCCTGGCCCGTACCCGCGCATAGTACGTATTGCCGTTGACACAGTCGGATATAGTTTTAGTAAATACATTGCCAACATCTAAATTGTAGATACAGGTACTGAATGAAGTACTGGTTGATATTTGCAGGTAATATCCCGCTATCCCGCTTTCCGCATCTAGGGCTGAACCAGTGTTCCAATTGAAGGTTATGGTCGTAGAAGCTGAGGTCGCGCCTGCATCTATTGGCACTGAGGGTAATCCGGTTGGCGCAGTTAAATCTATCTTAATCCCGTTACTTACGGCAGAATACCCACTATACAAACCACCCCCGTTTTTAGCTTTTACCCGCGCATAATATACAGCTCCCTGCTGGCAACCGGAAATAGTTTTATAACGGTACATACTTGTCCCGATTTTATCGCCGCAATCACCGGCAAAAATACAGGTAGTGAAATCAGTGCTGGTACTCACCTGTAAATAATACCAGGCGATCCCTGATTCCGGATCTGAGCATGTACCTGGATTCCAGTTAAAGTTGATCGTGGTTGAAGATATATATACTCCAGGGTCAGTAGGCGTTGCCGGTACTCCGATCGGCGGAGTTATATCAATATTTTCAGTCGTATAGCGCACATCATCAATATATAAGCTCATATTCGCCGGTAACGCAGCATTATCCTCAGCGGTAATGGTAAAATACCATAAGCCATTTATATTACTCAAATCACATGAATTTAATTCTACAGAATACGTCATCCAATCCGAACCGATAACCAAAGGGACAGCGGAAATCTCCTTGATCGTAGTATCTTGGCTGGAAGATGCTCCTATACCAAATTTTACTTTCACTCCTGCCGGCCAGGACTTAGCTTTAAATATTAATCTCTTTTGGCCTGTTAGATTCAGGCCAGGACCATTCCATCCATTATTCAAACAAAAAATACCAGCCCATGATTCCTTGGTACGATCATAGGTTATATAGGTACAACTTGTTCCCTGGGCTGGTTCATATGGATAGGCCTGGTTGACGGTAAGACTTGACCCGTTGTTAGATCCCATAAGTCCGTTAAATGGTTTATTCCACGCTGTATCTGTATACAGGACTGTCGGACCTAAGGCGGATGATCCGCCATACATTTCGATCAATGAATTATAGGCTGGTTTCATACTAACCGTATAATTTGTCGGACTAGAACCATTGACTTTAACTATGCCGAACCATTCCTCACGATCATCTGCCGCGTGTTCATCTTCATCAGCGATACTCGGCCAAACTGCGGTTTCTGCCTGTGGCCACCACTCATCCATGTAGTTATATACTGAGCCACCGGCAATTTTGGGGGAGGCGGTAGTTATATCCTGCCACCGGTCTTTTAATCCTTGAGCCTGTTCCTGTTCAGTGACACAGGCTGAATCAGGCTTAGTGGGAGCAGTCGAATAACCAAATTCACCTATGTAGAATGGTTTTGATGAATATCTAGCCTTTATTTCTTCAAGATATCCCTGGTAAGGAGTACCGGTTACTGATCCACCGCTGTGATTGGCTACTGATGCAGGCCAATAAGAATACACATTGTAGCAAATAACATCCAGAAACGCGGTATTGAGCATGCTGGGACTGACTACCGGCCACGTATGATGAGTAATATAATGCCGCACGCCGTAAGTATTGACTTCATACGTGGCGGCATAATCGCATATTTCCGCTAAAAAGCATTCAGTGGCATTACTGCCTGCCGGAGCGCTAATATAGGTACCAGTGTAGATATTTATTTGCTGATGAGCGTTATTAGTGGCTTGAACACTGTTTTCATTAAATTCATTCCCGATATTAAGCATCAATATATCTTCACTGTAATCCACTCCATCACGGTTATGGAAATTATCGATCATATTCTTTATATCATTCTTAACCGAGGCCTTAAATACCGCGTCCTGGAAATCCGCCGGATCCTGGGTAAACCAGACTCCCTGGATAATTTTTAGTCCTTTGGCTCTGGCTTGACGATAAAATTCCGGGGGCATTAAGGCATGTAGAACTGTTACGGCATTAGCTCCGGTATTTTTTATGTTGCTTAAAATAGCCTGGTAATCAGCATTGAGCGGTTGGTCCCCCAGAGCGGGATTTTCTCCCGGCATCCACGGGATAAGGTAAATACTCTTTATAACCCATTCCTGTCCATTAAGAGTAAGGTAATTACTGTTTTTACCAAGGCCGCTTGGCTTGATGGTTTCTGCTTGAAGAGTATGAGAATAAATGAGGATAAAAATGGCTAAACAAAATAATACAATTTTTTTCATGATAATCTCCCGGCTTTGTTTAATAAAAAAATAGCACTTTAAAATCGCAGTAAAAATAAATAACAAACAAAAAAGCTTATACTATCTCTCCTTTAGATAAACTTTTAACTGCTTTTTTAAAGTACTATTTTATAATAAATATATAGCTCGAAAAAATGATCTTGTCAACCCATAAAAAACCCGCAGTTAATGCTGCGGGGTTTAATTTATTTACTTTCCAATCGTTGCTTTAAAGCTTCATATTCATCCCAGATGGCTTTAGGCATACGCTCACCAAACTGCTCAAAAAACTGCTGATGGCCTTTCAGCTCTTCCAACCATTCATTTTTATTAACTGCTACCAGTTTTTCCATTATTTTATTGGTCAGGTTTAAACCATTCAGGTCTATATCCTGCGGCCGCGGGACATATCCGATAGGCGTCTTCTGCGCTTCTACTTCTCCCCGGCAGCGGGACAAGATCCATTCTAGTACGCGCAGGTTTTCACCATAACCCGGCCAGAGGAATTTCCCTTCTTCATCTACCCGGAACCAGTTAACATGGAATATTTTTGGTTTTTTCTCTATCTTTTCTCCCATTTTTAGCCAATGGCCAAAATAATCAGCCATATTATAACCGCAGAAAGGGAACATAGCCATCGGATCCCGCCGGACCTCACCCTGCTTGCCAAATTGGGCCGCAGTGCGTTCGCTGGCCATGGTCGCACCAACATAGACCCCGTGTTGCCAATTAAATGATTCATACACCAAGGGTGCCAGATGGGCACGTCGCCCGCCAAAAACTATCGCGGAGATCGGCACTCCATGATGATGTTCCAGGCGATAGGAAATAGAAGGACATTGCTTTGCCGGGACGGTAAAACGACTGTTGGCATGAGCTCCTTTTATAATATTGCCTTTTTCGTCTTTCATTCCTGGTTTCCAGGGACGTCCCATCCAGTCGATCCCTTCTGCCGGAACAGGGCCATCGCCTTCTTCCCACCAGACGGTCCCGTCCATTTTAAGAAGGACATTAGTATAAATAGTATTTTTTTTGATCGCTTCCATCATATTAGGATTAGTCTTGGAATTGGTGCCAGGCGCGACGCCAAAAAATCCGGATTCAGGATTAACTGCCCACAGTGCCCCATCAGTATCAACCCGCATCCAGGCAATATCGTCACCCACTGTCCAGATCTTATAACCTTTTATCTTCAGGCCTTCAGGCGGGATAAGCATGGCCAGATTGGTCTTGCCACAGGCGCTGGGAAAAGCAGCAGCGATATAATCGATCTTGCCGCCAGGTTCTTCCACGCCCATGATGAGCATATGCTCGGCCAGCCAGTTTTCTTGCCTGGCTAAATGGCTGGCTATCCTTAAGCTTAAACATTTCTTGCCCAGCAACACATTCCCGCCATAACCACTGCCCACGCTCCAGATAGCGTTATCTTCAGGGAAATGCAGGATCAGGCGTTTGGTAATATCCAATTGCGCTTTACTATGCAGGCACTTGGTAAAAGCCCCTGTTTTACCTAGATATTCTAATACCTTGGTTCCGATCCTGGTCATGATCCTCATATTAAGGACCACATAAATACTGTCTGTTATCTCGACTCCAACTTTGCTGAATGGTGAACCAACCGGCCCCATGGAAAAAGGAATAACATACATAGTCCGGCCACGCATTGAACCGGTAAAAATCTCCCTTGCCCGGTGATACGCTTCTTTCGGCAGCATCCAATTATTGTTTGGTCCGGCATCATCTTTTTTGCTGGTACAAATAAAAGTAAGATCTTCAGTGCGGGCGACATCGTTGGGGGCTGTCCGGTGATAAAGGCACCCCGGCAGCAGCTCCTGGTTCAAGCGGATAATCTCGCCGGTATCGCAGGCTTGCTGTTCCAATATCACTTTTTCTTCTTCAGAACCATTGAGCCATATTATTTTATCGGGTTGGCACATTTTAGCGCATTCGTCTACCCATTTTTTCAGTTTTTTGTGCTTGGTCATTATTGCTCCTTTTAGTTTCTAGTATAATAATCAAGTTTATCAGTATATCAGGGTATCAAGGGGTGGTTATCTGGTCTTTTGGTTACCTGATATCCTTTATTGGCTCACTTTATTTAATTATTGCAATTTCTCTATTTTTCCGCCGGTGACGGTCAGGAACAATAGCGGTTTTTCTGCTTCCCGGTTAGCATTAAAAGTGGTGAGCCCGGTTAGACCCGGGAAATTTTTAATGCGCTGTAATTCATCCTTTAGAGTTTCACGGGTAAATCCACCGGCATACATACATTGAACAAGCAACCGTACTGTATCCACGCAATGCGCAGCCAGGCTATCCGGGGTTTTCCCATACTTTTGCTTATATTTATTTACAAATCCCTTAATGTTCTGGTCGCTGCTTCCCACATAAAAACTGGTCGTAAATATGGCTCCTTCAAGAAATTCAATCCCCCGGCTAATGCTGCCGTCATCAGTCCAGGAATTAATACCGGACATCATCATTTTGTGACTACTTTGATATAATTGCTGGGCAATTCCAGGTAATTCCGATGAATAGCAGGGAACAAAGAGTACCTGAATTCTCTGGTCCCTGAGCTTGTAGATAGTTGAGTTAAGGCCATCCATATCAGTGGAATAAGATTCTTTCCCGGCCACTACCCCCCCTAGCTCACCAATGCGCCGGGCAGCGATCTCGGCCACATTGACGCCGTATTCATTAAATGGGTACATGATGGCAAACGTACGATTACCTTCGATCTGGAACAAATATTCTACTAACTTCGTCGTATTGACGCTATAGTTGATCTTATTCCGGAAAATATAAGGGCCAAGCTCAGTAACTCCGATCGCGCCCGCGGCAGGAGTGATAAATACAACTTGTTTTCGGTTAGCCTGGATGCCCCCGGCAAAGGCCAGTTCGTCAGTCATCCCCCCGATAATAGCGACTACATCATTACGTTCAGCCAGGCTATTGATCGCTTCGGTTGCTTTACTAGCCTGGCTCTGGTCATCAACAAAAATTACCTTAAGGACCGTACCGCGCACGCCGCCGATCTGGTTGATCTCATCAAGGGCAAATTCTATGGCCTGTTTTGCACTTTTCCCAAGCATATCATACTGTCCGGTTTCCGGCAGCACTACCCCGATAAACAGTTCTTTAGGTCCGGCCACGCTCACAGTTTGTTCCTTGACTTGACAACCTGCTAATAAAATGATCGAAGCAAGCACATAACCCGTCGTAAAAAAAGCTTTTTTTAAAAAACAGTTTTTTGGATTCATAATATTTTATCCATTTCCTTCATGGAGCAAAATTCGCCGCACATGGTGCAGCCAAACTTATTGCGTAAATGCTTTTTAGTTTTTACTTCCGTAAACTTTTCCGGATCCAGGCTGAGGCGGCTTTGTTTTTTCCAATCCAGGGCTTTACGGACGATAGACATTTTTTTATCCCAGGCAGCGGCACCGCTTATCCCTTTAACTATATCCGCCGCATGCGCGGCGATCCGGGAAGCCATTATCCCTTCTTTAACGTCGGCTATATCCGGCAGACGCAGATGTTCAGCCGGCGTGACGTAGCACAGGAAATCAGCCCCATAACTGGCGGCCAGCGCGCCGCCGATAGCGCTGGTGATATGATCATAGCCCGGGGCAATATCAGTAACCAGCGGGCCTAATACATAAAATGGCGCCCCAGAACATAATTTTTTCTGCAAAATAATGTTTTTTTCGATTTGGTTCAAGGGCACATGTCCCGGCCCTTCGATCATTACCTGGACGTTCCTCCGCCAGGCTCGTTTGGCCAGCTCACCAAGGATCTTTAGTTCCGCTATCTGGGATTCATCAGTAGCATCAGCACCACAGCCGGGTCGCAGGCCATCCCCTAAACTCAGGACTACGTCATATTTATAAGCGATATCCAGTAGGCGGTCATAATGCTCATAGAGAGGATTCTCTTTTTTATTGCAGACCACCCATTCAGCTAAAAAAGTCCCGCCCCGGCTGACCATACCCGTCACTCTTTTATGTTTGCGCAATGTTTCAATAACTTTCCTGGTAACACCGCAATGCACGGTGATAAAATCAACACCGTCCCGGCACTGCTCCTCAATAGTGTCAAAAAGAGCTTCAGTTTTCATTGCCGGTACGTTCTTACCTTGGCGCACCGTATCCACCACCGCCTGGTATATAGGGACAGTCCCCAGGGGTATTGTCGAATTTTTCAGGATAGCACGCCTCATCACCCGCAAATCTCCCCCAGTGGAAAGATCCATTACCGCGTCAGCGCCATACTTAATACAAACTGCTAATTTCTTTTTCTCTTCTGTTACTGATTTCTGTTTAGGGCTAGTCCCAATATTGGCATTGACCTTAGTACGCAGGTTCTGCCCAACACCACATATTTTCAAATCTGATTTTTTATGAATTTTATTTTTAACGATAGCGACCCGGCCCTTGGCCACCAATTGCCGGATTAATTCCGCGCTAATATTTTCTTGCCGGGCAACCTGGCGCATTTCCTGGGTGACCTTACCGGCCCGGGCTAATTCCATTTGAGTCATTTATGTTATCCCTATCCCTTGGATTAATTTTTTTTCAACCTGATACATGGTGAACCTGATCTTCTTAAACCTGCTGCCTTGCCTGGCACCAAAGAGCTTGGCAAATTCTTCCAGCACCCGGACCGCTTCCTCTACTCTTTTAAAATTAGCCGCGGTCAAGCCCAGCAGGTCTTTCCTTTTGGGTTCTTTAAACGTGCGCCCCAAATCATCACCCGAATCCCTGGCTGATAGTAATTGCGGGTAAATTTCCCGGGCAGACTGGTCCAGCAGATGCCGGCAAGACCGCAGCCTGGCGGTAGTTTTCCGGTCATTTAAAATAAACCGCGCTACATCTTCCAGGACCCTGAGCCCTTCCCGGGCACGATTTATATTAGCGTCCAAGATCCGGTAAATGTTTTGCTTATTATCCATATTTTTGCACGATACTTTTGATGATATTACTGGTTGATTGCCCTTTGGCCAGGGGAATTCTCACTACCCGGCCATTATTGTCTTTCATAAAACGATTACCGACGATATCCTTGATCTTATAGTCTGCACCCTTAACCAATACTTGCGGTTTGAGTTCGCTGATAATTGCCTCCGGAGTCTCTTCCGGGAAAAAAGTAACATAATCGACAGCAGCCAGGCCGCCGATGACTTCAGCCCTTTCTCGCTGCGGCATCAGTGGACGGTTTTTACCCTTTAGCCGTCGGACTGAAGCATCAGTGTTAAGAGCTACAACCAGTATATCACCGCATTGTTTGGCTTTATTCAAATAACGTACATGGCCTACGTGCAAAAGGTCAAAACAGCCATTAGTAAAAACTATCTTTTGGCCCTTGCTTCTTAACTTAGCAAGTATCTTAGTCAGTTTTTTTCTCTCCACTATCTTATCTTTGGCTCTTATTATTTTTTTCATGGTTTTTACTATCCGCTATACGCTACCCGCTATACGCCGCTTTTCGCAAGCGCTTCTTCTACCAACTCGCAAATAATATGTCCCACCGTGATATGCATTTCTTGTATATGTTGGGTAATATTGCTGGATACGACAAAATTAATTCCAGCTGTTTTAGCCAGCATCCCGCCATCGCGGCCACTGAAGCCAATAGTTATGCATCCCAGCTTGTTAGCCATGACGATAGCTTTGAGCACATTTTCTGAATTTCCGCTGCTGCTGATGCCTATGACCACATCATTTTTGGCTGCAAAGGCCTCTATTTGCCGTGAAAAAATAGTATCAAAACCATAATCATTGCCCTGGGCAGTTAGGAGGCTGGTATTCGTATTTAAGGCCATGGCTGGAAGGGCTTTACGTTCCAGTTTTAACCGGCAGACTAATTCCGTAGCCAGATGTTGGGCGTCAGAAGCACTGCCGCCATTGCCAAATAATATAACTTTGCCTCCCTGGTGAAAACAATTAATTATCGCCTGGGAGATCTTTTCTATATCGCCAATATTATTTTTGGCTACATTCTGGCAAGTCTGTTCATGCATGGCTAATATTTTACTGATTTTTTCTTTCATTTACCTCTCCCTCTAAATACGATTACACCGATTAGAACAAAGATTATACTTTATTGCTTAGCAACTTCTTCTATTATCCTTTTCTGGATGAAATTAGTATATACTTCGCCTTTTTTGAAATGCTGGTTATCCAGGATACGTAAATGGAACGGGATCGTAGTTTTTACCCCTTCGATCACAAACTCACCCAAGGCCCGCTGCATATGGACGATCGCTTCCCCGCGGTCATGCCCATAGGTCAGGATCTTGGCGATCATGGAATCATAATATGGTGGGATAGTATAACCAGCGTAGACATGGGTATCTACCCGAACACCAGGGCCTCCTGGTACTTGGAATTTCGTTATTTTCCCGGGTGAAGGGATAAAATCCTTATCACTATCTTCGGCATTAATGCGGCATTCTATAGCGTGGCCCCTGATCTCAATGTCATCCTGGTCAACATCCAGGCGTTCGCCGGCAGCCAGCCGTATTTGCTCTTTGACCAGGTCAATACCAGTGACCAGTTCGCTCACCGGGTGCTCTACTTGGATCCGGGTATTCATTTCCATGAAATAATAATGGCCGTGCTTATCTACCAGGAATTCCACTGTACCTACGGTCACATATTTCACAGCTTTGGCCGCCCGGCAGGCGGCTTTGCCCATTTTTTTACGCAATTTGTCGGAAATAAAAGTCGAAGGTGATTCTTCTAACAGTTTTTGGTAACGGCGTTGGATCGAACAATCCCTTTCCGGTAAATAGACTACGTCTCCCTTACTGTCAGCCATGATCTGAAACTCGATATGACGCGGCTCTTCCACATATTTTTCAATATATACTTCCGGATTACCGAAAGCTCTTTTTGCTTCGTTCTGGGCTGTTAAGATGGCGTTCTTTAGGGCTTCTTCGTTCTGCACAATACGCATGCCCTTGCCGCCACCGCCGCCGGCAGCTTTCACGATCACGGGATATTTGACTTTTTTTACCAGTTTCAGGGCTTCCTCAGCCCTGGAGATCACACCTTCACTGCCGGGAATGATCGGTACTCCGGCTTTTTCCATTATCGCCCGGGCCTGTACTTTATCCCCCATTTTCAGGATCGCTTCTTTGGAAGGCCCGATAAATTTGATATTGCAACTCTCGCATACTTCCGCAAAATAAGAATTTTCAGCCAGGAACCCATAGCCTGGATGAATAGCATCAGCGCCGGTAATCTCCGCAGCGCTGATAATATTGGGAATATTCAGATAACTCTCGGATGACTGGGCCGGTCCGATACAGACGCTTTCATCGGCACACTTTACGTGCAATGATTCCCGGTCCTCTTCAGAGTGTACCGCTACAGTACGGATACCCATTTCCTTACAAGCCCGGATAACGCGCAAGGCTATTTCACCGCGGTTGGCGATCAAGATTTTTTTAAACATTTTTTCTCCTTAATGAACAGACAGCTTTTGGAACCCACACTTTGGTGAATAAAAGCTGTAGCCCGAAGGGCGTCTGTGAATTAACCCCCGCGTATTGATTCGCACAGCGAATCAGCTGGGGGTATATAATCTACTCCGTTGGATGGAGCTGTATAGTAAAGATCGGCTGGCCATATTCAACATGATGGCCATTTTCGAGCAAGATCTTGATCAATTTACCGTCTGTGTCTGATACTACATCTTTCATTATCTTCATCGCTTCGATCACGGCTATTTTCTGCCCTTTCTTAATTACGGTGCCTTCCTGGATATAAGGCGGAGAATCTGGTGCCGGAGCTGTAAAAAACGTCCCTACCATCGTAGATTTAATGGTGTGATAGTTCTGGGAGACTTCTACATTGGCGACCTGCTCTTTGCTCTTGCCATTCCCATTGCTCTTAAGCGTATCAGTGCTTGCAGCTTCTTCCTGGAGCGGATTTATGACCGCTCCTTCATTTTTGCGGAAGCCGATCTTCTGCCCGTCTTTTTCCCAGTTCAGCTCCACGATATCTGTATCAGCAATGATCTCCAGGAACTTCTTAATGTCTTTAGTATCCATGTAACCTCCAAAATAGTCTGCAAGTTTGCGAGTCTTCGAGTCCTGCGGGTCTTGAAGGATTTATTTTCGACCCGTGACTCGCGACCCATGACTCGTGACTGCTTTATGCTCTTGACTGGTATTCCCCGTTCCGCGTATCAATAATGACTACATCACCTATGGTAATGAAAAGCGGCACTTGGATCACTGCCCCTGTCTCCAGGGTAGCAGCTTTATAGGTAGATGATACAGTATCGCCTTTCAATCCAGGTTCGGTATAAGTTACTTTCAGCTCGATAGAAATTGGCAGCTCCACGCCGATAATTTCCCCTTCATGCTTTATTACCGTAACTTCCAGCCCTTCTTTCAGGAACTTGGCATTGTCTCCTAGATGGTCCTTGTCAATTTCCACCTGTTCATACGTGCTCTGGTCCATGAAAGCGTACCGTTCATTTTGTTTGTACATAAATTGCATTTTTTGCAGTTCCAAGGTAATATTCTCTATTTTTTCGTCAGGACGGAAAGTCCGCTCCAGGACAGACCCGTTGCGCACGTTCTTAATTCTTGAACGCATAAAAGCCCGGCCTTTGCCAGGTTTGTGATGCTGAAATTCCACAACCTTGTATAGTTCCCCTTCATATTTAAAGATTAAGCCGTTACGAAAATCTCCTGCGGTTATCACGTATTCGCTCCCTTTTTTGTGTTTTTAGGTCTTTATTACTTAGCTGCTTTTGTTAAAACTTCCCTGCCGGTAGCTGTAACCAGGATCACATCTTCGATCCTTATTCCGGCGCAATTGGGAAGGTATATTCCCGGTTCTACGGTGACCACCATGCCGGGCTGCAGAATCATGGTGTCCTTATTGCTCAACCGGGGAGATTCGTGAGTCTCTAATCCCAGTCCGTGCCCTGTACTATGGATAAAATAGTTGCCATAGCCTGCTTTGGTAATAACACTCCTGGCTGCCTGGTCTATAGACTCTGTCCTTACCCCGGGGCCAATACTCTTGATAGCCTCATCCTGTGCAGCGGCAACTAAATCATATAAACATTGGTATAATTTATTAATTTTACCTAAAAATAGAGTCCTTGTCAAGTCAGAACGATACCCTTTATATATAGCCCCAAAATCAAGCATCACAAGATCGTTTTTTGTCAATTTACGATTGCCGGCAGCATGATGCGGAACTGCTGTTCCCGGCCCGCTGGCCACAATAGTCTTAAAAGCCGGCTCGCATCCTTTTCCCCGGATCAAAGCATCGATTTTCCCGGCAATAAGCTGCTCGGTTAACCCAGGCTGGATCATTGCCCTGACCTGCTTATAAACTGCATCCGCGATATGGGCAGCTTTGCGGATCAGGATCAGCTCATCTTTATCTTTTACCAGCCGCAAATCCTCGATTAAACCGGCAACCGGCACTAATTTCGCTTGAGCCAGCATTTTTTGCCAAACTGACAAGCCGTGAACAGTCAAATTATTGCTTTCAAAGCCAATTTTCCTAGTCGTAAAGGAGCGCAAACATTTGGCTATTTCATCCCTATTGCTGATAATACTGAGCCCGGGGGCTTTAACAGCATGCCTGACCTCTGGATAATTTAAGGCAGAAACATATAATATTGCCTTTTTTCGGGCGATCAGAGCAAAACTGTCTTCTTCTGCTATACCGAAGACATAGCGTAAACTGACTGGATTAGTAACTAAAAATGCGCTCAGTTTCTTCTGGAGAAGCTGCTGTTGAACTTTACTGATCCGCTGCAATATCATGATTGATCTTACTTCTTGCAGAGACCGGCTGCTGCCTGCAATCCTAGCAGGTAACTATTAATGCCAAAGCCGGAGATCTGCCCGGCAGCCGCTGGTGCTACCATGGATTTGTGCCTGAATTCTTCGCGTTTATAAATATTGGATAAATGTACTTCCACTACCGGAATCCCGACAGCCAAAACTGCATCCCGGATAGCTACGCTGGTATGGGTATATGCTGCCGGATTGATCACCATAGCGTCAGCCCAATCGCCGGCTTTGCCAATAGCTTCTACTATTTCGCCTTCATGCGCAGACTGAAAGGTTTTAACTGCAATTTTCAGTTTTTTAGCTTCTTTGGCTATTTCTTCATTGATCTTCTTGAGAGTGACTTTGCCGTAAATATCCGGCTCTCTTTTGCCCAGCAGGTTCAAGTTAGGCCCATGAATTACTAATATTTTATTCATCCCGTTAAACCTCCTATTACAAAAATGTGCTTATGAATAACCGTGTTAATTCTAATAATATTTTCTTAATTTATCCCGCTCACTAGCCTTTAGAGGTCTAACGGGATTCATTTCAGACTCCTTTTTGGAATAAGTGTGCCAGTCAGAACGAGAAGCAGTTGCCAGTCAGCACAAAGAGCAGTAAGATCCGGCTCACTTGCTTAAAGATTTTACGATCTCTTTAATTATAGGCAAGGGTACAGTATCGACAATTTTCACTTGGCCGATCCTAACTGGCAGGACAAATCTGATTTTCCCGGCCAGTACTTTTTTATCATGCTGCATAAATCTCAAAAAATTAGCCCACGATATTTTAATATTTTTAATCACAACCGGCAATCCTGCTTTGGTTAACAGTGCTCTTAGTCTGTCTCCCACACTACTATCTACCAACTCCAAACTCTCAGCTATCTTCACCGCGCCGACCATACCCAGGGCTACTGCTTCTCCGTGTTTGTATTTCTGATAACGGGTGATGCCTTCCAGGGCATGGCCTATCGTATGGCCAAAATTGAGGATTGCCCGCAAATTATGTTCTTTTTCATCCAGGGTCACTACCTCGGCTTTAATGGCACAGCAGCGGCTGATCACTTTCTGTAAAACAGCCTCATCCAGTTTTTTAAGCTTGCCCATATTCTTTTCAAGGTAAGTAAATAGACTGGTATCATAGATGATGCCATATTTGATTACTTCAGCCAGGCCATGGGCAAATTCCTTGGACGGCAGAGTCCGGAGAGTTTTCAGGTCAGCATAGACCAATTTTGGTTGGTAAAAAGCGCCGACCATATTTTTACCATCAGGCAGGTTGATCCCCACTTTTCCACCCACGCTGGAATCTACCTGGGCCAACAGGGTAGTCGGCACCTGTACCAGGTTAATGCCGCGCATAAAAGTAGCTGCGGCAAAGCCAGCCAGGTCCCCGATCACTCCTCCGCCTAGGGCTAATATTGTCCCGCCCCGGTCAAGCCCATATTGCAGGCATTTGGCATAGATATTATTAGCTGATTCCTGTGATTTATACCGCTCCCCGTCAGGGATCACGGTACAGTATACGGAAAAACCAGCTTTCTTCAGGCTTTGTTCAACCGGCGGCAAATACCAGTGTCCCACTTTAGGATTGGTTACGATCATGATTTTCTTGCCAAGTCCCAAAGCAGACATAGCGCTGCCTAATTTTGCCAGGTCAGCGCCTACTGCAATTTTATAGCTTCTTTCTTTCAAGTTGACTTTAACTGTTTTCATGCTTCTACATTTTCCTCACACGATGGTTATGCCATTCGACGATCTTATCCGCCACCTGCTCTATTTTCAACATAGTCGTATCAACGCGAAAATCACATTCTTTATAGATCGGCTCACGGTGTGCCAGCATTTCCTTGATTTTTTTTAGTTTATCAGGTTCTTTCGCCAGTAAAGGCCTGCTCTTGGCATCCCCTATCCGTCTTAAAATAGCTTCCGGCGAAGCAGACAGGTAAACCAGTTTTCCATTAGACCGCAGCTCCTGGACGTTTTCTGCGCGCATTACCGCTCCGCCGCCGACAGCAATGACAAAATGATCCAGCAAAGCCACGCACTTTATAGCTTTCGTCTCCATATCGCGGAAAACAGACTCACCATGTTTTTTAAAAATATCGGTAATAGCCTGCCCGGTGTTTTTTTCAATAGTTTCATCGACATCAATATATTTCATATTGAGTTTTGCGGCCAGTATCTTGCCGACTACTGTCTTACCGCTGGCCATAAAACCGATCAAAACAATGTTCATATTTCTCCAGTAAAAAAAGTTATTAGGTTTATGTTTTAGAAGTAAGTTTGGTCTAAGGTCTATGGGTGTTAGGCTCTAAACCACAAACTTTAAACCTACTTCCATACCTACTTCTATAACTTTCATCGTAATTTTTTATTTGTTATATTTACTTTCTGCGTATTTGTTCCATATACCCGTGGTAATTTCTTTTCATCTCGCGCAGGCTATCCCCACCAAACTTCTCTTGCATGGACCGGGCTAATTCAAACGCAACCACATTTTCCGCAATGACTCCGGCTGCCGGGACAGCGCATACATCTGAGCGCTCCACGGTGGCTTTAACCGCTTTG
>JAQTPL010000043.1 GCA_028712895.1 bacterium | reverse complement strand
GCATATACCTGGGCAGCTATTTTACCGGAGTACAGCCAGCCGGCATGAGGGACCATGATGCCGATGGCTTTGCGGGAAGTAACTTTTTTTTTCGGCAGGAATGAATCTATGGTTTTAATAATACTATCTTCAGTTCCTGGATACCAGGTCCCGGCATATACTGTTTTCCTGGACATAAAGCACTCCTATGCCAAAAATTGTATCTCAATTATTCTGTAAAGTCAAGTGTGCTTAATCTTTTACTACTGACCGCGGACTGTCGTCTGCCGACTTCTTCATATCTCCTGCACCCAGCCATTATGCAAATTAAGCTGCTTAAGCTTGTCAATGACCGTCCCATATTCTTCCCTGGTAACCTTCCGGTTCAGTTCTGGAATGCCACAAGCCAGGTGTCGGGGAGTATATTGGCTCATAATGCTCAGGTATGTTTGATTGCTGATCTTGCTGGCTATAAATTCCAGGATCTTCAAGCTGCCGGAAATATTTCCAGGCAATACCAGGTGCCGGATAAGCAGACCTTGGCTGGCGATCCCCTCTGTATCAAGCTGCAAATCCCCGACCTGGCGATGCATTTCCAGCAGAGCAGCTTGATTTATCTCCCAATAATTCGGGGCTTGGGAATATTTTTCCGCCAGGGCATTATCACTGTATTTAGCGTCAGGCAGGTAAATATCGATTATGCCATCCAGCAGCTTGAGCGTGGCCAGGCTTTCGTACCCGCCGC
This sequence comes from bacterium, assembly GCA_028712895.1. Lineage (GTDB taxonomy): Bacteria > CAYTYR01 > UBA6262 > UBA6262 > UBA6262 > UBA6262. Next base: position 15,380 of record JAQTPL010000043.1, on the reverse strand, counting down.
AATTATAAACTAAGGGCAAGTGAAATCCCTGGTCAATCGCTTTTTCCAGTGAGGCCAGGATTTGCGGCACATAAATAGTTCCTGTTACCAGGTTAACATTGTGACATTTTTTGCTTTGCAAAAAGAGCATGATCCGGGCCAGCTCATCGACAGATATTGCAGTCCCGTTGCCAAACTGGCTGATGGGATAATTCTGGCAAAAGGCACAGCCCAGGTTGCAGTGGGTAAAAAATATCGTGCCTGAACCGGCAGTACCGCTGAGCGATGGTTCTTCGCCGAAATGAGCATTATAAGAAGCGATCTCCGGGGATAGTCCGGCCTGGCAGAAACCATGGGCCTCTTGCTGCCTGTTGATGCGGCAACCCCGCGGGCAGAGGTTGCAATTGGACAACTGCCGGTAAGCCTGTTTAACCCGTTCTGACAGGATACCGTTGCGCTGCAGTTTCAGGTATGACGGGGTAGGCATATTAGAAGCTTTTGCCGATGAGGATGACGGTCAGGATGATAAACATGGCCAAAGAGATGATGAGCAGGAAAAACGTGGAAATAAAAGGGATAACGTAAACCGAAATTGCTTTGCCGGTTTGCAGGTGATAAATGATCTTCAGGCTTTTTACTTGCAGGGACAGGATCCAAATAATAATTAGCAGGTAAATAAAAAGATAGAGAAAATGACTGCCTGCGCCCAGTCCCCTGCTCAGGATAGCTCCTGCCGGTAAAAAGATCAACGGCAGGAGAGTGGCGCCAAAAAGAATAAAAAGATGATTAATACTGCCTTCTGTTTTGTGCCAGGAAGCGATAAAATGGAACAAGGAGGTCATCAGGATCCAGAACACGACAAAGGCAAAAAGCTTAGCCAGGTACCCAACTGTCAGCATGCTGGTCACTTGTACCGAGCCGTAGTTATCGATCAATAATACCGCTACGCTTTGGCAGAACAAACTGATAACCACCATCAAGAAAGAAAACCACAGTGGCTTTTTATAAAGAAGCAGATCGTTAAACCCCTGCTCCGGATCCGTGATAATTTTTGAGATTATGCCCAATCTTTCCATTTTTTACTCCATTAAATAGGCTAGCCGGGTATCACTTTTGCTCAGGGCTTTCGTCACCTGGGTCAGGCTGTTCTCTTCGGTTTTACGGTTGAATATTTCAAACACCTTTTCCATCGGTGAATAATCTTTAATAATATATGGCTCCCCTTTTAATCCGGCCAGGTCTGCCGCTACCTGGATGGCATCAGGAAGGTTGCCCAGTTGGTCGATCAAACCTTTATTCAGGGCCTGCTCGCCGGTAAAGATGGACCCGTCAGCCAGCTGTTTTACCTGGTCGTAAGTCATTTTCCTGCCGTCGACAATCACCTTGACGAATTGCTCGTAGCTGTTATCGATCAGACCCTGCAGGAGCTGTCTCTCTGATTCTTCCGGGGACCGCCAATAAGCGCCGATATCCTTGGACTTGCCGCTTTTGACCACTTCCATTTTTACGCCTATCTTCTTAAAGAGTTCCTGCATATTGCCGAAATTAAAGATCACGCCAATACTGCCGGTGATCGTCGAAGGATTAGCGATGATCCGGTCGGCGGCGCAGGAAATGTAATACGCGCCGCTGGCTCCCACATCACCCATGGAAACAACTATCTTCTTGCCGTTCTGGCGCAGTTTTTTTACTTCTTCATATATTTCCTGGCTGGCGCCGGTGCTGCCACCCGGGGAATTGATCCTCAGGACTACTGCCTTAACATTTTTGTTCTTATCGATCTTCCGCAACCGGTCAATAATAGCGTCTGATCCGGAGAGGAACCCGGGGAACATTGAATACTGGCGCTCTACGAATATTTCGCCATAAATATAAACAATGGCAATACCATCCTTGCCGATGGAGGGCAATTCTATTTTACCTGACTCCTTCACCGTAAAAACCGGGGATTGTTTAAAAACCAGGACCAGTCCCAGCAGGACGGAGAGGCCGCATAAAGCCAGTAATACATAGGTAAACAGCGTCTTTCTATCCATAGATCAGACTCCTTAATTTAATTAGCGTGTTTTTATTCTTCAATATTATTTTTTTTATGCATGAGCAGCAGTTGCAGTTCGCCCTTTCTTTTCTGCAGCTCTACCAGTTCCAGCTGTTTCAGGACAATATCAATTTCCAGCTGGTCTAATCTTTTCGTGATCGCGTCGGCACTCAAACCATTTTTAGCACACATTTTCTCCCCCTGAGTTCTTTTATCTGGAATCCATGATGATAGTTACCGGGCCGTCGTTGGTCAAGGTAACCTGCATATTTGCCCCGAAGATCCCGCTGACCACAGGGACCGCCCCTTTTTTCAAACGATCGATAAAAGCCTGGTACAATTTTTGGGCTTGTTCAGGTGGGGCTGCCTGGATAAAATCAGGACGGTTTCCGCCAGCGGTATTAGCATACAGCGTGAACTGAGAAACTACCAGCAATGAGCCCTGGACCGCTTTAATGTCAAGATTCATTTTATGCTCAAGGTCCGGGAAAATGCGCAGGGAAAGTATCTTATCAGCCAAATAAATTGTATCATTAATGCTGTCTTCCTTATGGATACCGACTAAAACCAGGTACCCCTGCTTTATTTCCGCATGTACAGCATGGTTAATCTCTACGCTGGCCTTTTGCACTCTTTGTATCACAACCCGCATGAAAAAGCAATCCTATTCTACCCTTAGGTATTTAAAAGAAACCGCTTTGTGGTATTGGGCATGAGAATCCCAGGTGCAGGAAAAAGCGACCATATTCTGGCGGGCGCGGGCAGAGTCAGTGCCCCTGGCGTTTAAACTGAACGGTATCACCCTGGTTTCTCCGGGAGCGATGGTGTTGATGACTTGTTCCGGTGCGCTGTTACAGCTCATATAGGGAACCGCCAGGTAATTCACTCTCACATTCCTCTGGGCGACGGAGGAAATATTTTTTATATTGACGTGGACCACCTGATTTTTGCCGGTAATCAATTTTTCCGGAGCCTCCAGGCTGAGCGTAACATCCAGTAAGCCCCAGTCATTCCTCAAGCCGGTAAAAGATGCGGCGCCGACAATAGCCCACTCATTAATGCTGTATGGCCCTAATCTCCCCCATAGCCCACGGGCCAGATCATGCCAGAACATTCCTTTGATCCGTCCATCGCCGGACATTTTGTGATGAGCCAGCATCATGCGGTCATAGAATTCCTGCGGTCCCGGAGGATTCACCGTAAATTGGTGCAGGTTAAAATCTACCACATCACCGCCGAATAGATTGACCTGGTTCTTGCCAACATATCGATTCCATTCTTTAAGCAAGTCATTGAACTGGCCCCGGTTGCATTCATAAAGCATGACCGCATCAACAGCAGCGCCGGCGTCATTCATCATGATCGGGTCCTGGCCATGCTGCCAGCCCTTTTCCCAGCTTAGGGTAAAGCACCACAGGGGTTTTGTCGTATTGACCTTGGCAATAATTTCTTTTACCATGGTGGCCATGTAATGGGCTCTCCACCAATTCCACTGGTCGACGAGTTTCATTTTTTGCCGTTTTTGGATCTCTTTGCCCAGCCAGCACATCCGTCCCATTTTTCCCAGTTTGGCCCAGTTTTCAGGTAATTCCGGATTCATTTCTCCGACGAACTGGTCGACCATTTCATAGCCGCCGATAGCATTGCGGATATAGTCCAGGCCGATATAATCGACAGCCGGGGTATTGGCCAGACGCGTCAGCAGTTTAATAATATCCGCCCGGCGCTTCTGGTCACCGATAGATATCGAACGCGTAGGCACGCAGGTGCCGGCGGTGCGGTCATAATTATAGGCAAATTGATAGTTGGCTTTATTGATGGTGTCGCCGAAAGTCAGGAAACAGGCTACCCAGACGCCGAATTTTAATCCTTTGGCATGGGCTGCTTTGGCGAATTTTGGGACAAAATTTATATTGGATTGGATCCACGGGGAATTATTATCTATCCTGGCTCCCCAGCTGGCAGTTTGTCCGGCCAGATACCAGATGGTATCAGCGGTCAAATAATCGGCCCATTTAATGATATTTTCCCAGTTCCCTATGTCGCCATCAGGGCTTTTTATTTTAGCTGTTTCCAGCATCGCTGAGCTTTCCAGAGTTAATACGCCTATGCCTGGTTTTATGGCTGGAGGCTTGATCCTCTCTATTTCAAAGCCGGTAGTTACTATCCGCGGCTTGTCCTTTCCCCGGGGAATGGTCAATTTAGCTGTATAAAGGCCGCCTGGTGCATTCCAGGGTACCGGCCAGGTAGCTTCATATATATGTAAGCGGGGATTATATTTAAGCAAAGCGGCTTTTTTGCCCCCGATTGAATCAATGGGTTTATTATTTCTTTCCACAAATACCAGCAAGCTCATTTTATCCAGGGATCTATCACGGGAGTCAAAATTAAATTTTACCAGCTCAAAATGGCGGTATTTCTTCTGGGCAGTCTTAAGGGTAGCAGCTTTATTTCGGTAATAATAATAGTAGGAATGTATAGAGGCAATGACCACTACGATCAAAATGATGATGGTAAGGATAGTCAGGAAGTGGATTGGAAGCTTATATCGCTTCTTGCTCCTGGATGGCTGATTACGCTTAATTTTGCCAATGGGTTTGGGTTGTTTATAAGGCATATGTACTGGTTTAATCCTTATTAAAGTAATTTATGAAGAATATTTGATTTTGCTTATAATATCTAGGCTTTTTGAGATAGCTTTATCTAGTTTATCAGGTTCTTTACCGCCAGCCTGGGCCAGGTCTGCTCGGCCCCCGCCACTGCCACCTACCACTGTGGCCACTTCCTTGATGATTTTTGCAGCATGCAGGCCTTTGGCAATCAGATCATCGGTAACCATGCAAATAAGGGCTATTTTGCCATTTTTGAGGCCTCCCAGGATGAAAACCCCGCTTTTCAGGCTATTCTTTAGCTGATCCCCTATTTTACGCAAATCCTCTGCGTCAGCATCCGGGAAGGCTTTGGCTAACAAGGCAATACCGTTGATTTGTTTTACATCACTTATCAGGTCATTACTATTATGGGAAACTGTTTTTGATTTTTGCTGTTGAATTTCTTTTTGCAATGTTTTTACCTGTTCTAATAATTTATTTACCCGGCTGGTTAATTCTCCGGCATTGGTCTTCAGGATTTGCTCGAGGTCATTGATCAGTTGGTCCTGCTGGTGTAGTAGGCTGATCGCTTCCTGCCCGGTTACCGCTTCGATACGGCGTACGCCCTGGGCTATGCTGGATTCTGATACTATTTTGAACAATCCGATTTCCCCGCTGGTATGACAATGAGTGCCGCCGCATAATTCCATACTGGCACCGCTTACTTCGACTAGGCGGACTTTCTCCCCGTATTTTTCGCCAAAGAGAGCCATGGCTCCCTTTTTCCTGGCTTCTTCCTGGGAGGTTTCAGTGACCATGACCGGCAGGTTAGCCCGTATATCGGCGTTGACCATATCTTCCAAAGCAGATAATTCTTTGGCCTCAAGAGATTGGTTATGAGTGAAATCGAAACGCAGCCGTTCAGGCTCGACCAGGGAGCCAGCCTGGGCAATATGGCTGCCCAAGGTCTTTCTTAAGGCAGCTTGTAATAAGTGAGTAGCGGTGTGATTGCGGGCAATATTCTGACGGCGTTCCTCGTCTACGACCACGTCAACAGTGTCATTCTTGGCAAAAATCCCGCTGGTGATCTTGCCTTCATGGACGATCAGTCCCGGAATTGGCCGGGCAGTATGAGTAATGATAATTTCACCATCAGGCTTGGTGATCTTTCCGGTGTCTCCTATCTGGCCGCCGGTTTCCCCATAGCATGGTGTTTGTTCTAAAATAACCTGCACCAACGTGCCAGACGATGCCTCTGCTACCTGTTTTTTATCTGCGATCAAAGCCAATATCCGGCTGGTGGTCTTAATTTCGTCATAGCCGGTAAAAATCGTATCCCCCGTGTCTTTATGCAGCAGGGAATAAAAAGAAAGATCTTCGGCGCCGGAACCCTTCCAGGCAGACCGCGCTTTTTCCCGCTGTTGTTCCATCTCTGCTTCAAATCCTTGTTCATCAATCTGGAAGCCTTGTTCCGCCGTGATCTCTTTGGTCAGGTCTACTGGAAATCCATAGGTATCATAGAGCTGGAAAACTATTTTTCCGCTGATCATGGTATTTTTAGTATTTTTCAGGTCCGCTATGATCTCTTCCAGTATAGTCAGGCCCTGTTCCAGGGTCTGTTGAAATTTCTTTTCTTCATTAATGATTATATTATAGGTATGTTCCTTAGCTTCAGCCAGTTCCGGATAGTGGCTTTTCATCGAGTCGATGACCACTCCGGCCAGGAGGTGTAAAAAAGTATCTTTAATATTAAGTAATTTCCCGTACCGGTGAGCCCGGCGGATAAGACGGCGCAAGACATAGCCGCGTCCTTCATTGGACGGGAGGATCCCTTCGCTGCACAGGAACGTGATCCCGCGTATATGGTCTGCGATCACTTTCAAATAACGATCAATTTTCTCTTCCCGTCCATATTCAACACCTGCCAGGTCAGAAGCTTTTAAAATTATGGGACGGAATAAGTCAGTATCAAAGTTTGAAGACACTTCCTGGACCACCGCGGCTAATCTTTCCAGGCCCATACCGGTATCAATATTTTTTTGCGGCAAAGGAGTCAGGTGTCCGGCTTTATTCCGGTCAAACTGAGTAAAAACCAGGTTCCAAACTTCCAGGTAGCGGTCGCAGTCACAGCCAACTTTGCATTCAGGTTTTCCACAGCCGGTTTTTTCTCCCTGGTCATACAATATTTCCGAGCAGGGACCGCAAGGTCCTGTCTCACCCATTTCCCAAAAATTAGACTCTTTCCCCAGGCGAACGATCCGGTCAGGCTTGACGATTGATTGCCAGATCTCTGCTGCTTCATCATCATCCTGATACACGGTTACCCATAGTTTTTCAGGAGGAAGTTTTACGGTTTTAGTCAGGTATTCCCAGGCCCAGTGAATGGCGTCTTTCTTAAAATAATCGCCGAAAGAAAAATTACCGAGCATTTCAAAAAAGGTATGGTGACGGGCAGTATGTCCCACTCTTTCTATATCATTGGTGCGGAAGCATTTTTGGCAGCTGACCGCGCGGGTGTAGGTCAACTTGGTTTTCCCCTGGAACATATTCTTGAATTGGACCATGCCGGCGCTGGTGAAAAGCAGAGTTGGGTCGCTGGATGGCACCAGCCCGTCGCTTTTTGCCAAGTGATGTTTTTTAGCCTCAAAAAAATCCAGAAAACTCTGGCGGATATCGTTTGATTTCATTTTAACCTCTTAAGTAAAGTCGCTAGTTTCTGGTTTCTAGTCGCTAGTGGCTGGTATCTAGTAAAACTCTTTAAAACTAGCGACCAGTACCTAGTAACTAGCGACCGTATTTAGACCAGCGACCAGCGACTAGTTACTGTTTGTAATATTCCTGTATTGGTTTTACCGTAATACCTTGGTTGCGCAGGGCTACAATACCGTCGACAGCAGCTTCCGCGCCGAAAAAGGTGGTAATGAACGGGACGCTATGGATCAGCGCGTTCTGCCGGATAACATACCCATCGCTGCGGGAACGCGTGCCCTTGGGTGTATTGATGATCAGGTCAACCTGTTTATTTTTAATAATGTCAACCATGTCCGGACGGCCTTCCCCTATTTTAGCAACCTCTTCTACCGCCAGTCCCTGGCTTTTCAAAAGAGCGCAAGTTTTACGGGTGGATATGATCTTGAAGCCCAGATCCAGCAGCTTCTTAGCGACCGGGGCGATCCTTCCTTTATCATAGTCATTGACACTGATAAAAACTGTTCCTGATAATGGAAGCGAGCTGCCTGCGGCCATTTGCGACTTGGCAAAAGCCAATCCGAAGTTCGCGTCAATACCCATTACTTCACCGGTGGATTTCATTTCAGGGCCCAGGATGCTATCGATTCCCGGGAATTTAATGAATGGCAGGACTGCTTCTTTGACCGCGGTATAAGACATGGTTTTTCCTGCCAGCGGTACACCCAGGTCTTTTAGCTTCTTACCTACCATGCACGCCGCAGCGATCTTAGCCAAAGGTATTCCCGTGGCTTTACTGACAAAGGGAACGGTCCGGGACGCACGGGGATTAACTTCGAGAACATAGATGATGTTATCTTTGATGGCATATTGTATATTGAGCAGGCCGATCACTTGCAGAGCTTTAGCCAGCCTGGTAGTATAATTCCTGATCGTTTCAATTTGTCCGGGAGTCAGGGTATATGGCGGCAAGGCGCAGGCGCTGTCGCCGGAATGGATACCCGCTTCTTCAATATGCTCCATAATGCCGCCGATATAGACATCTTTACCGTCTGATACTGCATCGCAATCAACTTCAATGGCGTCGGAAAGGAATTTATCGATCAGGATCGGGTGCTTGGGGGAGATATCTTTGGCTTTACGGATATAATTTTCCAGGCTCGGTTCTTCATACACTATTTCCATGGCTCTCCCGCCGAGAACGTAACTGGGCCGTACCATGACCGGATACCCGATCTTGGCGGCAATGGTTTTGGCTTCACTGAAGCTCATAGCGGTACCATTTTCTGCTTGCGGGATCTTAAGCTTGTTGAGCAGGCGGCCGAAACGTTTACGGTCCTCAGCCAGGTCGATATTGTCCGGCGACGTGCCGATGATCTTTACTCCGTTCTTTTTAAGGGCTAAAGCCAGGTTCAAGGGTGTCTGCCCGCCGAACTGGACAATAACACCGTCCGGTTTTTCACGGTGATTAATGTTCAATACATCTTCCATGGTCACTGGCTCGAAATAAAGACGGTCGCTGGTATCATAGTCGGTAGAAACAGTTTCCGGATTGCAATTGACCATGATGGTTTCGTAGCCCATATCATCCAGGGCAAAAGCGGCATGGACACAGCAATAATCGAATTCTATGCCTTGGCCGATACGATTGGGCCCGCCGCCCAGGATCATGATCTTCTTTTTCTTTGACTTCTGCTCGTGCTGTTCATCTTCTGTCTCATAGGTGGAATAATAGTAAGGAGTATAGGCCTGGAATTCCGCGGCGCAGGTGTCGACCAGTTTATAACAGGGATAAAGCCCATTTTTTTCGCGCAGCCGGGTAATAGAAGCTGTTTCCAGAGATAATATTTCAGCCAGCTGGTAATCCGAATATCCCAGCTTCTTGGCCTGGGATAGAAGCTCGATCTGACGTTGTTTCTTCTGTTTAATAAAATTGGAATTACGCAGGGAGCTTTCAAAATCACACAGCTCCTTAATATTGTAGATAAACCATGGATCGATCGCGCTGGCAAGGGCTATATCAGCTACAGGGAACCCATTCTGCAAGGCGTATTTGATATAAAAGATCCTTTCGCTGGTAGGCAGTTTTATATAATACTTTATTTTATCAAGCATATCTTCACGTCGATCGGATGATTTTATGGCGGATCTGATCTCTTTTTCTAAAGCGTGATTGTCATTACCTAAACCATGACGTCCGATCTCCAGTCCGCGGATAGCTTTTTGCAAGGATTCTTTAAATGTCCGGCCGATAGCCATGACTTCCCCGACGCTTTTCATAGAGATCCCTAACCGGGAATCAGCGCCGGCAAATTTTTCAAAAGCGAACCGGGGTATTTTAGTGACTACATAATCTATCGATGGCTCAAAACAAGCCGGGGTCTTCTTGGTAATGTCATTGGGTATCTCATCGAGGGTATACCCTACTGCCAGCTTAGCCGCTATCTTAGCGATCGGGAAGCCGGTGGCTTTTGAAGCCAGCGCGGAAGAACGGGAAACTCGGGGATTCATTTCAATGACGACCATCCTGCCGGTTAAAGGATGGATCCCAAATTGTATATTACTGCCGCCGGTATCTACGCCTATAGCCCGTATTACTTTTACCGCGGCGTCTCGCATTTTCTGGTATTCTTTATCGCTCAATGTCTGGGCCGGCGCGACCGTGATGCTGTCACCGGTATGAATTCCCATGGGATCGAAGTTTTCTATCGAACAAACGATAACCACATTATCTTTTTTATCCCTCATAACCTCCAGCTCAAATTCCTTCCAGCCCAGTACCGATTCTTCTATCAGTACTTCACTGACCGGGCTGTGTTCGAGGGCAAACGTGACCAGGTCCATGAATTCTTCTTTATTATAAGCGATGCTGCCGCCGGTACCGCCCAGGGTAAAAGAAGGCCTGATCACTAATGGGAATCCGATCTGCTGGGAGATCTCGAGGGATTCCGTAAGGTTATGAGCATAGCCGCTGCGGGGCAGGTCCATACCGATATCTTGCATGGTTTTTTTGAAAAGGCTGCGGTCCTCGGCGCGTTTAATAGCTTCAAAATCCGCGCCGATAAGCTCTACCTTATATTTATCAATGATCCCTTTTTCCACCAGCTCTACGGTGAGATTCAAAGCCGTCTGGCCGCCAATCGTCGGCAATAAGGCATCGGGCCTTTCTTTGGCAATGATCTTTTCCAGCACCTCTATTGTCAATGGTTCAATATATGTCCGATCGCTGATCTGCGGATCTGTCATAATCGTCGCGGGATTGGAATTTACCAGGATAATTTCATAGCCTTCTTCCTTCAGCGCTTTACATGCCTGGGTCCCTGAATAATCGAATTCACAAGCCTGGCCGATCACGATCGGGCCGGAACCAATAAGCATTATTTTTTTCAGGTCAGTGCGTTTAGGCATGATTAATGTTTCTCCATCATTTTTATGAATTCGTCAAACAAATACCGTGAATCGTGAGGCCCCGGCGAAGCCTCAGGATGGTATTGCACGCAGAAAGCCGGATATTTTTTATGGCGGAAGCCTTCATTGGTATTATCATTTAAATTTGTATGCGTAGGTTCTATCTCGTCCTTGTTCAGGGAATCCATATCGACACAGAAGCCATGGTTCTGCGCGGTTATTTCGATCTTGCCGGTGGCCAGGTTTTTGACCGGGTGATTGGCCCCATGGTGCCCGAATTTAAGCTTAAAGGTCTTTCCTCCCAAAGCCAGGCCAAGCAGCTGGTGACCCAGGCAGATACCGAATATAGGTTTTTTCCCAAGCAGCTGGCGCACAGTTTCAATTACGTAATGCAATGGTTCAGGATCACCCGGCCCGTTGGAAAGAAAAACCCCGTCCGGGTTCATGGCAAGGATAGCCGTCGCCGTGGTTTGAGCGGGAACAACTGTCACCTCAAATCCAAAATGCTCCAGGAGCCGCAAGATGTTATATTTAATGCCGCAATCGATAGCTACAACTTTATATTTCTTTACCGGGGGAATAGGGATCCAATCCTGGGGTCGGGTGTGCCATTGGAATACTTCCGGGTTGGTCACTTCCTTGACCAGGTCACGCCCGATCAATCCCGGGGATTCTTTCACTTTCTTGAGCAGTATCTTAGGATCGTCCTGGATCGTGGAAATTATAGCCTTCATGGCCCCTTTGGTGCGCAGTAGCTTGGTTAATTTCCGGGTGTCCACTCCTTCAATCCCGGGGACATTGCTTTGTTTTAAATAATCACTTAAAGATTCCCTGGCCCGCCAGTTGGAATAGATCTTGGAATATTCTTTAACGACAAACCCTTCCAGGAAGACTTTACGGGATTCCTTGTCTTCCAGGTTGACGCCATAGTTGCCTATCTCCGGATAGGTCATAGTCACGATCTGGCCTTTGTAGGAAGGATCAGTGAGGATCTCCTGGTAACCGGTCATGGAGGTGTTAAATACTACTTCACCGTAGCATTCGCCTTCAGCGCCAAAACTCTGCCCTTGAAATACGGTCCCGTCTTCCAGGACAAGTATCGCTTTAGTCATGATTGCTCCTTTTTCTACTGCAAAAGCTATATTTGGGTTACAGCTGCGTCATCCTTCGGCTTACATATTACTCATATGCTCGCCTCAGTTTCCTTGCTTCACTCCAAATCTAGCTTTTTCGCTACGAAAATATTTATTTGAATTTAGTGATATTTTTATCCAGTACGATAGTTTCATATTTATCCTTGCCTAAAGACAGGATAGCGATCTTCACACCTACCAATTTTTCCAGTTCGTGCATGTAACACTTGGCATTGAGCGGCAGATCGGAATATTTCTTCAGGTGGCTGGTATTGGTTTTCCAGCCCGGCATTTGTTTGTATATTGGTTGTACTTCTTCCAGCATTCGCCGGTTGTGGGGAAATTCCTTCAGTATCTTCCCTTTATACTTATAGCCCGTGCATATTTTGATAATGTCCAGGTCGTCCAGGACATCAAGCTTGGTCAAAGCTAAACCTGTGAACCCGTTGATACGTGAAGCATGCCTTACTACTAAGGCATCAAACCAGCCGCACCTGCGCGGCCGGCCGGTAGTAGCTCCGTATTCGCCGCCCTTCTTTCTCAGGTAATCGCCGGTGACATCTTTTAATTCTGTGGGGAAAGGGCCCTCTCCGACCCTGGTAGTATAGGCTTTGCAAATCCCCAGTACTTGTTCGATCCTATGCGGCGGTATGCCTAATCCAGTACAAGCTCCGCCGGAAATCGGGTTAGAACTGGTGACATAAGGATAGGTCCCGAAATCCAGGTCCAGCATTGTGCCTTGGGCACTTTCAATGAGCACATTCTTTCCTTCATCCAGGGCTTTGTTCACCATCACCGTAGTATCGGTAACATACGGGCGGATCTTAGCTGCTATTTTCATATAGTCGCGGTAGAGCACTTCCAAGGACAACTTCTTCTGCTTGTAGACATTAACCAGGACGTCATTGTTCCTTTTAAGATTATCTTTGAGGAGTTTATAGAAGGTTTCTTTGTCCATGAAATCAGACATACGGATACCGCGCCTGGCTACTTTGTCCGAGTAGGTCGGGCCGATACCTCTCTTGGTAGTACCGATCTTTTGTTTACCCAGTGTTTCTTCACCGAGGCTGTCCATTAAGCGATGATACGGCAAGGTAATATGGCTTAGGTCACTGATATATAGCCGGTTCCGCGTGGTCATGTTTTTTGATTTTACGAAATTAAGTTCAGTCAGCAAAGCTTCGGGGTCTACCACTACTCCGTTACCGATAATGCATTTTTTATGCGGCTGCAATATGCCTGATGGTACCAGATGCAAAACATAGACATTACCGTCAAAAACAACAGTATGCCCGGCGTTATTACCGCCCTGGAAGCGACAAATGAAATCAGCATATTGGCTCAGGAGATGGACGATCTTTCCTTTGCCTTCATCTCCCCATTGCGCTCCTACGATCACCAAGCATGGCATACAATTCTCCTTGTTAAAAGTAGTAATTTCGAGCAACAGTCAGTACGAGGAATAGTTGCCAGTCAAATCAAATACAGTTTGTGTTTTTTACTGTTTTTCGTTCTTACTGGAAACTGTTTCTCGATTTTACTGCTCTTCGAACTTACTATATCTTAAGTCTTTTAAAAATCTTATCAATATTCTTCAGATGGTATTTATAATCGAAAAGAGCGGCTATTTCCGCTGGCGCGAAATACTGTTGCAGGTCCGCGTCTTCCTTTAAGTAATCCAGGAAGGTGCCTTTTTCCTGCCAGACCCGCATAGCATTGCGCTGGACTATGACATATGCCTGCTGACGGTCGATACCCTTATCGATCAGGCTCAGCAATACTTGTTGTGAAAAGATCAGGCCTTTGGTATTTTCCAGGTTTTGCAGCATGTTTTCCTGATAGACGAGCAGGTTGTCCATGATCCGGATAAATTTATTTAACATATAGTCCATCAGGATAGAGCTGTCAGGCAAGATTACCCGCTCTACCGATGAATGACTGATATCGCGTTCATGCCAGAGAGCCACATTTTCCAGGGCCGGGATAGAATTAGCCCTGATAATACGCGCCAAGCCGCAGAGCTGTTCGCAGGTGATGGGATTGCGTTTATGCGGCATCGCGCTGGAACCTTTCTGTCCTTTGGAAAAATATTCTTCAGCTTCGCGGATCTCGCTGCGCTGCAGGTTACGGATCTCAGTAGCATATTTTTCGATGCTGGCGGCGCAGATAGCCAGGGTACACAGGTATTGGGCATGACGGTCCCGCTGCAAAACCTGGGTAGATACCGGCGCTGCCTGGAATTTTAATTTTTGGCAAACATACGCTTCGACTCTCGGATCGACATTGGCGTATGTCCCCACCGCCCCACTGATCTTGCCGACGCTGATCATGGGAATGAGTTGTTTGACACGGTCAATGTTGCGCAAGTTCTCCGCATACCATAAAGCTATCTTAAAACCAAAGGTGATCGGCTCTGCATAAATACCATGGGTCCTGCCGACCATTAAAGTGTTCTTGTACTTTTTGGCTTTGTTCTTCAGCACTGCTGATAATTTCACCAGGTCAGACAGGATGATCTCCAGGCTTTCCCGCATCTGCAGGCTCAGGGCTGTGTCAAGGACATCTGAAGAAGTCAGGCCTTTGTGTATATATTTGGCTTCCGGCCCGACAACTTCTTCCAGCTGGGTCAGGAAAGCGATAACGTCATGGCGGGTGACATCCTCGATCTTCTTGATGCGCTTGACATCTATCCTGGCTTTTTTCCTGATCACTGCCGGGGCAGAAGCAGGGATCTTGCCGAGCTTAGCCATGGCTTCACAAGCCAGTATCTCTATTTCCAGCATTTTCTGGAATTTACTTTCGTCGGTCCATATTCGTTCCATTTCCGGAGTGGAATATCTGGGAATCATTATTATTTTCCCCCTTTAAAACGTACCAATTTAACTTTGGCTTCCTTAAATAATCTCAGGGCCAGCTGGTCCGGGTATGCACCTTCAAAAACCACTTTTTTAATACCCGCCTGGATGATCATTTTGGCGCAAGACACACAGGGTTGGTTGGTGGCATACAGCGTGGCATTATGCATATCTATGCCGTAGGTAGACGCGAAAAGCAAGGCATTGGCCTCGGCATGCATTCCCCGGCACAATTCCTGGCGTTGTCCTGAAGGTATCCCTTGCTTATCCCTGAGACAGCCGGTGACCTCGCAATGCGGCAATTTGGTCAAAGTGCCGTTGTAGCCTGTGGAGATGATACGTTTATTCTTGACCAGGACTGCCCCGACGTTACGCCGCAGGCAGGTGGCCCTGGTAGCGATTATATTGGCTATTTGCATAAAATACTGGTCCCAAGTCGGCCGCACAGTCACTCCCTTTGGTCGTGAATCTCCCGCCAAAAAAATCGGCGGGCAGGCAAATTTCAGATCTCAAATAAAAACTAGCTTAGTGCTTAAAATGTCTTACGCCGGTAAAGACCATAGCGATATTATTTTCATTACAGGCCTGGATCACTTCTTCATCACGCACTGAACCACCGGGTTGTATGACTGCAGTGGCTCCGGCTTTAGCCGCAGCATCGACACCGTCACGGAATGGAAAAAAGGCA
>JAQTPL010000005.1 GCA_028712895.1 bacterium | reverse complement strand
CCCCCGGCGCCCAGGTTGAAACCAATAAAGCTGTACTGGTGTTCTATCTTGCCGCTGGCTGGTGTGTCCATACTGAGAAGGTCAAAATAATAGCCGAAACCCGGACCAACAAAGAAATTCATTTTTCTCTGCGCATAAAAAACATAATAGGCATTCAGGTTAAGGGAAGCGATCCTCTCGCTCATGCCATAAAGGCCATCCGGTAAAATCATCGGCATATAATCATAGTTGAGACTAAGGAGAATGTCCGGCTGCTTTCTGTTCTTAGCTATACCCATTCGCATTTCCAAATGGCCGGAATAGTTATCCTGATAATCCTTATAACCAGCCAGCAGCATATTGCGACCCAAATAACCGCAACCGCTAAAGACAAGCAGATAACGATTCTTTGGCTTACTTCTCTCAATATATTCTTCCCTGAGCAAGCCTTCTTCATCTTCTTCAGCCTGAAGAAAGCGTGGCGCCAGCCAGGATGCAGCCAGGGTAATTATGACTATAGAAATGATTTTTTTGCTGACCATGGGTTGCCTTTTCATGAATTTACTAATTTTATATATTACCTGTTACTTTTTTGCAACAAAAAAACTCTCAAATTATTTTTTGCCAAGCACGCCCATACGGGAGCCCCAACCCTGTTTCATTGGTCAACATCCTTGGTGCTTTATTACCTGCCTAAATATTCGTTCATTACTGTCATGCGGTACTGCTGCTAAAGCATTTTGGCGCATGGTTGCAAGCAGTGCTGGTTCTGCCAGCCAGCTGCTAATAATGGCCGGGATTTGCTTCACATCTTTAACCATGATCCCAGCTTTATTAGCCTCTACAAATCTGGCATTTTCCTCTTCCTGGCCGGGGATGGCATTGATCATCAGTAACGGTAGTCCAAAAGTCAGGCATTCGGTTACAGTCAATCCCCCCGGCTTGGTAATAACCGCATCGCTCATAGAGTAATACTCATATATTTTATCAGTGAATCCGATCACCTTAATAGTTAATGCGCTCTTTTTTGCTGCGGCAGCCAGTTTAGCCTGCAATTTCTGGTTCAATCCTGTGTTGACGATCACTTGTATTTTGCCGGCTAATTTTTCCAGGCCCTTAATAATGGCAGACAAGTCACCGACACCGCCGGCCCCGCTTAGAATGAGGACGGTGAATAAATCATGTTTACAATCAGGCTCTCCCATGGCCATCGATTTGACCGGTATCCCGGTTATGGTAATATCCTCTTCCCGGATGCCTTTTTGCTGCAAAAGCTGTTTGACCTGGCTGGAAGCTACAAAATATTCGTCAACCTGGCTGCTGATCCATAAAGTGTGCGGGTAATAATCAGTGACCACCACGCTGAATTTAAAATCTCTTTTTTTGTTTTTTAACACGGAAATAGGCAAAAAATGCGTAGTGATGAGTTCGGTTGGCTTGATTAGTTCCAGGTAGCGGTAAAAAGATCCAAAGAAGCTATTTTCTATCTTTCTGGCGAGCCTGACAAGTATATTATTTTTATAATCAAGTTCTGTACTTTGATATAATAAGGACCAGAGTTTGGGAAATTTCTTGATCAATAAATAATATCCGTCGCGGTAAATAAAACGATACCAGGCAGGAGCAAAATCCAGGATGTCTTTCATTTCCACTGATATTCCAGCCTGCCGGCTAAAATAATCAGCCAGTGCTTTAGCCGCCATTTTATGGCCAGCCCCACAAGGCGCATACAAGATCAGGACCTTTTCAGGCGTCATATTATTAGACAACAGCTTCCAGATCCTTTTTAACGTTTTCCATGAGCGCTTTGCGGACGGGAGTCAGGAACCCGCCAAAATGCAAACCCAGGAAAAGGCTGGCCTGCGTTGGATCACTCTGCCAGGGCCAAATAGCCGCGAAGTAAACATATTCAGGATCATTGGTATTGAGATATAAGGTTTGTTCTTTCCTGACACCATTTAAAGCCTGTACCACTTCCAGGTCGCCCATTTCCCTGGCCGGTTTTTCGCCGGCCGGCTTAAACGGCGCTTTATAAAATTTATCCAGGATCGCCAGCAAAGGCGCCAGTTTCTCTTCCGTGACGACCATCCTGGTCTTGACAAATTGCAGATCCTGGTTAAAATACATTGTTTCCGGCGCAAAAAAAACTTTCAGCTCTTTGATCATTTCTTTAAAAGATTCTTGCATACTATTTCCCCCGCTGGTTTTTTTATTATCCCAAATTATTTATAGTCTGGTGTTACAACACCACACTAGCTAGCTTCTTTTGCGGCTAAAGCTTCCTTGATCCATGCGCTTCCCGGATATTTCTTCTTTTCCGCAATACGCTTAACTTCCTGCACATATTTATCGCCTAATTTCATGAATTCCACAGTTGCCCAGTATACAGCTTCGCCGGTTTGCTTTTTTAACAAGTTTCTTAAATAGGCAGGTTTCTTTTTTTCGGTCAAATGATCATATTCTATCTTGCTGATAGCTAGCTGGGCAACATCACGGCAATCTTTGCTTTCCAGCTCAGGTTTCAGCAACGGGATAGCTTCTGGTTTGCCGATCGTGGCCAGGGCATATATGGCCTGGGTTTTAAGCGTCAAGTCAAGACTTCTCAGGTACTGCACGGCCACGCCATAACCTGAATCATCTCCTAATTCACCCAGCGCCCTGACAGCGAATAACTGCAGTGCCGGATCATAATCTTTGGCCGCGGCTTTCAGCTTGGCAATAGAATTCTTATCTCCTACTGTCCCCAGGGAAACAGCGGCAATATGCCTGCTGAACCGGTCGGAACTGTGCTCCATGTACCATTCCACTATCTCCCTGGCTCTCTTATCGCCGAATTCTGCCAGTTTGAGCATGATCGTGTTCTTAGCTGCTGCAGATACTTTCAGTTCGCCGGCAATAGTCTTGATCGGCCGGTCCTCTTTACTTTCAGCCAATATTTCGATCAGAACAGGCGCATCATCTTGATTCAGTTTATTGAAATTGTTGATATTAATGGAAAGATTATTTTCCTGGTTTAAATAAAATATCTCATCTCTTATTCCCTCTGCTCCGGCCATGGCACAGGAGAGAATAATTATGAACATCAGTAATAAGATCCGGCACTTTGACACTCTGACCCTCTCTTTTGATACTATTCTTTGCCTTTAACTGCCATCCGCGAACCGCCATCTGCCATCATTTTTCAATACCGATACCTTCCATCAGATTGAAAAGCATTCTCGATCAGCTCAATATCTTCGCCATTTACGCTCACCACGTCAAACCGGACATCTTTATCAGTGATCCCTTTGCTCTTAATATAGCCCAGGGCAGCCTTGATTATTTGCCTTTGCTTATAACCGTTCACAGCCTGTTGCGGCAATCCATAGGAAGTCTCCCGGCGCGATTTCACTTCAATGAATACCAGGGCTTCCCGGTCGAGAGCCACAATATCCAGCTCTCCCATTGTACAGCACCAGTTCTGCTCTATTATCGTATAGCCAAGCTCGCGTAAATAATCAGCGGCTTTTTCTTCACCCGCAAACCCTTTGCGACGGTTATCAACTTTGGACATGACAAACCTCTTTGACCGGGGTAAAACTTTTCCGGTGATCCGGGCACGGTCCGTATTTGGACAATGCTGCCAAATGTTCCTTTGTACCATAGCCTTTATGACGGTCAAAACCATACCGGGGATATTTTTTATGAAGTTCGTTCATTAATTTATCACGGTGGACCTTGGCGATAATACTGGCGGCGGCTATGGAAGCGCTGATCCTATCCCCTTTAATAATATTTTTTTGCTTTATAGTTGAATCGGCCAGCTTTACAGCATCGATCAATAAAAAATCCGGGGTTACCCCCAGATCCTCTATGGCTTTTTTCATCGCCAATTTTGTAGCTTCTAAAATGTTATGAAAGTCAATAAGCTCAACACTGGCTTCCCCGATACCTACGGCAACCGCGATGTTATGTATTTTCTGGTACAGCAAATTCCGGTCCTTTTCCGATACTAGTTTTGAATCATTCAACTTTGCTAAATAATAAAATGGCGGCAAGATCACTGCTCCGGCCACCACTGGTCCGGCCAGAGGGCCGCGGCCAGACTCATCCACTCCAGCCACCAGTTTCGCTCCCGCGGCGTAACATTGCTGCTCAATCACATACAGCCGGCTGACCCGCTTTTTTTCTTTTTTTTCATCCTTTAGCATCGGTAGGAATGACCTGATTCGTTATTCTTTCCTTGATTTTAGCTTCCTTGCCTTCCTTATCCCTGATATAGTACAGTTTCGCCCGTCTCACTTTGCCTTCTTTAACCCGTTCCAATTTCATGATCCGCGGCGAGTGAATAGGGAAAATCCTCTCTACGCCTACGCCGAACGATATTTTCCTGACCGTCAGAGTTTCGTTCAGTCCCCCGTTTTTGCGGGCAATAACGGTACCTTCGAATATCTGTACCCGTTCATTGTCTCCCTCTACTACCTTGGTGTGGACCCGGACCAAGTCTCCCGGCTTAAAGGAAGGTATATCCTTCTTCAACTGCTTTTCGCGCACTACTTTCATTAAATCCATGTTCTACTCCTTCTTTTGGCTTCACTACGTTCAGCCTGATTACACCGATTCTTAAGTACGATTACACCGATTTCATCAAAAGCGAGCTTTGTGAGCTTTTACTTCTTTTTTGTTGATTTCAAATAATCAGCCCAGAGATCAGGCCTGTTTTTTTTAGTTGTTTGCTCTGCCTGTTCCCGCCGCCACTGTGCGATAGCGGCATGATTTCCGCTGATGAGAACAGGCGGGACTTTCATCTTTTTATAAACTGCAGGCCGGGTATAGTGAGGCCAGTCCAGCAAGCCTTGGTAAAAAGAGTCTTTTTCATATGATTCCTGCTTGCTAATAGCTCCGGGAACTAATCGTACGACTGCTTCTATGAGTACCATGGCCGGCACTTCACCACCGCTGACCACAAAATCCCCGATCGAGATCTCTTCATCAACCAGCCTGGCTCTCGCCCGTTCATCTATTCCTTCATAGCGGCCGCAGATGATCACCAGGTGCTGCTGTTTAGCTAATCTCTTGGCCACTGTCTGGTTGAGATCCTGGCCTTGGGGCGACATTAATATGACTTTACTGTTTCTCCGGGATACTTTTCGCACTGCTTTAAACAACGGTTCGCATTTCATGACCATGCCAGCGCCGCCGCCGTAGGGAGAATCATCGCAAGTCAGGTGCCGGCCTTCCCCAAACCCGCGCAAATCAACCAGGTTAATACTGACTACTGCTTTTTTCTGTGCCTGTTTGATTATAGACTCTTCCAGGAACCCCTTAAAGATCCCCGGGAAAAGAGTGATCACTTCAATCTTCACTCAATGATCTCCAGGACAATGCGTTTCTTGGCTTTGGAACCTGCCGCCCCTAACAAAAGCCTAATCGCTTTCACGATCCGGCCCTGCTTGCCGATCACTTTGCCGATATCCGGCTGGGATACCCGTAATTCCAACACTATTGCTTGCTCTCCCAAGACCTCATTTACACTAACTTTATCTGGCTCATCAACTAAGGCTCTAACAATATATTCCACCAGATCCTTAATATTATCCGGCATCATACCCCCCTCAATATAGCAAAAAGTTATAAGCTATTAGCTATATACGCTTTATAGTTTTATGCCGGCTTGGAGCAATATTTTCTTGACCGTATTGGTCGGTTTTGCCCCTTTTTTAAACCAGGTCATTATTTCTTCCTGTTTCAATCCGGTCAGGCGGGGGCTGGTAAACTGGCTGTACTGTCCCAATATCGCCACTACTTTGCCGCTGCTGGCCCTTGATTCATCCTGTGCCACTAACCTGTAGAAAGCCCTATGCGGGGCTCCTTTGCGCTGCAATTTCAATTTCAATGCCACTGTGAACACCTCGTTTTCTTTATAGTCTATGCTTCTGCTTTTGCTCTTAAATCCTGAATGGCCTTTTTTACATTATTGCTTTTAAACACAAAACTCCCGGCAACGATAAAGCCAGCGCCTGCCGCCACTACCCCGGCTATATTTTTATCATTGATCCCGCCGTCTACAGCCAGCTCTATTTTCTTCCTCTCCCTGCTGATCATGTTTTTGATAGTCCTGATCTTAGGCAGCATGGCCGGCATGAACTCCTGGCCGCCAAAACCAGGTTCTACGGTCATGACCAGCACCAGGTCAACTTTTTTTAACCAGGGAGTAATGATCTCCGGAGCTGTTTTAGGTTTGATCGAAATACCGGCTTTCAGCCCGGCCTTCTTGATCTTGGCTAAAGTGTTCCCCAGGTTCTTAACTGCTTCTGTATGGACAGTGATCATATCGCACCCGGCATCAACATAATCCTGGATGTACCGTTCTGGTTCGGTAATCATTAAGTGGGCGTCAAACGGCAGTTTTGTTTGCCGGCGCAATGATTTGATCACCGGCGGGCCGAGGGTCAGGTTAGGAACGAATACGCCATCCATGATGTCCAAATGCAGCCAATCTGCCCCGCCTTGCTCCAGCAGTATAACTTCCTCCGCCAGACGACTCAGGTCACAATTTAAGATGGACGGAGCGATCCTGATCATTATAACTGCCTTTCTTCAACTAATAGTTCATTTACATATATTTTGGCTTTGCCCTGGCCCTTCACGCTGGCCGCTACATTCAGCTTCGTGCCTGGCGCTTGTGTCTGGTCAAAAACTTCTCTTTCCCCTTCTTCATCAGTAATCGTGATCCGCACTCGTTTTCCCAGTAATCCCTGCGCGACTTCATAATGGATAATCTTCACCTCTGGCGAGACCAGTTCTTCGCCTGACCTGACACTGATGACCAGGGAGACCACTGTGTCTTTCGTCAATGGATTGTTAGCTTCCGGTATTTGGGCGATCACTGTTCCGGAAGCAATATTATCATTCACTTCAGTGGTTACCTGGGAAACCTGCAATCCCATGAGCCTGATGATCTGGCCTACCTGCTCATAAGGACGGCTCAACAGGTTGGGCATGATGGCCCCTTCCCCGATCCGCCCGGCACTGACAATAAGATTAACGCTGCTGCCCTTTTCCAGGGAAATCCCAGCCATAGGATCCTGTATAATAACCGTGTCTTGTTCCCGGTCAGAGTAGATACGTAAAGTTTCTCCGACGATCAGACCGGCCTGGCGCAAAACTATTTCTGCATCCCGCCATGATTTATAAGTCACATTCGGGGTGTCCACTTTTTCCGAACCCCGGCTCACGATCACTTTTATTTTACGCCCGGCTTTTACTTTGCTGCCAGGCAAAGGTACCTGGGAAACGATCGCCCCGGATGATATTACCGCATTATATTGTTCACCGTCTTTCACCAGGAACAAGTGCAGAGCGGTTAAACGGTCATATCCGTCAGCGACCGTAATACCGGTCAAGTCTGGCACTTCCAGATCGGCATCATTCCTGATCAACAGGAGCATCACCAGGTTGACTAAAAAATACAATACCGCCAAAGTAATGACTATGTATATACTGATCCGGATAATTTTTTTCTTTTTCATGAGATTATTTTAGGCATCCCCGACATTTTAAAATCCTGTTCCATTTTTTCCAGTATTTCTATGCGTTTAGCCATGGGTGGATGCGTGCTGAATAGGCTGACCAGTCCGCCGCCAGTTAAGGGATTAACTATAAACATATGCGCCGTGCTGGGATTAGCAGCCATGGGTATCTGTTTGCCTGCTTCAGCCAGTTTTTTTAGGGCATTAGCCAGCGCCAATGGATGTCTGGTAATCTTAGCTCCGCCTTCGTCAGCCATATATTCCCGTGAACGGGAAATGGACATCTGGATCAATATCGCCGCCAGGGGAGCCAGCAGGATTATCAGCAGGGCCCCTAATCCGCCACCGCCCTCATTATCCCTATCCCGGCCCATACCGCCGAACATCAAACCGAATTGCCCTATCCTTGCCAGCATGGTGATCGCCCCGGCAAAGGTGGCGGCTATAGTCGATAGCAGGATATCACGGTGCTTGACATGGCTCAACTCATGGGCCAGGACACCTTCCAGCTCTGACTGGTTTAAAATATCCAGGATACCCCTGGTTACAGCTACTGCCGCATGAGCCGGGTCCCGGCCAGTGGCAAAAGCATTGGGTGTCGGATTTTCAATGATATATACTTTCGGCATCGGCAGATTGGCTTTTATGGTCAGGTTCCTGATCACTTTGTAAAGATCAACTGCTTTTTCTTCCTTCACGAGTTTAGCCTTATACATCATCAGCACTATGGAATCACTGAACCAGTACATGAAATAATTTGTCCCTACGGCGAAGACAAAAGCCAGTACCATACCCTGCTGCCCGCCGATCGCCCGGCCAGCCCAGGTAAATAATAATATTAAGACAAACATCAACCCGAAGGTTTTAATTGAATTCATGTAATTTAATCCTCCTGCTGACTTACTTTAAAATACCCTGAATAATCTGTTCCACTTCTTCTATTTTCACATCCGTGTTCACGCACTGGCCAAAAGGCCGCTGGTTGAGCACGGCATGCACTACTACGGGATAGGTATCGATAATACCGCTGGCCAATTCCTTTTCACAGGCTACGGCGATCACAGTATCGGCCCTGGTTTCAGCCAGGACCTGCCGTGCCAATCTTCCACCAGTCGCTACTGCCAGCTTAATTTGATATTTTTCACTTAAAGCCAGGAGATCTTTGACCTTGCATTTGCCGCACTTCAGGCAATTTGTCACATCTTCAACCACATTATTCCGGCAATCTTTGTTTTGCAGGCAGCGGGGAGTCAGAATTAATATTTTCCCCGCTTTTCCTTTTTCCTGGCCGCGCAAACGGTTATTCAGCTTGATCAGGTAGAGTTCTGTCTTATCCGGAGCGATCCGGAATATCTTACCGGCTAACAGTATCACCGGGAAATAGATATTATAAATCAACCAGGTCATTTTATTTCCCTAGGATATCACCCTTCTTGAGATGATGGCCAATGACAAAATTATAAGCCGGCATAACTTTACCGCCTTCGGATTGCACTTTAGTCAACAGCAATCCGCCCTGACCGCACTTGATGGCAAAACCATGATTTTTCAGCACGTCCAGGATCGTACCGCTGACAGCTTCATTATGATTCAATTCAATTCTGTGAATTTCTTCCGCTTCCCAAATCTTAAGCATATGTTTTTTGCCGCTGTGCGTATAAAACGTATATGCACCCGGCCAGGGATACAGGCCACGGACAAAATTATATAATTCCCGAGAATTCTTTTGCCAGTCTATTAAGCCGCTTTCCTTCACCAGCAAGGCGGCGTAAGAAGATCGCGCTTCTTCCTGCGGTTTTGCTTCTGCCTTCCCTTGCCTGATCAGCGCTACAGTCTCTTGTAAAACTTCTACGCCAACCTTGGTCAGCTTTTCAGTCAGAGTAACAGATGTATCTTTCTGGTCGATGGGCACTTCCCTTTGCAAGAGCACCGGGCCACTGTCTAATTTTCTCACCAGGAACATCGTCGAAATGCCGGTCTTTTCTTCCCCGTTGATGATAGCAGCCTGGATCGGGCTGGCGCCGCGATATTTTGGCAAAAGAGAAAAATGGACATTGATCGTGCCCTGTTTAGGCAGGTCTAATAATTTCTGGCTCAATATTTGTCCAAAACCAACGACAACTGCCAGGTCGGGATTTAGGTTTTTTAATGCTTCCAAAGAACTGGTTTCATTTATTTTTGCCGGCTGGAAAACCGGGATATTCTTTTTTTGGGCCAGAACTTTTACCGGAGGTTCCTGTATTTCCTGCTTCCGTCCTACCGGCTTATCAGGCATGGTCACTACGCCGACTATATCCTCTCCCATATCCAACAGTGACTGCAGGAATGGCACCGCGTATCTGGGCGTACCCATGAAAATAACCCGCATAAAATCACCTTAGGTCCGAGCTTTTTTTTTCATTTTGCTTTTAAGCTTGATCTTTTCGAAGAACCCGGCAAAATCAACGATCAATTTACCCTTTAAATGGTCCATCTCATGCTGGATCGCCCGCGATAAAAATCCGCTGTCTTCACGGATGATCTTCTCACCCTTCTGATTTATGGCCTGGACTACTGTTTTCTTAGCCC
The DNA here is from genome assembly GCA_028712895.1 of bacterium. Taxonomy (GTDB): domain Bacteria; phylum CAYTYR01; class UBA6262; order UBA6262; family UBA6262; genus UBA6262. The sequence continues at coordinate 59,798 of JAQTPL010000005.1, read as the reverse complement.
GCTTCACCTTTACAGAAGCCTGGGGACAGGACAGACAGCCCTCTTCCATTATCTCTGCCCCTTCTTTAGACAGTAACTCAGGGTTGATCAATACTACCAGTTCATGCTTGCCAGACATATCTCCGATATCAACAACTAATAAATTCTTATTGACGCCTACTTGCGGAGCAGCCAGGCCAACCCCTTTGTGCGCATACATGGTTTCTAGCATATCATTTACCAGCTTAAGCACTTCAGGCGTGACTTCTTTAATATCTTCATTTTTCTTACGGAGACATGGATCCCCGTAGGTTTTTATGGCCATTATACTCATAAAACACCCTTAGCGTGGAACATAAAAAAAATAATTTAAGGCAATCGCCTTATTATAAGGGATTGCCTTTTTAAATATATACTATTTTAACCTAAATGTCAATTAAAAACAATACTGATTACACTGATTTCAAAATAGATTAGACCGATTAAGAAATCTGTGGAATCTCTCTTAGAATCGGTGTAATCGTCCCTCATCTAAATGAATCGGGTCTACTGGTTAGAGTAGACCCGGTTCCCTGGCTAGGAAACCTGGGAAAATCACGCTGGTACCTTCCCAAGTTTAGTCATATCTTTGACGCCGTGGCAGTCTCCGTGACTGTACGTCTTTCATATGACTAACATAAATTTAGCAGAAATATTTGTTTTTGTCAAGCTTTAAGGTCTCTGGACAGGATCTTTTTACTACTTCGAAGCCATCTTTTTGGCTCCGACTGTTTCATTCGTTCCTGACTTATCGCTGATAAGCTTCGTCACTCATTCATTGTCTCGCTCAAAAATATGCCTTCTCGCTACGTAAAAGACCCTCTCCAGAAACCTTATAGTTTGTTAATTAATTTTAAAAATGCCTTATATTAGAGCTATATTATCCTATAATTTCATCTTGCGAGTTTCGTATTCATATAATACGTTCAGGATAAGAGCCAGGAACAGCAAAGACGCGAACAATTCCTCAAGTATTTTGGCTTTGGCGTACAATTCAGGAGCTATCGGCAATAATGATCTGGCCCGGTTAAAGAAGTAGAACTTATTATCGTATGCGAATGGCGCCCCCTGGCCATAAACACGGTCAAACACAAACTGGCCGATACAACTCAGCAACAGGATGACCAGGAAGGTCCGCGCCGCTACTTTCAATATAGGCAGATATTTGTGCATTTACGTCCCCTTTTATTAATATCTTGGCATTACGGTTATCAGAGTTTCAGGGTATCAGGAGGTGGATATCAGAAGATCAGGACATCAGGAAGTGCTTAGTATTTTTATTTCCTGATTCCCTGATAACCTGATATACTGATCCCCACAACCTGGTTTCCTGATGACCTGATTTCCTTATTTAAAGGACGTCCATTGGATCGACATCAGTGCTAATAGTGATAGCTGCGGTGCGCTTATTCGGTTTCACTTTTTGTAATACCTTGATCAAGGCGTTATGGCTGGCTGATTTCAACATAATATGCTGGCGGTATTGCCCCCGTAATTTGGCCCTGAATGACGGCGCCGGGCCATATACTTTAATCGTTGATTTTCTGAACTTCTCAGCCAGTTCCAGCGCCGCTTTTTCAACTTTTTCCTTATCAGCTCCCCTCACCTCTACCTGGACCAGGCTCCCGAATGGCGGATATTTAAGTTGTTTGCGGAATTCCAATTCATGCCGGTAAAAACTGGCCCAATCCTGGTTCCTTATTGACTCTATTAGGTAATGGTCCACATTCTCCGCCTGGATGATCACTTCTCTGTCTCCTTTGGAACTATCCAGCCGCTGTACCAATCCGATCAGGTTTTGAAAAGTATGCTCAGCTGCCCGGAAATCCGGCAGGTTCAGCAATAGATCTATGAGCAAAACTCCTAATAACGTAGTTTTCGGAAAATAATCATATTTATTCAGGAGTTGCGTCCCGACAATAATATCAACTTCTTTCAGGTTCTTGCTCTGCCCATATGTCTGCGAGTCAATACGTTTGATCCTGGCCTGCGGGAAAATATCTTGCAGTGCTGCGGTCACTGTCTCTGTTCCAATCCCGATCGTTCTCAAATGCTGAGTATGGCATGATGGGCATTCTGTGGTTTGCGTCTGGGTATGCGAGCAGTAACGGCAATATAGTTTGTTCTTTTCCGCACTCATGGTTAAAGCCACATCACAATCAGGGCATTTCATTACAAACTTGCACATGCGGCAATATACATACGTGGAATAACCGCGCATATTGACAAAAAAAGCCGCGTGCTCCTGTTTTTTCAATCTCAACTCAATGGCTTGGATAAAGGATTGGCTAAAATAAACCAAAGTGTCTTTCTGGATGCGCTTAGGTAGCTCCTGAACCTGTATTTTGACTGCTTCCCGGTCAAAAAGATTTCCGATTTTCAGGAAATTGTAATCATCAGTAATAGCTTTATGATAGGTCTCCACCGAAGGGGCGGATGTCGATAAGATCAGGGGTATTTTTTCCAACTCGGCTTTTTTCCCGACCACCGCGCGGGTATGATACATTGGTTTTTGGTCTGACTTGTAGGCAGTATCCTGCTCATCTTCCATGATCATAAGGCCAAGATTTTTACATTGATAGAATAACGCCATCCTGGTCCCCAGGATAACGGCAGCTTCCCCGGCCTTTATTCTCTCCCCTGACTGGTACTTTTCCCCATCTGAAAGTCCGCTATGCAAAGTAACTACCCGGCCAGGATACCGCGATCCAAAATGCTGCTGCCATAAAGCCAAATTCTCTATTTGCGGGACAATGATCATTACCTGCTGCTGGTTTTTTAATAAGTCCTCAACCAATTCCAGGTACATCCTGATCCGCTCGCTGGCCAACCCGCCCCATAACAAGACCGGCTTATTATTCGGGTCTCGCAACAAGGTTTTTAATTGTTCCAGAATCCTGTTCTGTTCTCCGGACAATAATCCCGGTAATTCTATATTCTTCTGTTCCGGTTCTTTAGCCACCGCAATCTTAGTCTTAACTTGTTTTTTCACCGGCCTTGTCAAGCATGGTTCTATAGCCTCACCCCAGGAACAAAAATAGTGGTCTGCTATCCAGCGGGTAAGTATTAACATGGGCCCGCTCACTGCCGGTTGCGTCGATATAATGCTGATAATATTTTTGGCTTTGGGAATTTTACTTTTTGGCAATAATTCAGCGACGACAACCTGGATGTCCCGGTGGCCGAAATTGACTTTAACGAGCTGCCCGGCCTGGATGCTATCCCTTAATTCCGGCGGCACCGCATAATCAAATAGCCGGTCGAGGGCAATGCCGGGAATTATTACTTTGGCAAAATTATTCATGCTTTAGACCTTTTTTAAAAAATCTCTTATTTTCTTGAAATCTTCCCAGACATATTTCTTATTGGCAGGATCATACAGGCAACTGGCAGGATGGACGGTAGCAATTAACTCAATATCTTTACCGGCAAAGTTCAGGGTATGGAATTTATTGCGTAATTCATGAATGCCGGCATTGGAGCGGAGAATAGCCTGGGCGGCGGTCCGGCCCAAAAGGCAGATTATATCCGGTTTAATTATCTCTATCTGCCGGGTAATTATCTGCAAGCAGGCAGCCATTTCTTCCGCTGTTGGCGGGCGGTCATTGCCGCGCAAGGCAGGTTGGCCTGGATCTTTCATCGGATGACATTTTACTATATTGCCAATATAGACTTCTTCACGTTTCAGGTTAATGGTGGTTTCTATTGCTTTGGTGAGGAGCTGGCCAGCCTTGCCGATAAATGGCCGCCCGGTCTGGTCCTCATCGAATCCCGGCCCTTCCCCGATGAACATCAATCGGGCCTGCGCATTCCCCTCGCCAAATACAAAATTATTCCTGGTACTCCCTAACGGGCAATTCTGGCAATTAGCGAATTGTTGATGCAATTGTTCCAGTGTTTTACTGTTGGCTGGGTCAGCGGCAGTCGTCTTTTTTCCAGGGTTAATTATCCGGGTAGACAGCGGCACGGCTTTCAATCCTTTTCTTTGCTCCTGTTCCAGATAAGCCTTAAAATCCCTGATCACTTGCTGTAATTCAGTGTCCATATTTCACCTTAAATAGCGCTTATCTTATCCAGAATTTCTTTGGCTACTTTTTCTTTTGGCAATACAGGTAAAGCTTTCCGGCCATTCTTACCCCAGAGCAGTATTACTTTATTGGTATTTTTACTGAATCCATCTTTAATTTTATTGGCAATGATCAAATTCAGGCCCTTGGCTTGCATTTTTTTTCTGGCATTAACTTCAAGATTGCCGCTTTCTGCGGCAAAACCAACTAACAATTGCTTCTTTTTGCGTTTTCCTAATTCTTGCAAGATGTCAGGATTACCGATCAATTCCAGGTTTAATTTATTTTTTTTCTTTATCTTTCCCGAAACCAAATTCCGCGGCCGGAAATCACCCACGGCACTGGCGGCAATGACAATGTCCGCAGCCTGGTAATGGGCTAATACTTGTTCATACATTTCCAATGCCGTCTGAACGTTAATTACCGTAGCTTCTTTCGGCGGTGTTAAGGTAGTCGGGCCGGTGACCAGGATCACTTCCGCACCGCGTAATGCAGCCTCCCTGGCCAGGGCATAGCCCATTTTACCGCTTGACCGGTTGGAAATGAAACGGATATCATCCAGGGGTTCCTGCGTAGGACCAGCTGTAATCAGAATGGTTTTATCCTGGAAATCAGCGTGCGGGACGAGAATCGAACGGATAGCGGCCAATATCCTTTCCTCGCCGGCTAAACGGCCGGCCCCTTCGTCTCCGCAGGCCAACCGCCCGGTTTCCGGCTCAATGATGGTTATTTTTCGTTTAGCCAGCTTCTGAATATTTTCCTGCACCAGCTGATTTTCATACATATTCTTGTTCATCGCCGGGCAAATCAATATGGGCGCCTTAGTCGCCAGTACCAGCGTACTTAGGAAATCATCAGCAATACCAGCGGCGCATTTGTCGATAAAATTAGCCGTAGCCGGCGCAATGAGCACAATATCAGCTTTTTTGGCCAAGGCAATATGCTCGATCTCCCATTGTTTTGGAGTCATGACCAGATCAGTAATAACCTGGTTAGCAGTTAATGATTGGAAAGTCAGCGGGGTTACGAACTCCTGGGCCATCCTGGTCATTACTACCGTCACACCAGCCTGCTCTTTTTTCAGCCGGCTGACAATATAAGCTGCCTTATATGCGGCAATGCCACCGGTGATCCCGACGACTATTTCCTTGCCTTTGAGCATTATTTTTCCTCTTCGGCTACTTCTTCTGCATCAGCTTTATCTTTTTTCTTATTGGCTTTAATAAGGACCTTATTCATGGCTTCAATCGATATTTTGCCCAGGCTGGCGCTATTATCTTTATCCAGTTGTTTCATTTTTTTGGCTTCCTCAGATGAAGCCAATACTACTTTGTATTTATTGCCTACTATATTCTGCGTTGGTTGTTCTGTTACTTCGATTTGCTTCTGCTCAGTCACGGGTGCACTCTCCTTTTATTGAATTACGAATTAAGCGAATGCCTGCCTGCCGATAGGCAGGATAGCGAATATCTCGAATTTTATCTCTATTCGAGTAATTAGCTCTTTTCATTCGGTTTTCATTCGTTGCTTTATTATGGTTTGCAAACATTTGACAGTGTTGACCAGGTCTTTATTAGTAACCACCTGGTCATATTGCGGGATGTATTTCATCTCCTCCTCTATTTGTTTCATCCGCCTGGCGATAGTGTCCAGCGAATCTCTCTTGCGGCGTATTAAACGCTGACGCAATTCTTCCAAGCTGGGCGGCAGGATGAATATTAAGACCGCCTGGGAAAATTTATTCTTCACTTGCAACGCTCCCTGCATATCTATATCCAGCAGGACACTTACTCCTTTAGCCAGGTTATCGGTGATCGGCTTTTTAATAGTGCCATAATAATGGCTGTATACTTTGGCCCACTCCAGGAATTCACCGGCTTTTATTTTTCTTTTAAATTCCGCTGGGGTCAGAAAATAATAATCATAGGCGTCTCTTTCGCCGGGCCTTTTGTCCCGGGTAGTAGCGGAAATAGAAAATACCAAGCCGGGAATACGTTTTACCAACTCACGACATAATGTTGTTTTCCCAGTCCCCGACGGTCCAGACAATACTATCAGTTTCCCTTGATGCATAGATCTCCCCATACTCCCATTTCATTTTCTATCACGATCAGTACCCCATCCAGGCCTGGTAATGATTTTGCCTTTTCCAGCGCTGCCGGCAAATCTGCTTTATTCCTGACCATATTCCCGATAGTTGAAGCATAAGCATCAGCCAAGCCCGCTGATCGGCTTTTAACCAGGCAAGTATCAGCTTTTCCCAAGCTCACCGAGTGCCCGATCGTGCCGCTGGAAGAACAAATGCCTACCGGTGTTTCTCCCGGAGCGATCTCCAGTGATAATTTTCCGTTGAACTTGGAATCGCCGGCATATACCCCGATGATCCTGGTTTTAGTCGAAGCCAAGTAAATGTCTCCCCCATTTTCAACGATCACTTCCGTGGATAACCGGCGCAGTGATTCTCCCACCATTTCTGCCAGGCAGCCGGCAACACTGGCCATCGGCCCGACACCAGCCTGCTGCGCAGCTTGGGCCATCCGCTGGATAATTTCCGGGACTCCGTCACTTATCTTGAATGGTTTAAAAGTTATTTCAAATAACGGGTTTTCTTTAATATAATTTTCCAGGTCCAGCCTGAATTGCATCAGCTTTTCCCTGGCTAATTCCTTAATTTCAGCCGTTGCCTTGCTCACGCCGATAAACAAATCACTCTCTTTGATCGCCAGTTCAAAATATTCCATTTCATTCTTTTTAAACTGGTCGCGATAAAATCGTTTCTGGTACATATTAACACCCAAGAACCGGAATTGATTTATGGAGTTCGACGAAAAATCTCTTCATATTTCTCTACAAAAATCTGCTTACAGACTACTGCGAGTATGCTCGCATATTTTAACAGACAAATATTTTGAGCTTTCTCGTCTTGGTTCTCATAACCAATCCCGGCTCTTGGGTTACAACTCGAAAGTGGATTGTTTTTCAGAAGGTTTCTTCTTTAGTTCCCCTGCTGGGCCGTGCTCTTCCAAACCTACTTCTTTCTGTATTTGTTCGATTTTCTTTTCCAATTGCGCCAGGCGCGTATCCATGCTGTAAATGTGCGAGACTACCTCGATGATCTTCTGGGCCAGGTCATCCATACGCTCATTTTCCCGGGAAAACTCTTCTATTCTTTCTTTAAAAGATTTGATACCAGTATCCAGTTCCTTGACCCGGTCAGCCATTTTGCTCACGGTTTTTTCATTCAGCTTGAACTTTTCCAGCTTAGTTTCTATATCGCTGATAAAGCCGCTGACCGTAACTTGTTTCGGTTCCTGGTTAAATAATTTTTTAAGCCATCTCATTGACAGTTATAGCTCCTTTAATATCTGCCGGTAAATCGGCTTGGAACCGGAGATGTTCTTTTGTCTCCGGATGGATAAAAGAGATACTTTCAGCATGCAATAGCTGCCGCGCTGACCTGCTGGTTGGTAATTTAGGCCCATACTTCCAGTCCCCGACTATCGGATGGCCGATGAAAACCAGATGTACCCGTATTTGATGGGTGCGTCCGGTTCTGGGAAATAACCGGAGCAAGGCCATATCCGGGTACTGTTTCACAACTTCATACTCTGTAACTGCTGGCCGGCCGGCAGTGGCAGATACCTTCATTTTAGTGCGGTCAGTACGGCCGCGCACGATCCTGGCATTGATCACCCCGTGACGGCTAGAAACCCGGCCGTGTACTAAAGCCAAATAAGTCTTTTTTATCTGGCCGCGGGCAAACTGCCTGGAAAGATGCCGGTGGGCAGCATCGCTCTTAGCTATGACCATCACGCCGCTGGTATCCTTATCCAGCCGATGCACGATTCCCGGACGGATGCAGCCACCGATCTGCGACAGTCCCTGGCAGTGGTCTAAAAGAGCATTTACCAGAGTCCCGGTCTTTATCCGGCCTACAGGATGGACCATCATGCCGGCTGGCTTGTCAAGTACGATCAGGCTTTTATCTTCATATAAGATGGATAATAATATTTTTTCAGCAGCCAGCGGTAATTCCTTAAGCTCCGGCAGGTTAACACGGAACATTTCCCCAACGCTGGTTTTATAACCGGTCTTATTTATCATTTTCCGGCTGGGCGCTATCCGGCAAACCCCCTGCTCGCGGATAATTTTCTGCGCCAAAGCCCTGGACTGGGATAATTTTTCCGCCAGTAACATATCCAGACGGCTATTTTTACTGGCAGTGAATTCTATTATTTGTTCTTTTGTTTTTTCCATTTTATGGTATATATAGTCCCTGCTACAGCCAGGATCACGATGCTAAAGATCTGGTACAAGGTATAGGTGTGCCAGACAGCCGGGTTGTCTCCCCGATAAAATTCAACGATAAACCTGACGGCGCCGTACAATATAAAATACAGCAGGAAAACCTGTCCTGAGAACGCCCGCCTTTTGCCGGCATTAAGCAATATAAGAAAAATTAAAAAGTCAGCCAGGGATTCATATATCTGGGTTGGATGTAAAGGAAGCCCTGTGGGAGCCAGTGATTGGGAATGAGCAAAGTGTACCGCCCAGGACTCAGTACATACTTTGCCATAACAACAACCAGCGAAGAAACAACCGATCCTGCCTATTGCCTGGCCTAACGCTAAATACGGGACAATAAGATCGCCGACGTGCCAGACTGATAATTTCTTGTACTTAACATAAGCCACACCAGCCAGAACACCGCCGATCAGGCCGCCGAAAAAACTTAGTCCGCCTTCCCAAATCTTCAATATTCTTATTGGCTCCAACCGGTAATATGAAAAATTGGCTAGCACTTCCAAGGTACGGGCCCCGGTTAAGGCAGCTAACAATATCCAGAAACTCAGATCATATACAAAGTCCCGGTCAACGTGGAATTCCCTCGCTTTAGCACTGGCTAGGATGATAGCCGCCAGAAAGCCCAGCGCTACCAGTATACCGTACGTGTGAATAACCAAGGAACCTATTTGCAGGAAAATAGGATGCACTTATTTTTCTCCTTCTACTTGACGATTTATTGGCTGTTCATCTTTTTTAAAAAATAGGCGAATGAACAATAATACCATGCCGATACTGATCGCGGAATCAGCTATATCAAACACCGGCCAGACCTGGAAATCTACGAAATCAACCACATAACCTAACCTGATGCGGTCGATCAGGTTGCTGATCGCACCGCCCAAGACAAAAGCACAGACTACTTTGACAAAGTAATCTTTCTTTTCTTCCTTGAACATGAAATAAACTATGAACAGGATCACGATTATAGAAATAATAATAAAAAGGTTAGTCCGGCCGCGCAGGATGCCGAAAGCCCCGCCGCTGTTTTGCACATAGGTAAAATGAAAAATCTTATGGATGACCGGAATACTCTGGCCAACGATCATATCCTGCTGTACGATCAGCTTAGTGTACTGGTCAGCCAACAGAATTAGTAGGAAAAATATAATTAAGATCACGCGCTAGGCTCCTGTCCCGTCACCACCGGCAGGCAACGCTCGCATATTTCAGGATGTTCCTGATCCTGGCCGACCGCTTTGCTATAATTCCAGCAGCGGGCGCACTTCGTCCCCTCTGCTTTAGTCACCAAAACCTGCAACCCAGTCATTTCAGGAGAGGTGAACACTTTTTCACCAGCCAGCGGCGCCAGTGGCAATTCAGCCTGCGAAACAATCATGATCGCTGGCCAGGAATGATCAAACTTCTTCAGCACTCCGGCCAATTCATGGTTAGCCGGCAAATAAATATGCACCTTTGCTTCTAAAGAACTGTTGATGACTTTATCCCGCCTGGCTATTTCCAAGGCTTTGGATATTTCGCCGCGCAGCAATAACACTTTATCCCATTCCGCGACCAGATCATTGTTCAGGTATTCCTTCTTCGCTAAGGGGAACGCCGCCAGGAGAATGCTTTCCTCCTTATTCTGTCCCGGGATATAACGCCAGATCTCTTCTGCCGTAAAAGAAAGTACCGGGGCCAGCAGCCGGGCCAGGGTCCCCAGTATTTCGTGGAGCACTGTCTGGGCAGACCTTCTGGACAATCCGTCGCTCTTAAAGGTATATAAACGGTCCTTAAGCACATCCAGGTAAAAAGAACTCATAGCTACGACACAAAAATTATAGACTTTGGAATATACCTGATGGAATTGGTATGAATCATACGCCTTGGTAACATCGATGATGAGTTCCTGCAGTTTATGCAGGGCCCATTTATCTATATCCGTCAACTGCGCGTATGATACAGTATCCTTGGTCGCGTCAAAATCAGAAGTGTTAGCCAGGAAATACCTGACCGTATTCCTGATCTTGCGGTATGCTTCCGTCAATCTCTTAATAATATCAGGTGACAGGCGCGCGTCTTCAGTATAATCCACGCTGGATACCCATAAACGAATGATATCCGCTCCCTGTTGCGAATAAATATCTTGCGGGCTGATCACATTACCCAGGGATTTGCTCTGCTTTTTGCCTTCACCATCAACGGTAAACCCATGCGTTAAGACAGTCTTATACGGAGCTTGCCCGGTAGTAGCTACGGACGTTATGAGCGAAGTCTGGAACCAGCCACGGTGCTGGTCACTGCCTTCCAGGTACATATCACTGGGCCAGGTCACTCCGGGAAATATTTCCGGATGCTTCAAGACTGCCGTGTGGCTCACCCCGGAATCAAACCAGACATCGAGAATATCGGTTTCCTTGCGGAAATTGCGGTTACCGCATTTGGGACATTTTATTTTTGCCGGCAGGATCTCTTCCGCTGATTTGATATACCAGCTGTCACTGCCCTCTTTGCGCACCATGTTCTCTACTGCTTCTATCGCTTCCACATCCATCAAGTCAGTATTGCATTCCTTACAATAAAAAATAGGTATCGGCATGCCCCAGTAGCGTTGCCTGGAGAGACACCAGTCTGGCCGTTGTTCGACCATACTGGCAATGCGCTTTTCCCCGAGTTCGGGTACCCAGGTTACTTTCTTGATATTGGCCAGTAATTCCTGACGCAATCCCTGCCTGTCCACTCCCAGGAACCATTGTTCAGTAGCCCGGAATATCACCGGTCTCTTACAGCGCCAGCAATGCGGATAGGAATGAGTGATTTCTTCCGTATGAACTAAGAGGTTCTTACTCTTTAATAATTCTTTGATCGGTTCATTGGCCTTAAAAACAAACTGTCCGGCAAAGTCTTTAACATCACTCGTAAATTTACCCTGGTCATTGACCGGAGCAATGATCGGCAGGTTATATTTCTTGCCGGCCAGGTAATCTTCTTCGCCATGTCCCGGAGCGATATGCACTACCCCGGTACCGTCTTCCATAGTGACAAAATCACCCAGGATACCAACCACTTCCCGTTCAATAAAAGGATGATCTAGTTTTAAACCTTCCAGTGTTTTTCCTGATACTTTTTTCAAGATAGTTTGACCGCTGAGCTTGGCCTTGGACATTACCCGCTCGACCAGTTGTTCAGCCATGATCCAGGTCTCATTACCGGTCTTAACATAGGCATATTCGCTTTCCGGATGGAAAGCTACAGCCACGTTGGCCGGCAAAGTCCAGGGAGTGGTAGTCCAGATCAAGACATAAGTGTCTTTTTCATTTTTTACGGGAAATTTGACATAAACCGATGGAGAAGTATGGTCTGCGTATTCCACTTCTGCTTCAGCCAGGGCAGTCTCGCACGTGGCACACCAATGTACCGGTTTCAGGCCTTTATAAATGTAATCTTTGCGTACCAGTTCCTTAAATACCCCGATGATGGCAGATTCATATTCATTGGTCATAGTGATATAGGGATTATCCCAGTCTGCCAGCAAGCCCAAGCGCTTGAACTCTTCTCGCTGGATATCAATGAACTTTTTTGCATAGACCCGGGCTTTTTGCCGGAAGGTTACCTGGTCTATCTCATGTTTGGTGATCTTCAATTCTTTGAATAACTGGTGTTCGACTGGCAGACCATGGCAATCCCAGCCAGGATTAAAAGGCACATCGAACCCTTGCATGATCTTGTACTTTACCACTATGTCCTTCAGGATCTTATTCAAGGCATGTCCTAAATGAATATGGCCGTTAGCGTAAGGCGGCCCGTCATGCAATATGAATTTAGGCTTATTCTGGGCATTTTGGCGGGTCTGCTGATATAGCTTTGATTCTTCCCAGGTCTTAAGTATTTCAGGCTCACGCCTGGGCAAGTCTGCTTTCATGGGAAAATCAGTATGCGGTAAATTAACTGTCTTACTATAGTCCACCTATTCCTCCAAGCATAAATTATGTATTAACTTATTTCCTATAACCTTTTTACACTTTTCCTGGTCATGGTCAAATCTCCCTGTTGCATCAGGGGACACTGTTTGTCGTCTCTTATTTTAGAGCAAAAGACACATTAACAGCGGAAATCCGGCGCCAATAGTTACGGGCTTTTCGATTATTAGATGTATATTTAAGATTAAACTCTACAAATTTCAAATATTCATTCATCGATAAACATTTAGCTTTAAAAGGTTGGTTTTTTAGTATGGGTAAAATTAGCTTTTTCATATTGTTATAAAGCTTTTAAAATCCTCTCATAGATTTTGGCCGTGCCATATTTCAGGCATAATTCCTTAAACTCTTTCCCTCTATAAGGAAAATGATTTACCCGTATCAGACTTACTATATCCGGCAGATCCTTAATTTCTCTGATTTTATAGTTATGTTTAAGAGAATGCAATTTAAGAGCAATTAGATTATTTAACGAAGGCACTATCACTTTCTGTCCGGCAATACTTATTTTTTTGCCAGCAGTGATAATTCTATCCAGAGTTTCCTTATTTACGAACATAAAATCAACATCCATAAGATTTCTTTTACTATCCGTAAACCTTGCAAATGTTTCCTGAATATAGTCCTTTTTGTAGCCAGCTTTATGCAAGACAATGGTGATTTCCTCAAAATCTTCTTTGGTGATCAGCATATCTACATCTGCCGTCTGCCGGCTGACTTTATAATAATTGACGGCAAATCCGCCGATAAGCACACATGATATTTTATTCTTTTCAGTCAAATCAGCGATTAAATGGAAAATTGTCGGGTATTTCATTGAGTAATCCTGAGGCTGCCTCTTATTTGCAGCTATTTTAATTTTTTCAAGTTCTTTAAATACGGTTTCTTTACTATCCCTTTTTCAGTAATGATCGCGGTGATATATTTATGGGGAGTGATATCAAAAGCCGGATTTTTTACCTTAATACCTTCAGGCGCGATCCTGATGCCAGCGATCATCGTGATTTCATCAGCAGGGCGTTCTTCAATAGTGATATCCGACCCGGTCTTGATATGTGTATCAATAGTCGATAAAGGCGCGGCTATGTAAAACGGTATCTTATTCTCTTTAGCCAGAACAGCCAGGATATATGTGCCTATTTTATTAGCAGTATCGCCATTGGCAGTGACGCAATCAGCGCCGGTAATAATGCAATCAACCTCACCGCGGGAAATAAAATGCCCGGCCATATTATCGCTGATCAGGTGGAACGGTATATTTTCTTCCTTTAATTCCCAGGCCGTGAGACGGGCACCTTGCAGATAAGGCCTGGTTTCATCTACCAGCACGCTGACCTGCTTGCCGCGCTTATGCGCTTCACGGACCACTCCCAAGGCAGTGCCATAACCGGCTGTTGCCAGGGCTCCGGTATTGCAGTGAGTAAGGATCCTGTCCTTCCGGTGAATTAATTTTTCGCCATGAACTGCCAGTTTTTTGTTAATGAGTACATCTTCATGCCAAATCTGCTGTGCCTTTTTTTCCAATAACACTTTAATACTATTTATATCCTGATCTTTGATCTTTGCCAGATGATCAAGCATTTGCCGGAGAGCCCAGATCAGGTTTGTCGCGGTAGGCCTGGTAGCTTTCAATTCCCCTGCCGCTTTACGGATCTGATCCAGGAAACGCCGCTTATCCCGCGCTTCCTGTGTCTCGGCTGCCAGGGCGATCCCGAATGCCGCCGCCAGGCCGATAGCCGGAGCGCCCCGTATATTCATTTTTTTGATTACCTGGGCTACCTGCTGCCAATCCCGGCAGGCAATATATTTTTTTCTTTGCGGCAATTGTAACTGGTCCAGTACATACAAAGTATGATTACGGTAAAAAAGTGTTTTCACGGGCACTAAAATTCTCCTGGGACTGTTCTAATCTAAAAATAATAAATAATGCCAATAGTCATAAAATAATATTGGGCGGAAATATTATCATCAACATCAAAAGCAAAGTCAGCTAGGGATGGATCATAAAAAGTCTGGTGCTGATTGCCGTCAGTATCGAATTTCTGGTATTGCCCGGCAGCTTGCAGGGACCATTGGCTGGTAAAATGCCATTCTGCGTCCCCTTTAAAGATATAAGCAGATCCTTTAGCCTCTCCTTCGCTTAATTTGTATCTCAGCACGTGATCGTCCCGGTCACTGGCTTTAGCCCAGGGGGAATAGCCAAATCCGGCATTAAAGGTCAGCTTATCTATATCCCCGCTGAACGAACCGACTCCCAGATAAATTGCTTCATATCTTACGTTATAATCCATGGTTTTACTGGTGACAGAAGCGGTTTCCGAGCTGTAAGGACCATACCCTACCTGGACCGTATTATAGATCCGGTATTTAAATTTATGTACCTGGTAACCGAGCAACGGGCCAAAGCTGATCGTCTGATTTGGGTACATATTGTAAAGGTAATCAAACGCATAAACCTCAGCCTTTAGTTCAGTATCTGACTCTGAATAAATATCCACCCCGTCATGATTATCATCATCGATCCAGTCTGAATCTTTCATCTTTCCCGCATCCTGGCTGGTATTGGTGAGATAGGTAAAAGTTAACCTGGCAGTCTCATTCATATTGCTTTCTGATTGCTTATATCCTAATATGCCTTTAACTCCCCAAACCGGCACATCCAGAGGGAATTCCAGCTCACTGGCCCCACCGTTAAAATTAATATGATACTTGGTATGACCTTGTAAAAATCCTGAATGTATAGCCAAGGCTTTGGCTGTAAACATAAGCGGTGACTGGCTTGGCCAATCAGGATCCAGGTCATCCGACCACCCCTGGACGGATACCAATAGCAGTAAAACTGCGGCTGGGAGCGCTAATATCTTTTTAAACTTATACATTTTACCTTCCTAATTCCTTGGCCCGGCGTTTTGCTTTCTGGATCGCTTCAATGAGGACGGCAGAAAAATGGTGTTGTTTCATGTGTTTAAGTGCCGCCTCTGTCGTACCTCCGGGAGAAGTGACCCTGTCCCGTAATACAGCCGGACCGTCTTTCCCTTCGATAACCATTTTGGCTGAACCGAAAACAGTTTGTTTTACCAGTTCTTCACTGACATCCTTGGATATACCTGCTTTCATTGCCGCCTTGATCATATCTTCCATAACTTCAAAGATATAGGCCGGGCCACTGCCGGAAACTGCGGTGACCGCGTTCATTAACGGTTCCGGCACAACGACTGTCTTGCCGATACTGCGAAATACCTTTTCAGTCAAGGCCAGATGTTGTTTTTTAGCAAACTTGCCTTTGCAAATGGCGGACATACCCGTAGACACGATCACGGCCAAATTTGGCATGACCCGAACTACAGGCGCATGCCCGAGATAATATTCTATATGGCTGGTCGAAATACCGGCAGCAACCGAGATCACCAGTTTTCTGGTACCAACTGTTTTGCTTATTTTTTGCAAAATCCGGTCGAAATCCTTTGGCTTGACCGCCAAAATAATAATCTCCGCCTTTTTAGCCAGTTCATTGCTGGGACAGACACTTTTTACTTTTATTTCTTTTCTTAAATGCGCTACCTTTTTTTTGTCTTTGTCGCAAATAAGGACATTCTGTTTACTGAATAAATTATTCTTGACCAGGCCCTTAGCAATGGTCCCGCCCATATTCCCGCAACCAATTATCCCAATTTTCTTGTTGATCATATTCACTCCTAGTTTAAAAGCAATTTTGAGTTATAAGTTTTGAGTGTTGAGTTATGGTAAATTATCTACTTACATTAATTCAAAACTTAAAACTGTTTTTACTTTATCTTTTGCCAAATATCGCCGTGCCGATACGCACGAGGGTGGCTCCTTCAGCGATAGCAATTTCAAAGTCATGGGACATACCCATGGAAAGATGTTTCATTTCAATATTCGGCAGGTGGTACCCGGCGATGGTATCTTTTAATTCCCTTAGTCCCCTGAATACTGCCTGGATCCGGTCTTTATCAGCAGTGAACGGGGCCATAGTCATCAGCCCTGCTACGTGCACATTACTTTTCAAGCTGGCTGCTCTTATCATGTCCAAAGCATCTGCCGGTGTACAACCGTACTTGCTTTCCTCGCCTGAGATATTGATTTCGATCAGGATCTGCTGTTGCTTGCCGATCCAGCCAGCTTCCCGGTCTATAGCTTCTATTAACTTCAGTGAATCCACGGAGTGGATCAATGCAAACAGCTGTACAGCTGCTTTGACTTTATTAGTCTGCAAATGACCTATTAAGTGCCAGTTAAAGCCGCTGCCGAGACAGGTACTTTTAGACAGGGCTTCCTGTACCTTATTCTCACCAATATCAGTCACTCCTGCGGCTAAGGCTTCCTGCACAAGTTCCGGAGCAACAGTTTTTGTCACTGCGACCAGGGTAATTTCCCCTGGATTACGGCCAGTTGCTGCCGCCTGCCGGGAAATTATTGACCGCACTTGCTGTACATTATCATAAATAGCACTCATATTAAAGTTTTATTATATCAAAAAATAGCTATTTTAGCAATAGAAAAGATAGCAGGCGGCCGGCTTTTTTCCCTTGGCGGCGATAGGAGTAACACTGCCGGGAAGAATAAGTACAAAGCGGGGATATTTCTATAGCTGATCCAGGCACCCCGTTCCCGCGCAATTGATCCCTGACTAATTTGGCCAGGTCAGCTGGGGTACTATTTTTGGCCGGTAATCCAAGCTGACGGGCAGTCCCGGAATCTATTTCGTAGTGTTTGGCAGAGATATGCGGTCCGATGCCGGCTATTATATCGGCGGGACAGGTGCCATACAGTTTTATCATTCTATTTATGGTTGCCGGCACTATTTTTTTTGCAATTCCCCGCCAACCGGCATGTGCCAGTCCAATGACGTTCTGGCGGCGGTCAAAGAGGAAAACCGGCAGGCAATCGGCAGTAAGGATACCGATCAACAAACCTCGTTCTGCGGTCATTAAGGCATCGAAACCCGAAAAATAAGATATTCCTGTTTTAGGTTTCGTCCGGACAGCTTTGATCCGGCAGCCATGAACCTGCTCCACGAGTACTAGAGGAGCTTTTTCACAACATAGCAGTTTTTTCAGGATTTTTATATCCTCACGGACCAATATCCGGTGATGGCCGTGGAAAAAATTAAAATCCCCCAGGGAAACAGAAGTAGTTCCCTGGAGGATAGTATGGTTCTTTGAAAAACGGGGCAGAGTGAATATCCCCTTCCTCATTTATCCTTGCCTATATTCATATCACTGCCTGAATATATACCCCTGATGTTCAGCATCAGTTCTTCAGGATTGGAAGCTGCGGCTAAAGCTTCTTCCAACGACACTTTGCCGCCTTTATACAGGGCTACTAAGGCCTGGTTAAATGATTGCATCCCGTAGTATCCGCCTTCATTAATAGCCTTACGGAGATCGCTAATGTTATTTTCCTCGATCAGTTTTTTAACATAAGGCGTAGCAATCAATATTTCTACCGCCGGGATCAGGCCCGGCTGGTCGATCCTGGGTAATAAACGCTGTGAAATCACACCCTGTAAAGTATTAGCCATCTGCAAGCGGACCTGCGCCTGCTGATAAGGAGGGAACAAGTCGATAATACGGGAAATGGTCTGGACAGCATCGACTGTGTGCAAGGTACTCATGACCAGGTGACCAAGTTGGGCCGCGGTCATAGCTGAGGCCATCGTCTCCAAATCACGCATTTCACCGATCAGAACCACATTCGGATCTTGCCTCATCACGTGACGCAGGGCTGTGACGAAATTACGGGTGTCTAACCCTACTTCTCTCTGGCTCAAGATGCTCAATTTATCTTTATGCAAGAACTCTATCGGATCTTCGATCGTGATGATATGGGCTTTCCGGGTAGTATTTATATGATCCACCATCGCGGCCAAGGTTGTCGATTTACCGCTGCCGGTAGTTCCTGTGACCAACACCAGGCCTCTCTGCTTTTCCGCGAGGGTAGCAATGATCGGTGGCAAATTTAATTCTTCATATCCCAGGATCTGGATCGGCACCATCCTGAGAGCGATACTGACTGAACCGCGCTGATAGAATATATTCAGCCTGAACCTGGCCAGGCCGCTAACACTATAGGCCATATCCAGCTCATGATCATGTTTGAACATTTGTTTCTGTTCATCACTCATGATCCCCATGGCTAATCCTTCAATATCTTCTTTTTTCATCGGATCGAATTCAGTATGCACTAATTCTTCGTTAATCCGCAAAATAGGATGCAATCCTACCCGCAAATGAAGGTCACTGGCTTTTCGTTCAACCATATACCTTAACAGATTTTCGAGATTATCAAGCTTCACTTTCAGATTCCTCCCTTATGCCTTTTTGTTTGCGTATAAAAGCGGGAACATTAATATCAACTTTGCTATATACTTTTTCTCTCGGCTCAGGGACCGAAGGATCTTCGTCTTCCTCCAATGGCAATGGACGCTGTTTTTCCTGGGTGAATCCCTGCATATAATGGTGGCGCGCTGTTTCCTTGTGTGCAGAAAATCCCGTAGCAATAACCGTGACTTTAAGTTCTTCCTGCAATTTATCATCAAATACCGCCCCGAAGATCACATTGGCATCGGAAGAAATGTAATTATGCATGACGGTCATGATCTGTTCAGTTTCATACATGGTCAGGTTCAAACCGCCGGTAATATTAACTAATACTTTATTCGCCCCATTAATACTGACATCTTCCAGCAGCGGCGAGGTAACCGCCTTCTCCGCGGCAATGCGGGCCCGGTTCTGGCCATTGGCCATACCCGCACCCATTAAGGCATTGCCGGAGCTTTGCATGATCGTCCGCACATCGGCAAAATCCACGTTGACCACTCCGTGCTGGGTAATAATATCACTAATGCTTTGCACGGCGCGCTGTAAAACCTCATCAACTTTTTTAAAGGTATCCAGCAGGGAAGTATTCTTATCGATCACGGAAAATAATTTTTGATTAGGGATCACCAGTAGCGTATCTACTTTGCTCCTGAGTTCATTTAGCCCTTCCTCGGCCTGTTTAGCCCGGACCTTGCCCTCAAACATGAATGGCTTGGTAACTACGGCAACGGTTAAGGCGCCAATGCTCTTAGCAATATCTGCCACCACCGGCGCGCCGCCAGTACCTGTCCCGCCGCCTAATCCGGCAGTAACAAACACCATATCCGCGCCGCGCAGGGTTTCCTTGATCAAGGCTTTAGATTCTTCCGCCGCTTTTTTGCCAATGGCCGGATCGCCGCCCACTCCCAGGCCCCGGGTGGCTTTCTCTCCCAGCTGCAGCCGTTGAGTGGCCAGGGAATATTTTAAGGCTTGCGCATCGGTATTGGCAGCAATAAAATCAACACCCTTTATATTGGCCATGACCATCCGGTTGACTGCATTCCCGCCGCCGCCGCCGACACCAATCACTTTAATGTTCGCAGATTGAGCAAATGTTTCCCGAAACTTCAATGAAGACACTCAGCATACTCCTTCTGTTGCGAATTAAGCGAATGATAGCGAATTACGCGAATAAAGCAAACTATTTATTGTACTTATTCGAGCTATTCGCGCTTTTCATTCGGTTTTTATTCGTGTTTTTAAAAGATATCTTCCAGCCAGTGTTTCCAACGCTCCAAGGGTTCAAACAACCTGGTTTTTCCCTTTTTGTAGTAACGTCCGCTTTCCATAGCTTCCTGCAATGATAACTGCACCAGCCCCATGCTTAAAGCCAGGCCTGAATTCTGTGATTGGGAGGACATGCCCAGCATCTCCTGCGGCGCCCCGATCCTGGTAGGCATGCCAAAAACCTGTTCGGCAAACTGCTCCAGTCCCCGTAGCTGGGAAGCTCCGCCGGTAATGATCAAGCCACTAGGAATAAGATCTGCTAAATTGCTTTTCTGGATCTCCCGGTTAATAATATTCAGGATCTCTTCCATTCTCGGTTCGATTATTTCCACCAGCGCTTCTACCGGTACTTTGCGGGCTTCTCTCCGGCCAATACCGGTGACGGATATTTCTCCGGCATTGGTGATCAAATCTCTCTTCGCCCATCCGTATTGCTTCTTTATTTCCTCAGCTTCCTTAAAGGAAGTACGCAAGCCAAAGGCTATGTCCTTAGAGATAAGTTCACCACCTACCGGCAAACTGCCCAGGTAGCGGATATTCCCTTCTATAAATACAGCAATATCAGTTTTACCGCCGCCTATATCTACCAATGCCACACCCAGTTCTTTTTCATCTTTCAGTAAGACGCTGGAACTGACTGCCAGGCTGCCTACAACCAGGTCTTTTATCCGTAGACCTGCCTTATTTACCACTTTGACCATATTTTGGATCGCGGCTACACCGCCGGAGATGATCAAGACTTCTGTTTCCAGCCTGATGCCGGACATCCCTATCGGGTCAACAATGCCATCCTGGTCATCAATGATATATCGTTGGGGCAAAACATCGATCACTTCCTGTTCCAGCGGAACGGGAATGGCCCGGGCCTGGTCAATGACCCTTTCTACATCCTTTGGTGTTATTTCCTTGTCGGTGCGCGAAATAGCTATCACCCCGCGGCTATGCTGGCTTTTAATGTGACTCCCGCCTACGCCCAGGGATACTTCGCTAATATCCAAACCTGATATTTTTTCAGCTTCCTCTACTGCCTTACTGACTGCTTTGGTCGCTCTTTCCAGGTCAGTGATCATGCCCTGCTTAACTCCTTCACTGACTGCCTGCCCGACCCCGATGATCTGGATCTGGTCATTATCATTCAACTGTCCAATGCAGGCGGATATTTTACTCGTACCTACATCCAAACCAACCACAAAATTATTCTTGCCCAATTAATTCCTCCTAGTAGTACGATTACACAGATTTCAAATAAGATTACACAGATTCAAACCTTTAAGTAATCGGTGTAAATCGCTTCTGTAATCGGTGTAATCATTCTTCTACAATGGTTTTATTACCACATTTTTGAAACGCAAGTCAATATATTGCAGTGATATTCCTTTGTTCTCAGAGTCATGCTGCACTTGCTGAAGCCGGTGAATATTTCCTGCGATCATTTTATTATCAAGCTCTCCCCAATATAAAGTCAGGCCACTGCTTAACTGCACGATCAAACCCTTAGCTGTGTCCATGGTGAAACTGGCTGCTTGCTGGAAAAGATCCAGGCCTTGCTGACGCATTGAAAACAGGAAATTAATTATTAGGGGCAAGCGGATATCATGCAAGGACAAACCAGATAGGACTGGTAAGGCAACTGGATGCAGTAATGGATTCTTGATCGCGCGCGCTTCGCTGTCCAGTAAATATTCCTGTCCTTGATCTATGATCTTCACTACAGGATCACGTTCCTGGATATGTATTACCAGGATGCTGGGCCATTTCCGGATAACCCGGGCTTTCTTGACCAGGGGATTGCTTTTGATTCGCCCTTCTATATCTTCCAGCGGCAAGGTAAAGATACTCACCCCGCACGGGATATTGGCCAAACGCAGTATCTCATGCTGGGATAAATATTTCAGGTTTTTTATTTCCACCCTGGTCAGTACGCAGCGTTTGCTATTGGTCAGGCTAAAAAATAATTTTTGGTATCCATACCATCCAGCCGCCAGCAAAATTACCGCGGCTCCTATACTCAAGGCGCCCTTTTTAAGCTGGTTATTAAAGTGCAGCGTCTGTTTACGGCGTTTCTTAACGCGTGAATTCCATTTTCTTTTTTTACCGATTTTTTTAGCAGGCATGCGCCCCGCTCCTCGAAATCACTTATTCAAATCCGCGTCTTGGGCTATGGCCAAGACCAGAGCGTTAAAACTGTAACCAGCTGCTTTAGCGGCATCAGGCAATAAGCTTGTTTCCGTCATACCGGGGATAGTATTAACTTCCAGGACAAATAGCCTGCCTTGTTTATCCAGGATCATATCCACCCTGGTAGCTCCGCGGCAACCCAGCGCCTGATGCGCTGCCAGGCCCAAGATCCCGGCCTTTTTCTCTGCCACGGCTGGAATTCCCGGCGGAATAAGATGCCTGCTGCCGCCAGGCGCATACTTAGATTCAAAATCATAAAACTTGTTCTGGGGGATGATCCGGATCACTGGCAGCGGTTTATCATTCAACACGCCTACCGTCAGCTCTATGCCCGGGATATACTGCTCTATCATAGCCTTATCGTCATAGCGGAAGCTTTGCCGCAAAGCCCGGGACAACTGTCCTGGTTTATCTATAATACTCACTCCGACTGCCGAACCTTGTCGCACAGGTTTCACTACCACGGGGAAATTACGTACCTTTGTGTTTTGTCCTTTTTTCACGACTTGCCAGGCTGGCGTAGGGATCTTATAAGCCAGGAATACTTCTTTTGTTTTTTCTTTATCCATGGCCAGGGAGCTGGCCAATACCCCGCTCGAAGTATAGGGAATGCCCAGCACTTCCAATAATCCCTGGATAGTGCCGTCTTCTCCCAGAGGACCATGCAAGGCAACAAAAGCCAGGCTGATCTTCTTCTTTTTCAGGTCTGTAACAATATCCTTTCCAACGTCAATAGCTACGGCTTTATACCCTTCTTCTCTTAATGCTTTATATATGGACCGGCCAGTCTTTAAGGAAACCTCCCGCTCACTTGATGTACCGCCCATCAGCACGCCAATCGTTTTATGTTTCAACTCTGCCAATTTCACTTATCCATCCTCCAAAATATTTTGCCGCTAACCGCCATCTGCCGTCCGCCATCTGTTTTATTTAAATTCTCCCCAGGTTTTTATTTCCAACTCCAGGGTTATGCCGCTTGTTTGCTGTACGGTCTTACGGATCAGGACAATCAGATCCCAGACATTCCTGGCTTTGGCCCGGCCATTTTTATTGAGTATAAAATTTGCATGTTTTGGGGAAATTATCGCACTGCCGCTGGTTTTGCCTTTTAACCCGGCAAATTCAATAAGTGCCCCGGCGATTTGGCCTGAAGGGTTTTTAAAAATGCACCCGGCGGAATAACCCCTGGGCTGACTGCTGCGCAGCTGCCGGTATTTATCTGTATTTTTCTTTATAACATGTTTAGAACTTTTATGTAAAGCCAATTCCACTTCAGTGATAATAAAAATATCGCCGATATTTGATCCGCGATAACTAAAAAACAGCTTTTCAACAGGTAATTGTTCCAGATTACCCAGGCCAGAGATACCGGACACTCCTTTGATAATATCAGCTATGCTCTTATCACCGGTCCCGGCATTACCTTTCACTGCGCCACCTACTGTACCAGGTATACCCCAGAGAAATTCAGCTCCTGTTAAGTTGTGCGCGCGGCAATATGATAATAACCTGGAGATGGTCACAGCCCCGCCGGCGATCAAAGTATTATTTTTCCTTCTTATCTTCGTGAATCCCGGTCCCAGTTTAATAACCGCTCCTTTTAAGACTTGGTCTTGAACCAGAATATTAGAGCCGCTCCCGAGAATATAATACTTCACTTTTTTGCGCCTGATAGCGGCCAGTTTCTCCTGCAACTCCGGGAGTGAATTAACTATAAAATAGTGCTGGGCTTTCCCGCCAATATGGAAAGTAGTTAGGTTCTTCAACTCCATAGTTTTTCCTTGTCTAAAATTAAATACGTCTATCAGTATATCAGGGTATCAGGTAGTGGTGATCAGGTTATCAGGGTATCAGGCAAGTACCTGATATTCTGATTTCCTGATATCCTCTTCCTGGTCTCCTGATTACCTGTTACCCTTTTCTGGCTAACTGCTCTAAAAGTTCTTCCCCGGTTTTCCAAACATCTCCCGCCCCCAGGGTCAGGATCAGGTCACCAGGCTTGGCATTAGCAGCTAAAAAGGCCAACACTTCTTTACGGCCAGGCAGATGCTGGACCCGGTCATTGCTGGTCCTTTTGATCGTATCGACCAGCAGTTGGGCATCAACACCGGGAATGAATTTTTCCCCGGCAGAATAAATATCTAAAATAAAAAGTTCATCTGCCTGTCCAAAAACCCGGCCAAATTCTTCAGCCAGCAATTTGGTCCTGGAAAACCGATGCGGTTGGAAGACCACCAGGAGCCGTCCTTTCCAGAATCGCTTAATAGCATCCAGGGTAGCTTTAATCTCTGTCGGATGATGTCCATAATCATCCATAACCACGATCTTGTTGATCTCACCCTTTAACTGCAGCCGCCTGACTACTCCCTTAAATTCGCCTAATCCTTCCTTAATGACTGCAAAAGGCACCTCCAGCTCCAATCCAACCCCGATTGCAGCCAAAGCATTATACACATTATGCAGCCCAGGCACTTGCAGTTTAATTTGACCTAAATTATTTTCGTTATAAACTACTTCAAACTGGGTGCCAAAACCGGCAAACTCTATCGAATGAGCGACCAAGTCGTGGTTGCTCATCTTGTTTACCGCCAAGCCATAGGTAATATAGCGGCGCTTTATCTGCGTCATGATCTGGCGTACGCCAGGATCATCACCACAAATTATCGTACTGCCATAGAATGGCACTTTATTTGCAAAATCGATAAAACCCTGGTGCAATTTTTCAGTGGATTTCCAATAATCAAGATGGTCATTATCGATATTGGTGATTACGCCAATGGTCGGGGTGAGTTTCAGGAAAGAACCATCGCTTTCATCTGCTTCTGCGACCAAATATTCTCCTTGTCCCAGCTTGGCATGACTACCGATATTATTTAATTTACCGCCAATAATGGCCGTAGGGTCCAGCCCGCCTTTAGCCAAGACCAGGGCTATAAGTGAGGTTGTCGTAGTTTTACCATGGGTGCCGGCTATAGCCACGCCATATTTAAGCCGCATGAGCTCAGCCAGCATTTCTATCCGCGGTATGACGGGTATCTTTTCCCTGATGGCCGCAGTTACTTCCACGTTACTTACATCAATTGCCGTAGACACTACCACGACATCGGCATGATTAACATTTGATTCCCGGTGACCGATGAATATTTCTCCACCCAACGACTTGAGCCGGCCGACAATTTCTGTTTCCTTAAGGTCAGATCCTGATACTTTATACCCCAGGTTCAATAATACTTCAGCAATGCCGCTCATGCCTGAGCCGCCAATACCTACAAAGTGAATATGCTGGAACTTTTTAAACATGATTTCCCCAATTCTGAAATACAAATTCTAATATCGAATTTCTAATGTTCTGAATATTGGAAATTTAAAATTTGAGATTTGATAATTTAATATTATTTAGAGCTTATGATTTCATTTAAAACCCTTACAATATTCTCTGCTGCCTGCGGTTGAGCCAGTTTCCTGGCAGCGGCAGACATATACTGCAACACAGTCCCATTCTGGATTATTTCTATAATACTACTGGCCAATATTTCACCATTGAGATCTTTATCCATGATCATCCTGGCTGCTCCGGCATTGACCAGTACGGCAGCGTTTATCCGCTGGTGATCTTCCGCGGCAAAAGGATACGGTATCAATATTGAAGGTAGTCCGAAAAATGCCAATTCAGCCAGAGTCGCTGCCCCTGCCCTGGCTACTACCAGGCTGGCTTTAGCGTAGGCTTCTTGCATATCATGAAGATAAGAAGCCAGCATAACATCAAAATTACGTTCCCGGTAGCCGTTTTCTACCAAAGGCAGGTCTTGCACTCCGGCCAGATGGGTGATCGTCACTTTTGCCCGCACCAGTTCCAACCGGTCCAATGCAGAAAGCATTGCCAGGTTGATACTATGCGCACCCTGGCTGCCGCCAAACACTAATATATTTCTTATCGGTTTGCCGGTTATGACCGCTGGAGCAGATACCATCTCCGGCCGTAAGGGATTCCCAGTTATGATTATTTTTGACTTGAATTTTTCCAGGTAAGCTAAAGACTCTTTAAAACTGATACATATCTTTGAGGCTTTCTTAGCCAGAAACCTGGTCGCTTTTCCGGGCAGGCAATTTTGTTCATGCAATACAACCGGGATATTTTTCCGCTGGCCAGCCAGGGCAATAGGCAGGGAAAGGTAATTCCCCAGTGCCAGGATCACCTCCGGCTTAAATCTATCCAGGATACTGTGTGCCTCGTTTAATCCCTTCAGGAATTGCCAGCCAAACTTTAACAATCCGCTGATGCTTTTTTTCAAGCCGATCCCGGCGATAGTGGCGAATTCCAGCTGATATTTGTTAACAATCTCTTTTTCCATGTCTTTATCACGAATCACCATTAAAACCTGATGGTTCTTTTCCTTTAGCTTTTTAGCTACGCTGACACCCGGGTATAAGTGCCCGCCGGTGCCGCCAGCTACGATTAGAACTCTCATGGGAAAACCCTCTTGGGCGTTTAGCGTTAAGCGTATAGCGTAGAGGAAAATATTATCTCCGTTTTTCTACACGCTACCCGCTATCCGCTTTACGCCGCTTTACTTTGTTGTTTGTCGTGATATATTCAATAATATACCTATACTGACCAGGGTAAAAGCCAGGCTAGAACCGCCATAACTGACTAAAGGCAAAGGCAATCCCTTGGTCGGGAAAAAAGCGCAGGAAACCCCGATATTGATCAATGCCTGCAGGACTATCATCAGGGTGATCCCTCCGGCCAGCATGCTGCCAAAAAGATCAGGAGCATGGAACGATATCTTCAGGCCGCGCCAGGCAAAGATAAAAAACAAGACAACAATACTTAAAGTACCGATAAAACCCAGTTCCTCGCCGATAATGGGAAAAATAAAATCTGTGTGGGCGGCCGGCAAATAGAGCAATTTCTGCTTGCTATTGCCCAATCCTACTCCAAAAAAACCACCGGAACCAAGGGCTATCAGCGATTGGATGATCTGGTAACCTTTGCCTTGCGGATCAGCCCAGGGATCAAGGAAAACTGCCAGACGGCGCATACGATAAGGTTTCAACTTTACTAAAACAAAAAATAAGGGAATGCTCATAAGCAGCAGGCTACCAATATACCAGAAACTCAACCCTCCTACAAATAACATTCCCAGCGAAACAGCTCCCAGAGTAACACTAGTCCCCATATCCGGTTCCACTAGTATTAAACCACACACTATGCATATGACCATGAGAATTGGGGCCACACCTTTAATTACTTTACTTAATTTACTTTGTTTGCGGTCAAGATAATCAGCGATATAAATAAGCAGGCTGATCTTGGCCAGTTCTGACGGCTGGAAGCTGGCCGGCCCCAGCATGATCCAGCGTTTGGCTCCTCCTACTTCCCGGCCAAATATCCCGGTCAGCACTAAAACTAATAAAACAATAGAAATAATGATCAAGGCCCGGGAATAGCGCTGTAAGATATGATAATCAGCTTTCATCAAAAGGTAACAAGCGCCCAATCCGACCAGCGCCCAGAGCAGCTGCTTCTGGAAAAAATACCAGCTATTGTTATATTGCTGGGAAGCAAAAATAGCGCTGGAGGAATAGATCATCATCAGCCCGAAAACGACCAAAGCCACGGTAACGCCCAGCATATGTAAATCCGGATGATGTAACTGGTGAAGCTGCTTCAAAAGAAACCCCTAAAGTTTTTTTACCTCTTCTTTAAAAACACGGCCGCGTTCTTCATAATTACGGAACATATCAAAACTGGCGCAGGCTGGAGACAATAGCACTGTATCCCCGGGAGCAGCCAGCTGTTGCCCCAGTTTGACGGCCTCAGCCAGACTTTTCACGGTAAAAGTTTTAGTCAAAGATCCCAGTTCTTTTTTAATTTTGTTTTTTGCTTCTCCCAGCACAATGAGCGCTTTTACTTTTTGCCGGACGAGCCGGGCCAAAGGCAGGTAAGGGCTTCCCTTATCCCTGCCGCCGGCGATCAGGATTATATTATCCTCAAAGCTTTCCAAGGCTTTGACGACAGAATCAACATTCGTAGCTTTTGAATCATTGATATACTGTACTTCCCCTACTGTTTTTACCTGCTCCAACCTGTGTTCTACCCCGTGGAAAGTCTTCAAGGTCTTTTTCATACTGGGCAAAGCTATCTTTCCCAGTACGCCGCAGGCAATAGCCGCCAGGGCATTTTCTAAATTATGCGGTCCCGGTATTCTTAATTCTGCTATTTTGATTATTTTCTGCAGCCGGCCGCCTATTTTGGCAATAATTATTCCGTCTTTGACGAACACGCCCGCGGCTAATATTTTTTTGCGGGAGAAAAATACCACTTTCGCTCTAACTCTGCCGGCGCTTTTCCGGCTCACCAGATCGTCATAATTTATGACCGCATAATCATCCTGTTCCTGATTGCGGTAAATTTGCTTTTTGGCCATGGCATACGCGGCAAAGCCAGGATAGCGGTCCAGGTGATCAGGCGTAATATTCAGCATTACTGAAATATGCGGCCGGAAATCAACTATATTTTCCAGCTGAAAACTGCTGATCTCAGCAATCACTATTGAACGCTTATCAGTTTTCGCGGCGATCGCTGAAATGGGCAAACCAATGTTGCCGCAAACCAGCGTTTTCCGGCCGGCCTGGCGGAAGATCTCGCCAACAAGGCTGGTGGTAGTAGTTTTGCCATTAGTACCGGTAATTCCAATAACGGGACCAGAGATGTAGGTGTAGGCGACTTCTATTTCACTTAAGACACGGATTTTGTGTAGACGGGCTTTTTGCAGTATCGCCAGGTCAGAGCGGATCCCGGGAGATATAATTACATAATCAATTCCAGACAGCAAGGAGAGCGGGTGGCCGCCAGTCTTGACTATTGCCCCTTTGCTCCGCAGATGGGCCAGTTCTTTTTGCAGCAGAGGTTTAGCGCTATTGTCACTGATAGTAACATGAGCGCCGTTTTGCAATAAAAGACTGGCACACGCTATACCGCTGCGAGCAGCACCTAATATTAAGACTCTTTTGCCGCTGAATACGAACACGTATATTTCTATCCTTATCTTAGCTTTAAAGTGGCAATGGCCAGGAAGGCCAGAATAATACCGACGATCCAAAACCTGACTACTACTTTCGGTTCAGACCAGCCTTTTAACTCAAAGTGATGATGGATCGGAGCCATCTTAAAGATACGTTTGGCCCGCAACCGGAATGAACCAACTTGCAGGATAACAGATAACGCTTCAAGCACAAAAATACCGCCAACCACACCCAGTAATACTTCATGTTTGATGCATACTGCCACCACTCCCAAGGTACCGCCCAGGAAGAGAGAACCAGTATCCCCCATGAAGATCTCGGCTGGATAGGCATTGTACCAAAGGAAGCCCAGGCCGGCCCCGATCATGGCCGCTAGTAATACAGTAAGCTCTCCGGTCCCCGGAGCATAAATAATTTTCAGGTATGAGGCAAATTTAAAGTTACCGGCAACATAAGTCAGAACCGCATAGGTCAATGCTGCAAAAATAATATTGCCGATAGCCAGTCCATCCAGGCCATCGGTGAGATTAACGGCATTTGAAGCACCCACGATCATCAGGACCACAAAAGGGATATACAAAATGCCTAAATTGAGCATCTTGATCAGCGGCACATTCACTTTGGTCGTATAAAATGAATTTACCGGGAACAGGTATAAATAACAGGCCACGATCAAAGCCAGGACGACTTGTCCCAATAATTTATAATTAGCAGACAAGCCCCGTGGATTTCTTTTCACCAGTTTAAGGTAATCATCATAAAACCCAAGCAGTCCCAGCCACAGCGCGGAGAAAATACCAATAATAATAAAACGATTGTTGAGGCGGGCCCATAACAAAGTACTGAAGAGCATGGAAACCAGGATAATGACCCCACCCATGGTCGGGGTTCCTTCTTTTTTTAAATGTGTTTGCGGACCATCTACGCGGATATGCTGTCCGATATGGAAATTCCTTAACTTGCGGATGACACCAGGGGTGATGAACAGGCTGACCACCAGGGCGGTCAAAGCTGCCCCTACTGACCGGAAAGTGATATATTGGAAAATATTAAATGGACTGAAGATGTTATGCAATGGATACAGGAGATGATAGAACATTCCACCCTCTACTTGTCTAAAATACTGGCTACTATTTTTTCCAAACACATGCCATGGGAAGCCTTAAATAACATAATGTCCCTGCGACGCATATTGGCTTTTAGGGAACGTACTAGCAATTGCTCCTGGCCAGTACTAAAACGATTGATCTTTTCCAGGGATAGGCCAGATTGCAGGGCTGCCTGGGCTAAGAGCTGGCTTTGCGGTCCTATTGTATATAGCATATCGAGACCCAATTGTCCAATAAATTCCCCTATTTCCCAGTGTTTATTGCCGCTTTCCTGCCCCAGTTCCAGCATATCTCCCAAAACAGCGATCTTTCTCCTATTACAGCTAAAGCTTTCCAGGGTAAGTAAGGCTGCTTTCATGGAATCCGGGTTAGCATTGTAACTGTCATCAAGGATAGTTATTCCTTTTTTCTTCACCATTTTCATGCGGCCGGATACAGCGTGAAAGCTGGACAATCCTTTTACGATATCGGCCAGCGGTATCCCTAATGCCAGTCCTGTCCCTGCAGCAGCCAGGGCATTATATACATTATGTTTTCCCAATATATTAAGGGTAACTTTCCGTCTTTGTGCCTTTTGGCCCAGGGTAAATATTATTTTATTTTTGTCAGGCTGGCTGGCTATTCTATGCGCTGTTACATCAGACTTATGTATCACTCCGAAAGTTACCACCTGGCTAGTAATGCCGGGCAGCTTTTTTCGCAACCAATGATCATCATTGTTCATGACAGCGGTACCGGCTGGCCCCAAATTATCGATCAGCTCCATTTTTGCGCGCAATACGGTAGACAAGTTCTTGAGTCCCTGCAGGTGGGAATGTCCAATGCAGGTGATCACACCGATAGTAGGTTTAGCGATCCTGGCTAACGTGTCTATTTCTCCTAAAGCCGACGTCCCGAGTTCCAAGACCGCAGCCTGATGATCCTGGCGCAACTGTAAGAGGGTTAGGGGTAGGCCAATCTGGTTATTTAGATTCCCGGGTGTCACCAGGGTGCGAAAACAGCGGGATAATATTTTCCCGATCATTTCCTTGGTGGTTGTTTTGCCATTGGATCCCGTGATAGCGATCACTGGTATATCGAATTTGCCGCGATAGGCACCGGCGATCTGCTGCAAGGCGGCTAAACTATTCTTGACCACAATAGCAAAACGCACTTTGCGCAGTAAGGCTGGAGCGGGTTTCTTTTCACAGATCACTCCGGCGGCTCCCTTTTTCACGGCTTCTGCCAATAAGTCATTGGCGTTGAAATTCGGCCCTTTAAGCGCCAGGAAGGTATTTCCTTTTTTTATCGCCCTGGTGTCGGTACAAATATCAGGCAAATAAAGAGCGGCACTTCCTTTTAATAAAGTGCCGCTGGTAGCTTTTATTATCTCACCTAATGATATATTTTCCATCCAATTATTCTCAACGCTTCTTTAAGATTTTCCTGGCTGTTTCCCGGTCATCGCAATGGATCACCTTGTCCTTGAAGATCTGGTAATTTTCATGCCCTTTCCCCGCGATCATGACCAAATCACCTGGCTCAGCCATTTCCAACGCTTTGACTAAGGCCTCGTGCCGGTCAATAATAATACTATAATTAGTCTTGCCTGCTTTCTTGATCCCGATCTCTATATCCAGAGCGATCTTTTCTGGGTCCTCGCTGCGTGGATTATCGCTGGTGACAATACAATAATCGCTGAGCGTAGCTGCCACCTGGCCCATTAAGGGACGTTTAAAGCGGTCACGGTCACCGCCAGCCCCAAAAACAGTGATCAATCTTTTCGGATGCAATTCCCGGGCAGCGGTCAGGACATTATATAAGGCGTCATCTGTATGGGCATAGTCTACCACAACAGTGAACTTTTGTCCACATTCCACGAGTTCAAATCTCCCCGGCACAGAATTGACTTTGGCTAATCCCTTTAGGATCGTTTCCGGCGGGATTCCCTGGCTAATAGCTGTCCCGATCGCCGCCAAAGCATTATAGGCATTATGCTTGCCAGTCAGGTTTAGCTGGACTTGATACTTTTTTTGGTTTATCAAGCATGAAAAAGTTGTTTTTCCAGGAAACAGGGCAATTTCCTCGCCCTTTAAGAAAGCATTCTTTTCATTAAATCCATAAGTAAATACTTCTACTCCTGCCGGGATCAGCTGCACTATTTTAGCCCCGGCTGGGTCATCGATATTGATCACGGCACTAGTTTTACTTTTTTTGCGCTGGTTACTGCCTAAACCGGTAAAGAGCTTGGCTTTGGCAGCCAGATAATGTTCAAAATCTTTATGAAAATCAAGGTGATCCCTGGTCAGGTTTGTAAAAACAGCGGTATCATATTCACACCCCTCTGTCCGATTCAATTCCAAAGCATGGGAAGACACTTCCATTACCACATAATCAAACTTTTGTTTAACCATCTCAGCCAGAAATTCCTGCAAATCGCTAGCCTGGGGGGTGGTGGTTGGCGCTGGCAGGACTTTCTGGCCAAGACGGTATTCTATAGTTCCTAAGACACCGGTATGCTGCCCATGTTCCTGTAAAATGGCCTCCAGCAGATAGGTGATCGTAGTTTTGCCATTAGTACCGGTGATGCCAATCACTTTGAGTTTATCAGAAGGGTAATTGTATATTTTGGCCGCTATTTTGGCTAAAGCGCTTCTGGCATTATCTACCTGGATAAAAGGCACTTTAATATCCATAGCTGGTTTTTCCTGGCTGACAATGGCCACTGCTCCCTTTTCCAAGGCCTGAGCGATATATTTAGTGCCGCTTTCCTTGAAGCCTTCAATGCAGACAAATATATAGCGATTATGCTTATTCTGAACTTTGCGGGAATCGTAGGTGACCCCATTTACTTCAACGCTATCAACCGTGCCGCTGATGTGCTGTACATCAATTATCGCTAATACTTCCCTGAGTAACATGCTAAAATCCTTTTGCGAATGTCTCGAATGACAGCTAATTACGCGAATGGATGGTTTTTATTCGTGATATTCGCTATAATTCGAGTAATTCGTCTTCTTATATTTTTTTGTTGCTGGCTAACAAAGTTGTTTTTGCCGGTATATTGAGATAGCGCATAATATCCCTGGCTACATTGGCAAAGACCGGAGCGCAGACACTGCCGCCCCAATATATTTCTTTGGGCTCATCAATAATCACCAGGATAGTTACTTCCGGATCGTCAGCCGGCAAATAACCGACAAAACTGGCCACATATTTTGTATCAGAATATTTCTTGATACTGGGATCGATCTTCTGCGCGGTTCCTGTTTTGCCGGCAACATCATAGCCTTTTACCTGGGCCATGGCGCCGGTACCATTCTCAACTACGCCTTGCAGGATCGTGGTTAATGTCTGGGCTGTTTCCGGAGAAATAACTTTCCTCATTATCTGTGGATCATATTCCTTGATTATGGTCCCTTGCTTATTACGTATAGCCTTAACTATCATCGGTTGCATCAACATCCCGCCGTTAGCTACGGCATTGACCGCATTCAACAGCTGCAGCGGAGTCACACCTATTTCCTGGCCAAAGGAAATACGGCCAAGTGAAATACTGGACCAGTCTTTAGGTTTGCGCAACAGCCCCTGAATTTCTCCCGGCAAACCAATGCCAGTCATACTGCCAAAGCCGAACATTTTAGAGTAATAAAACAGCTTATCCCGACCGATTTTATTAGCAACTTTGGCCGTCCCTATATTGGAGGAACGCTCTACAACCTGGGCAAAGGTCAACCAGCCTTCTTTTTCATGGTCCCTGATCACTGTTGGCCCTACTTTATAAGAACCATTTTCGCAAAAATAGCGGTCTTCCGGTTTTACGACCTTTTCTTCTAATGCTGCGGCTGCGGTAATTATCTTAAAGGTTGATCCTGGTTCATAGAAATCGGTGATAGCCCGAAGGCGCATTTCACTAATGCTGCTTTCCTTTATTTTATGGTAAGAAAAAGTAGGCCGGCCGGCTAAAGCCAGGATCTCTCCAGTCTTGGTTTTTTGTACGATGATCAGGGCATTCCGCCCGCTATATTTGGCCCAGGCCGCATCTAGCTCACGTTCAGCGATATA
Source organism: bacterium (assembly GCA_028712895.1). Lineage (GTDB taxonomy): Bacteria > CAYTYR01 > UBA6262 > UBA6262 > UBA6262 > UBA6262. The sequence continues at coordinate 25,479 of JAQTPL010000005.1, read as the reverse complement.
TTGAATGGTTTTATCAATAGTCAAGATAAGATCATTTGAATTACTGCTGTTATAACAGGTTTCTGTATCGTTCAGTACGCTGCGGCCTTTGGCGTCCTTTCCCTGGGTAACAAAACTTGATTCACCCTTAATATACTCATCATAATATTTTTCTATTCCAGTCAGTCCATCATTATCAATACCAACAAATCCGAGTAACTGGTTGGCCAAATGCTCATCAGGATAACATCTTTTACTTTCTTTGACAAAGCCTACTCCTTTCAACTTATATAGTTTAACCGCCTTGGCTTGCTCTGCGTCTATTTTGCGATCGATCCAGACAAAATACTTATCAGTTTTCAGTTTCTCCTTGATCACTTCCTGGTCCAGGTCAAGAGCTTTGGCTAATTTTGCCGCTGTTTCCTGGACATTTTCGATCTGCCGCGGGAAAGCGCATACCGAATCAACATCAACGCTTAAAGCCAATTCCCTGCCCTGGCAATCAAAAATAGTTCCCCGCTTAGGCTTTATTTCGACAGTTTGAATATATTGTTTTTCTTTCAAGCCGGCAAATTTACGGTATTGCAGGACCTGAATAAAATAGAGGCGGCATACCACGCCAAAGAAAAGCAGTAAAACACAAAAAGCGACTAAGGCTGCGCGTCTATGGTACATTAATCACCCCTCTATTGGGTTGGTAGATAAATAATGTTTTCCGGTGGCGGATTGACCATTTTCAACCGTTCTTTAGCTATCTTCTCCACCCGTTCCAGTGAGCCTAAATTGCTTATTCTCATGCGCAAAAACCGGTTTTCATTTTCACGTTCTTCGATCTGCACTTTCAACTGGTTTATGGCATAACCAACTTTCATAACTTGTATCTGCTGCCACACATAGGCCAGCGCTGTGCAAAACAACAGCACCAGGAACAAAAAACGGTGAATGGCGCCGCGATTATTTCGTTTAGCCATTGGCTATTCTTTCCCCCGCCCGCATCTTAGCACTCCGCGACCGGGGATTACTTACTATTTCTTCATCCTGGGCCTGTAACGGCTTCTTGGTCAGGATCCTGATCTCGGCGGTATGGCCGCAAACGCAGATAGGCAGTTTCGGAGGGCAAATACAGCCCCGGCTAAAATCAACTAAGGTGTTCTTTACGATCCTGTCCTCCAGGGAATGGAAAGAGATGACCACGATCCTGCCCCTATTTTTTAAAAATCTTATAGCTGTTGATAAAGCCGGCTTTAAGACCGAAAGTTCATTATTAACTGTAATGCGTAGAGCCTGGAAGGTCCTGGTCGCCGGGTGAATATTGTCAGGCCATTTGCTCCTGGGGATACTGCCCGCGACGATATCAGCTAATGCAGATGTTGAATCAATGCGACAGTGTTCCCTGGCTGAGACAATATTCCTGGCGATTTTTTTGGCCCACCGCTCCTCGCCGTAATCCTCGATGACCTGCGCTAAATCTTTCAAGCCTATCGAATTTACCAGGTCAGCAGCGGTCAATCCCTGGCTACGGTCCATACGCATATCTAAAGGGCCGTCCTGGCTAAAACTGAAACCCCGCTCAGCGGTTTCCAGCTGGTAGCTGGAAACTCCTAAATCAAATAGTATACCGTCTATTTCTTTGATCTTTCTTTGATCAAGGATTCTGGAAAGGTCTCTAAAGTTAGCTTGTTCCAGGATGATATTTTTTTGATTCCGGAATAACTCCCGGCAATGCTCAATTGCGGCCTGGTCTTGATCCATTCCGATAAGTGTGCCATGACTACCGATTTCTTCCAATACCTTTTGCGCATGACCACCACCTCCAAGAGTAGCATCTACATATATGCCGCCTTTTTTGATATCCAGCAGCATAATGGCTTCTTTAAGCATAACAGGCTGATGATACTGTCTTTTTAACATAAGATAGACCTTAAATTCCCAAATCGGTCAGTTTTTCAGCTATATGTTCATATTTTGGTTTAGTTGTTTTATAGAACTTGTTCCATTTTTGGGTGTCCCAGATCTCAATCCTGTTCATTACACCAATGACAGTGACCTTTTTTCCGATAGCGGCATATTCTTTAAGGATCTTAGGGACCAGGATCCGGCCCTGGTCGTCCACTTCGCAGTCCTGGGCACCGGAGGCAAAGAGCCTGATGAAAGACCTGGCTTCGTGCTTGGTCAGGGGCAAGGCATTCAGCTTTTCGGTTATCTGCTGCCACGATTCCTTAGTAAATAAAAACAAGCAACTCTCCAAGCCGCGGGTGACGATAAATTCCTGTTGCCCGTGCCGGAATTTTGCCGGGATAAACAACCTATTTTTTTCATCTAACGCATGTTCGTACTGCCCAATGAACATTATCTTTCCTTTATCTTAGTTTTTACTACGAGCTATGAGCTACGAACTACGAGCTCTTTTTCCCCACTTTTCCCCACTCTGATATTATCACTCTGGGCTTTTCTTGTCAAGTATTTTTGCTAATTAAATTACGCGGAGTAAAAATAAAAAAACACCTACTATTTTAGTAGATGTTTTAATATATCAATCTTTATAATCTTATTGTAAAATCGCTATCTAATGAAGCATATTCTCCTTTTTAAAGCTGTGCATCAGACCATAGCACTAAGCTTCTTCCACTTTTGGATGGACATATAGCGATAGAGCCAGGCAAGGGCAATCCCACTTGTGCTGATTGGTGTTGGGGAGCCAATTTCACATAAGCAAGAGCAAAGTTTGGATTCTTGGATAGTCCGGAAATAATTCCTCTTAAAAAACTTGGAAAATGCTTATTTCTAGTTAAAATAGTTAGAAAGTTCATAATTTGAGAACTGTAAATATGTTCCTTTATATTATTAAAATTATTCTCACTGGCTATGATAAATAACCGAACCCCTCTTGATTCTCCTAGCTTCATTAAATCATTTAAGAATATTTCCTTACCCATTGAATCAATAAGTGAACCTCTATTCGTAAATGTTGCAAGTAAATGAAAAAGACCTGGTCTTTGTGAAGACAAAAGATCACTTATTTCCTGGGTACTCGATACTCTATAGGAGTGAACGGTTATACCGGTTTCACCATAAATTGAAACGTCTTCTTTGAATTGATTTTCTAATTCTGTTGTTTCTCCAAATAGAATAGACAAAATCCCCGTCCCAGCAGGAATATGTGGAGACTCTATCCGTTTTCGGAAGATATTAAAAATTCCCATTATCCCTCCATATGGCCAAATATATAATATGCAATTTCGCTTTTTGTGCCTCTTCAAATATACAGCTCACGGCTAAAGTGAGCTGTTAAACTTTATCACCTGACTCCCTCCGACACTTTAATTACTACTAAATGTTTGGGTCACCTAATTATTTTTCTTAATTATTTTTATCGCAATCAGACCAACTACTCCTACTGCTAAAAGAGTTATACGAAAGATTAATGACGCGGTCGTTGTTTGAGGATGCTTAAAAAATAGATATCCACTAAAGAATATCATCATTGTAAATAGCCATTCTAGACTCATTATTACCTCCGGTATGATATTTATTTCTAACGACTCGCCTTCTAATGCAATTTCAACATATTCCTCTACAGATTCGATCATTTTCCTATTTTTCTTTCTAAATTCATTTTCAGCTTTTTCCAGTACTTCTGCATGTTTATTTGCGCCAATTGTTTTTAATGCGTTTATTACTTCAGAGTAGTCTTTCTTCCTTTTGTTTTCAAAATATTGCAAATGTCCACCATTTTGAATTTCAGATTCATACTAAAATGCATGTTGCGCTATTTTTTATATTTCTGACAATTTTGCTTCATCTTCCATTGCTAACAGATCAATATATGCATTCCATACAATGTATGGTTCTTTTTCAATTGCGGCAGCTGATATTTTTCTTTTTATCATTATTTCCCTCTTATTAATAGATCAGTTAAACATTTTAATAACCTTATTACCCAACTCCGCCCCTTTAGCCTTTCAGCCGCCGGGTGCTTCTGGCCCATTTTCTTTTTGCCAATCGATTTCCAAGTTTTGTTTTTTATCTGTCTTAATTGTTTTAGGAGAAAACCTCGTGAGTATACCAGATGCCTTTTTTATTTTTGTGCCCTTCATGGATGCACCGGAAAAATCGCAATTTTCAAAAGTAGCATGGCGTAAATCAGCATCCTCAAGATTAGCATTTTTAAAACTACAGTCTTTGAAAATAGAATTTCGCAAATCGCAACATTTAAGACTAGACTCAGAGAAATCACATTCAGCCCAATCATTCCAGCACATTCGCGATTCGTTAAGATCGGTATTTTTGAATGAAATATTGTTTAATTCTGAACGTCCAAAATAAGTTCTTGGTATTGTTAGATTATCTAAGCGGTTATCTTTGAACTGGCCTCGGAAAAAGCCAATTCCTAACTTTTCATCGTCAAAATTAGGGATTCCAGGAGGCATATAAGGTTCACCATCTATTCCAGTAACAAGACCCTCGAATTGTTGTTTTATTATTTTGAATGATTCGGTGAATGTTAATCTGGTGTTATTCATTTGATATTTTTATTCTCCCAACATATGATATGCGAATTCGTTTTTGCGGATTTCCTAATTCTTATACTCCCAGATTAAGTCTCTAGAGTGAGTCTTTTATCCGCCACAAAAGCTTAGGCGGGGATAAACTCCGCTAAAATAAAAAAACACTCGCTGTTTTAGCAAATGTTGTATCTGTGTAATCTCCTTTTGAAATCTGTGTAATCAGTCTTTTAAATCGCATTGAGCGATTTAAAAGACAGGATAGAACAGACGATAAGCCGAGTTCTGTTCCCCGCTGAACTTACGCGCAGCAGGGTGATGATCATTTGTCTGGTCCCGATGTCACCAACGGGATCTAGCGACCAACTTATCTATTACCCCTCGATTTCTCCCGGGATATGAGCGAGCAACTCACAAGAAGTCTCTTTTCAGAGGCTTCTTAAATAGAACTTTTAGTCTTGCACCAGGTGGGGTTTACCCTCCCCATGTATTACTACATCGGGCCGTGGGCTCTTACCCCGCGTTTTCAACCTTACCTCGTTGCAGAGCAACGGTGGGCGGTAATTTTCTGTGGCACTTTCCGTGATCCGATTTGCATCAGACCCCCTCACGTTATGAGGCACCCTGCCCTCTGGAGCTCGGACTTTCCTCCCTGGCTCCGATTCACATCGGAGTTACAGAGCGATCATCTTGTCCATTCTATCCTGCATTTAAAGAACAATTTTGAAATACTAATATCTAAACTTCATCCAGCGCTTCATTGGCCAGCTGGTCTGCCAGCTGATTTTCTGTCCTTGGTATATGACAAAACTCAACAGATTCAAAAGATTTAAGAAATTCCTGCACTTTATGATTCAAAGTTTTAATTTTTTCATCCTTGATCTTATAGTGGCCTTGCATTTGCCTGACCAGTAATTGGGAATCACTGCGTATTAACAACTTATCTAGCCCTAACTCTTGGGCTATTTCCAGGGTTTTGACCAAGGCCTGATATTCAGCAAAATTATTAGTGCAAATTCCCAGCGTCTTTTTGTGTTTAGAGATTATCTTTCCCTGGTTGTCATATATTACCAAACCCAATGCTCCGGGCCCTGGATTACCCCGGCTGGCTCCGTCAATATTAGCAATGTATTGGCCAGCTACAACCTGGTGCTTTCTCTTTGGCTGCAACTCCTCCACTAAATCATGCAGCAAGTGAACTATCTTGGCGTGGTCATAGGCTGGGAATTTTTGTACGATATCTCTTATATTCAATCCTTGCGCAAACATGCGCAGTACTTTTACGATATCTTCATTGTTATGCACTGCTCATTCGCCCTTCCAAAACAAGATCCGGGAGCAGCTTTCACATAGCACCAGCCGGTCCAGCTTCCTGACTTCATTGACTACCTGCGGTGGTAAAGTCATATGACAACCTCCGCAGGAGTTATTTTTCATGACCTCTGCCACAGCCATTCCTTTTTTGCTTTTTCTGATCCGTTCATAGAGAGTCAAGGATTCAGCTGGAATCGTTGCCGTTATTTCCCGGCGCTGCGTTTCCTGGTCGGCAATTGCTTTATTAATAGACTCTAATTCCCCGGTAAACCGATTAATTTCCTGCCCTAATTTCCCTTCTTCCTGTTTTAATAAATCCTGCTCCTGCTTCATTTTTGTATTGACGGTTTCGATCGAATCCATCATATTCAGTATGCCATCTTCGATGACGGAAATATCCTTGCCAAGCTGATCAATTTCCTTCTGCAAGGCAAAATACTGATCATTTTTCTTGACCTTATTCAACTCTGACTGGTGTTTCTTTCTTTCTTCTTCCTTAGTATGCAAGTCCATTTCTTTTTGCTTTTTATCCAATTGGATCCTGGCCAGCTCCTGTTTTAAGCTTTCCAGGTTTGTATTCTTTGTTTCAAAGTCGGTTTTTGTTTTTTCTATGCATAAGGGTATTTCCTTAGCTTTATTTTTCAAGCTATCAATACTGATATCCATTTTTTGCAGCTTGATCAATGTCTCAATTTCCTGATTCAAGATCTACCATCCTTTTATTAATTGCATTTTTACTATACGCTAAACGCTACCCGCTATACGCTAAAGTCGCGCAGCAAATTTCATGGTGGGCAATACAGGGATTGAACCTGTGACCCCTACCGTGTGAAGGTAGTGCTCTCCCGCTGAGCTAATTGCCCACAAAACACAGCTCGTAGCTCGTAGTTCATAGCTCGTAGCTTTAAGAATAATATATTTCTGTTTTTAGCCTTTCCTATCAGCTATGAGCTACCAGCTAACTGCTAAAATCTGCATAGCAGATTTTATGGGCCCTGCAGGACTTGAACCTGCGACCAGCTGATTATGAGTCAGCTGCTCTAACCAACTGAGCTAAGGGCCCCTAAATACAGCTCGTAGCTCGTAGTTCATAGCTCGTAGCCTTAGGTAGTTCTTTTTATTTCCTACCAGCTATGAGCCAAGAGCTATGAGCTAGTTATTCAACGTAGTCTTTTAACATCTTACTGCGGGATGGGTGGCGCAGTTTCCGCAGTGCCTTGCTTTCTATCTGCCGGATACGCTCGCGGGTCACATTAAATATTTTACCCACTTCTTCGAGAGTCCGGGGATAGCCATCACCTATGCCAAAACGCAGTTTTATGATCTTGCCTTCTTTTGGCGTCAAAGTATTCAGTATTTTTTCTATTTCCTTCCGCCTCATGATCCTGATAGCGGAATTGACCGGAGAAAGATCCTGTTTGTCTTCTATGAAATCACCCAGACGGGAATCTTCCTCTTCCCCGATCGGGGTTTCCAGGGAAATAGGCTGGGGTATTATCTTTAATACGCCTTTCACCTTGTCAGTGGATAATTTTGTCTCTTTGGCGATCTTTTCCAGGGTAGGATCCCCGCCGAATTCCTGGCGATGGAAATTAGAAACCCTTTTAACCTTATTGATCGTCTCGGTCATATGCACCGGGATCCTGATGGTCCGCGCCTGGTCAGCGATCGCCCTGGTGATGGCCTGCCTGATCCACCAGGTGGCATAGGTAGATATCTTATTACCCCGTTTATACTCAAATTTGTCCACGGCTTTCATTAATCCCAGGTTCCCTTCCTGGATCAGGTCTAATAGCTGCAAGCCGCGATGGACATGTTTCTTGGCGATGCTCACTACCAGCCTCAGGTTGGCCTTGATCAACCGGGTTTTATCTTCGCCTATCTGGTGTTGTATCTGGATAATCTTTTCATTCAATGCGCGCAGTTCTTCTATCTGCATATTGTTACTGCGCACGATCCGGCGCAGTCTTTGCTTAATATTTTTAAAACCGCGCAGTATTCTCCGCATTTCATTGGGTGTCATCCGTACTTTCTTTTGTATATCTTTAAGCCGGATCTCTCGCCGGGCGACCCGCTTATTCAGCTGCCACAAGTCCTGTGGAGACATCCTTAACCGGTGTGCTAAGACAGCCACTTCCTGGTCGCTTTGCTCTATCCGCAAAGCGATATTTTTGATCTTATGGATGACTTTGCGTATCCGGTAACTACTCAAATTTAAGCTTAAGATCAGCTTATTAATATTCTTTTTCCCCCGGATCAAACGTTTTTCCAAAGCTACTCTGGATCGCGGCAACAGTTTTTTCTTCTGCAGCCTGGCGTTTAGCTCATTCACGTTTTTCAGGGATTTTTTGATCTTACCGATAATACTTTTTAAGCGTTTGGCTCTTTTGCGCAGCACTGACGGGCTGATCTTTTTGATCTTTAATATTTCCGGGGTATGCGACTCTCCTTCTTTGAGCAGTTCATCGATATTGGTAATTTCCTTGAAAATCAGCGGCGTTTCCAGGATCATTGTCTTGATCTTCTTGTTGCCGTCTTCGATCCGCTTAGCCAATTCCATTTCTTCATCAGGGGTCAGCAGCGGGATTTGGCCCATTTCTTTTAAGTACAACCGCACAGAATCGCTGGTCTTCAGGTCCATCAATGAAGGCACCACAGCCACTTCTTCTGCCGCTTCGGCCAGCGGGCCGGGTGGTACTGCTTTTTCCTCAACTTCATCACCGACCTCGATGCCCAAGTCGGTCAACATCGTATATATATCATCAATCTCGTCAGCTGAAACTATATCATCAGGGAGTAGTTCATTTACTTCCTGGTAGGTCAGATGACCGGTTTCCCGGCCTGCTGAGACTAGCTTAGCCAGTTCTTTCGGTGTCGGTTCTCTTTCTACAAATTCGTGACGTGTCGACACAACGCCTCCCTGTTAATTCCTGGAACCTTTGAAGATCTGAGTCAGATCCTTATATTCCTTCATTAATTCCGGATCTACGGTTCCTTCGGCATCCAACTTACGGGAAATCTCTTCCGCCAATATTTTATAGCGCTCTTTTTTATGCCAGTTTTTGATCGAATGGATCAATTCGCCGGCCAGTTTAGAAACATCAAGGCCTTCTGCCGGGCTGAAAGCAAGCTTGGCAATAATACCGGTCAAAAGTTCATTTTGCAGATAATCAATTATTTCTGAAGGTGTAATAGCTTGCTGCTTCTGGTTAAGTACAGCCATGGCGGCCAGGATAATTTTCAGGTTAGGATCGGTAATGTCTTCAGGTGAAATTTGGTCTTGCCACTGCTGGTATGCTCTGGCGTCACTTAAAAACAGCTGGACCAGGTTATGCTGGGCCTTAATGAAACCATTTTCCGCGCTAGTTTCTTCCTGAATGCTCTGGCTTACTTTTTTACGGAAGCCTTTATCCGCTATTTTCTCCAATTGCGAAAATAAGGTTTCTTCATTTAAATTTAGCCGTTGGGCCAGCCTATGAACTTCAGCTTTCTGTTCGACAATATTCCTGATCCTGGCGATCAAGGGTAAAATCTCATTGACGACAAATACTTTTCCCTGTACTGTTTTCAGGTCAGCCATTAAAATCGATTGTTCCAGCCGGTATTCGATCAGGGATAATGCATTTTGCACTATAGCTTCAAAAGCCTCACAGCCCTGTTTGTGTAAGAACTCATCCGGGTCTTTAGCCGCTGTCTGTACTGCGACTTTCACTTCCAGGCCGCTATCTACCAGGAGATCCAACCCCCTGAGCGTAGCCGCTACACCAGCCTGGTCAGAATCATAAATTATCACTATTTTGCCGCAATATCTTTTGACTAACTCTATCTGTTCCGGGGTCAAAGCTACGCCCATAGACGCAATGCTATTCTCCAGTCCAAACTGGTGACAAGCGATCACATCCATATACCCTTCCAGCAACAGGACCTGTCCGGTTTTACGGATAGCGTTACTAGCCAGGTTCAAGCCATAGAGCAGTTTGCTTTTGGAAAATAAAGGGGTTTCAGCTGAATTCAGGTATTTTGGCTGTTTAGCATCATCCAGGGTCCTGGCGCCAAAAGCGACAACCTTGCCTTTGGCATCACAGATCGGATACATTACCCGGCCGCGGAAATAATCATAATACCGCTCATTATAATTAACTAAACCGGCTTTTTGCAGTACTTCCGGGTTTAGACCTTTGCTGAGCGCCGCTTTTAAAAATTTGTCCCCGCTTTGCGGGGCATAGCCGATCCTGAATTTTTTGATAACTTCAGCGCTTAATCCGCGCTGCTGCAGATAACTTTGTGCTATTTTTGCCTCACTCAATTCTTTGAGGCCATATTCATAATATTTAGCTGCTAATTCATTAGCCGCGTAAAGGCTTTCCCGTTCTTTATTCTTTTCCGCTGCTTCCTTTGAACGCGCCGCTGCCGGTACGGTCAAACCCACCCTCTTGGCCAGCTTTTCCACAGCTTCCATAAAAGAGAGGTTTTCCAGCTTCATAACGAACGTAAAAACATTGCCCCCTAACTGGCAGCCGAAACAATGAAAGATCTGCTTTTCCGGACTAACCATGAAAGAAGGCGTTTTTTCGTTATGGAACGGGCAAAGAGCGTTGTAATTGCGGCCGGATTTTTTAAGGTTTATATATTCGCCGGCTACGGCAACGATGTCATTGCGGCTGCGGACTTCTTCAATGAATTCATTACTGACGGCCATACATACCTTAACTTAGTTATGTTTTACCCGGACAAATCCGGAACATGGAATGATCTTCAGGTCCCCGAATTGTTTGGTCACGCTGTCCAGCATCAGGTTTAGTCCCAGGTTATCGCTGGAAATATGGCCGGCAATCACCGCGTTAAGATGGGCTTTTTCCGCATTTTCAGCATGTTTCTCGCTCAAATGCATGCACACCAGGGTGCCGATCCCGGCCTGGGCCATCTTTTCAAAAATGTCCGTTGATCCTTCGGTGCCGCCAGTCATATCGACAAATACTTTACCGGCCCGGTTCGATTCCCGGCCGATCAGGATGCGCGGGGGATTATTGTTTTCAGCGGCTATTTTGTACTCGGGAATACCGTTAATGACCTTCATGACCTCATCTACGGTCTGGACCTTTGCCTGGTCCAGCTTTTTTTGCAGGTAACTGGCTACATGATTATCAGCCACAGTATGAGCGCACATAAAAGGGATATCCAGCAGCCTGGCTGCGTCAGAAGCTCTCATATGGTTGGCAGGCATTACTTTTTTTTCTACTTCCTTGATCCTTTTTTCCAGCATCTGCTCAGCCACATTAATAGGTATGCCAAACTGCTGCAGGATATCGGCCTGCATGCCCATGACTTCGTAGAAATTCGCGTATGCTTTCCCCGCCGGGTGATGCGACATGACTAAATCAATTTTTTCACCTTTGGTTCGCAAGCGGTCTGCCAGCAATAATTCAGCAACATCAATATCCACACCGACTAAAATATTCTTAATCACAGCTTGGGGATTGCCGTACAAGATCCTGGTATCAGCATAAGGGTTGGTCAATTTATCCCGGTCAAAACCATTTTTTGCCTTAGCTTCCATTTTCTGGTATTTTTGCCTGGTTTTTTCCAGTATCGCCTCCACCGCTTTTTGACCGCGTGGATCCTGTTTAGCTCCAGCTTTCACCAGGAAATCATAGAATTCTTGCAAGCGCATCGCCAGTCTCCATAATTAATAGGATTTTCTTTCTCTCCGCCGGCGTTTCCGATCTGCTTCTTTTTGTTTTTTACGGCGCCTGACTCCGGGGCTTTCATAATATTCCCGTTTTTTTATTTCCGTCATTACCCCGTCTTTTTCACATTCCTTTTTGAATCTTTTTAAGGCTTCATCAATGGTCTCGTGGTCCCTGATTTTTACTCCTGTCACTCTAATCAACCCTCCTTAGTGGTGCCAAATTTAATTTATCCTGATCAAACGACTTGATAAGAATTTAAATATACCACAAACCTCTTTAAGTTTCAAGGCTTTTTTTGCTTATTTTTATTTCCAAAATCCTTTAACCCCAGCGCTTGATTTATTACTTATTTGGTCCAATTCCCGCAGCAGCTGTTTTTCTTTTTCATTCAGGCTTTTTGGCACATCTACTATAACTTTCACCAATAAATCACCCCGTCCCCTGCTCGAAAGATACGGGACCCCTTTTTGTTTTAATTTGAAAATGGTATGCCCTTGCGTACCGGCAGGCACCTTCATGGTGACATTGCCTTCCAGTGTGGACACGGATATTTCCGCGCCTAAAGCAGCCTGGACGAAAGAAATATGTTTTTCCGCTACCAGGTCGTTGCCTTCGCGTTCAAAATTAGGGTCTCTCCGGACATGGATCATAACATACAGGTCGCCGTTCGGGCCGCCGCGTTCCCCGGCTTCCCCTTCGCCCCGGACCCTGAGGCTTGAACCTTCGTCCACTCCCGCCGGTATTTTCACTTTAATCGTACCGGTCTTAGCTACTTTGCCGGTACCCCGGCAGTCAGTGCAGGGAGTTTCAATAACCGTCCCCAGGCCCTGGCATTTTGGACAGGTTTGGACCATACTGAAAAATCCCTGGCTCATACGCACTTTTCCCGCGCCTTTGCAAGTAGGACAGGTTTTTTTAGTAGAACCAGGCTTAGCACCGCTGCCGCCGCAACGGGTGCAAGCTTCATGTCGCGGCACTTTCAAGGTTAACTCGGTACCGAATACAGCATCCCTGAATTCCAGCTGGGCATCATACTGCAGATCAGACCCCCGAACTGCGCCACTGTTCCGGCTGGAACGGCCGGCGCGCTGCTGGCCACCGAATACGCCTTCCAAAATATCTCCAAAAATATCTCCGAGATCACCTTGCGCTCCGCCGCCTCCGCCAAAGCCGGAAAAATCAAAGCCGCCAAAACCAGGGCCGGCTCCGGGACCTCCGGCGCCGACACCCGCATGACCATACTGGTCATATAATTGCTTTTTCTTAGAATCACTGAGAACCTCGTAGGCTTCATTGATCTCTTTGAATTTTTCTTCAGCTTCTTTATTGCCCTGATTCTTATCCGGATGGTACTTCAAGGCTAATTGCCGATAAGCATCCTTAATCTCCCTTTCATTTGTTGACCGGGAGACGCCTAATACTTCATAGTAATCTCTTTTGCCATTAGCCAAAAGTTTTTCTCCTTTTAGAATTCATCAACAAACAACTCTAAATCATTTATAGTAAGCTATGCTAGGTTGCCATGAACTATGAGCTAAGCTGCTATTCTTTCTTCTTATCGTCGTCCACTATTTCGGCATCAACTACTTTATCCTCTGATTTTTCTGGTCCGGCTCCCTGAGCCCCTGCCTGATTACCTGATCCACTGGTATCCTGATTTCCTGCGGCACCGCCACCCGGCTGGCCTTTATTGGCATTAGCCTGCTTGTAAACTTCTTCAGCTAATTTATGGCTGGCAGTCATCAGCTTTTCTTTGGTCTGTTTGATCTTTTCAATATCAGTGCCTTTCAGCGCCTCTTTAGCGTCAGCTAAGGCCTGGTCTATTTTCAGCCGTTCTTCCTGGCTGACTTTATCACCTTGTTCACGCAGGGTTTTTTCCACTGAATACACCAGCGTATCTGCTTCATTCTTGACTTCGATCTCTTCTTTGCGTTTCTTATCTTCATCCGCAAACTGCTCAGCTTGTTTCACCATCTTATCTATATCTTCTTTAGACAATTTGTTAGGAGCAGTTATCTTGATCGACTGTTCTTTACCCGTGCCCAGGTCCTTAGCTAATACATGCAGGATACCATTGGCATCGATATCAAACGTCACTTCAATTTGCGGCAAGCCGCGCGGCGCCGGGGGAATGCCCACTAATTCAAAACGTCCCAGCGTGACATTATCTTTAGCCATTGGCCGCTCGCCTTGCAGGACATGGATATCCACGGCAGGCTGGTTATCGGCAGCAGTGCTGAAAACCTGGCTTTTTTTGACCGGGATCGTGGTATTGCGGTCGATCAATTTGGTAAACACAGCGCCTAAGGTTTCGATCCCTAATGATAACGGAGTGACGTCCAGCAGCAAGATGTCCTTTACTTCGCCGCCAAGCACGCCGCCCTGGATCGCCGCGCCCATAGCTACGCACTCCATAGGGTCAACGCCACGTTCCACTTTTTTGCCGACATAATCTTCCACGAATTTCTGCACGATCGGCATACGGGTCGGCCCGCCGACCAGGATCACCCTGGCAATATCATTGGGAGTCAGTTTCGCGTCATTAAGCGCCAGTTCTATGGAATGTTTGCACTTTTGGACGATCGGCTGGACAATATTGTCCAGCGTGCTGCGGGTCAGCTTCATGGTCAAATGCTTTGGACCGGTGCTGTCAGCAGTTATAAACGGCAGATTGATATCAGTTTCCATAACATTGGAAAGCTCGATCTTGGCTTTTTCCGCTGCTTCTTTCAACCGCTGTACCGCCATATTATCGTTGCGCAGGTCAACGCCTACATTCTTTTTGAATTCATTGGCAATATGATCGATCAGGGAATTATCCATATCAGTACCGCCAAGCTGCGTATCTCCGGACGTGGAAATTACCTCAAAAACACCCTTGCCGAAATCCATAATGGTCACGTCCAGGGTGCCGCCACCCAGGTCGAATACCAGGATCTTCTCTTCCTTGCCTTTTTTGTCTACACCATAAGCCAGGCAAGCTGCGGTCGGTTCATTGATAATACGGATCACATCCAATCCAGCAATAGTACCGGCATCCTTGGTCGCTTGCCGCTGGTTGTCATTAAAATAGGCCGGCACCGTGATCACTGCTTTTTCTACCTTATCCCCTAAGAACGCTTCAGCATCACGTTTGATCTTTTGCAGGATGAACGCGGATATCTGCTGGGGAGTATATTCCTTGCCAAAGATCTTATATTTGTGGTCTGTGCCCATTTTGCGTTTGGCCGCGTAAATAGTGCCCTCTGGATTGGATACCAACTGCCTTTTCGCCGGTTCGCCAACCAGCAGGTCGTTATCTTTGGTGAACGCTACGTATGACGGGAAAGCTTTCCCCCCGATACTGGTCCCCTCTGCGCTGGGAATGATCGTTGCCTTGCCTCCTTCCAATACTGCCGCAGCAGAATTGGATGTTCCTAAGTCAATACCAATTATCTTGCTCATAAAATCCTCCTTCTTCTTTTTTGTTTATATGCGAATTACGCGAATGATAGCTAATATCTCGAATATAAAAATTCGAGGGATTCGCTTCTTTTAATTAGAGTCATTCGTGCTTTTCTTCTTTTTCGCCACTTTTACCAGTGATGGACGGATCACTTTGCCTTTAAAATTATACCCTTTCTGGATCTCTTCCAGTATTTCATCATCCTCATGATCAACGCTTTCCTCCTGGCTGACCACATGATGTAAACTGGGATCTAATTTCTCTTTCTGGGTCTTGATCGGCTCAACCCCTTCCTGTTTTAAAAATTGTTTGAATTCCTTTTCGATCATCACCAACCCTTCTAAAATTGTTTTATGATTATCATGCTCCCGGGCAGCTTTCAAGGCCCGGTCAACATTATCAATGAATGGCAGCATTTTTAGCAGCACGTCTTCCTGGCCGAATTTTACCAGGTCCAGCTTTTCTTTTTCCACTCTCCGGCGGTAATTCTCAAATTCCGCTTTCAGGCGCAAAAGCTGGTCATAGTATTCCGTGGCTTTTTTCTTTTGTTCTGCCAGTGATTCCTGCAGTAAAGCCAATTCATTCAGTTTTTGTTCCAGGGCCAGCTGTTCCTGGCTTTTTTCTTCGTTATTTTTTTCTTGGTTCACGCTTTAACTCCTTTGCCGGCCGGCTTAAGGTCTTATTGATCAGCTTAGAAAAATAATCTACCAGAGCGATCATTTTGGAATACTCCATCCGCTTTGGCCCGATTATGCCTAAAGCGCCAAGGGTCCGATCCCCGGCCCGATAGGTGGAAGTAACAATACTGCATTCCTGCAGTTCCTTGCAGGGAGTTTCTTCTCCGATAATGACTTTAGTCCCTTCATGGCCTACTTTTTCTTCCAGCAGCTCACAGAGCATTTTTTTCTCGTCAATCACCTTAAAAATGTTGCGGACTTTATCATAATCGGCAAAATCAGGCTGGCTGAGAATATTGCTGGCGCCTTCCAGGTATAATTCCCCTTCTTCATCCAGGGCAAACGCCTGCTGTACCAGTTTTTCCATAATGTTGACATACTTGATCTGCTTATTCTTCTCTTGCTGCAACCGTTTGAATATTTCCGCGCCAATATCATTGACACTGATGCCATAAACATTCTTATTGAGCAGGCGGTTAATACTGACCAATTCAGTGGAATTCACATCCTGGTCAATTTCCATGATCTTGTGGCGAATCAAACCGGCATCCGTGACCAGAACAGCCAGTATCCGGTCCCGGTCTAATTTGACCAGCTCTAAGCGTTTTAAGTGGTCCACCGCCGGGCTCGGGGTCAGGACAAATCCTGTATAATGGGACAGCATAGATAACATCTTGCTGGTTTCCTGCATAACTGAGTCCAAGGCCCCGCGCTGGGATTCATATTCTTTTTCTATGCGCTGCTCTTCTTCCTGGGTCAACTGCTGCAGTTGCATCAGGCTGTCTACATAAAAACGATATCCTTTATCAGTAGGCACCCGGCCGCTGGAAGTATGCGGATGGGTCAGATAGCCCTCCCTTTCCAAGGCAGCCAGGATATTACGCACTGTAGCCGGACTTACTTCCAGCTTATTTTTTTCAATAATAGTCTCTGAACCTACTGGCTTGCCAGTGCGAATATAATGGTGAATAACGATCTGTAATACTTTCTGTTTGCGTTCTTCCAAAGATATTCTGGACATACCTATCCTTTACAGTTGTAATTAAAGGTAAAAACAAATTAGCACTCTATTACCTAGAGTGCTAATTTTATCATAACTATGAAAACCTGTCAAGAAAAAAATAAACAGGTTATTGATCGTACTATACTAATCTTCCAGCTTATCCAATTTTATAGACATCTTGACACTATTGGTGGTTTTCTGCTTGCCGCGGTTATTAGCATATTTTTCAGATCTTTCAGCATCTATAGGGGATGGCGGACGGACAATACGTTCTTTATCCCACCACGGCCTTTCGGCTACCGCAGGCCGGACCGGCTTGCTCTTGTCCCACCAGGGATTGGCTACAGCCTCTTCACGTACCGGCCGGTCTTTATCCCACCAGGGCAAGGACTTGCGTTCTTCCTGTGAGATCTGATGCGTCTGCACAGCAAAAGCCACATTAGCCCATAACAAAATACATAGCAATAGGATACTAACCTGTTTCATAAGCCCTTCTCCCGCTATAATAGTCTTACCTTATATATAAATACCACGAAAATGAGCTTTTTTCAAGCCTTATCAAGCATTAGACAAACCGCTCGAATACCTGGTTGGCGATCATTAGGCCATGCTCTGTAAGCTTTACATTGCCTTCTTCTTCTTTCAGCAATCCCTGGGTGGACAATACCTTTATGGTCGGTCCATAGATCTCATTAATATCTGTTTTGAACCGTTTCCTCAGGTCTTCCATCTTAAAACCATCAAGCATTCTCAGGTTCAGCATGATGGTCTCGCCAATTATTTTTTCCAGTTTCAGGGTTTCCTTTTCAACCGTAGCATAGACATTGCCAAATACTTTTTCTATGTATTGCGGTATTTCCTTCACATTGGTAAAGCGTACCCTACCCATATAGGAGGTAGCCCCGGCGCCGATGCCCACATAGTCTTCATTGCGCCAGTAGATCTGGTTATGACGGCAGCGCTTGCCTGGTTTAGCAAAATTGGATATCTCATAATGGTCATAACCGTTAGCTTTAAGCAGTTTGACTGCGTTTTCGTACATTTCTGCTTCTAAATCTTCGTTTATCCTGGTGATCCGGCCGGCTTTCAGATCCCGTCCAAAAGGGGTATCATGCTCAATGGTCAGTGAATACAGGGAAATATGCTCCGGATTCAGATCTATCACTCCGGCTAATGTATCTTGCCACTCTTCCCCGGTCTGCCAAGGCAAGCCATATATCAAATCAACATTAATATTGGTAAATCCAGCCTGCCGAGCATCCTGATAGGTTTGGACAAAATTTTCCACCGAATGGATGCGGCCCATTTTTCTGAGCGATTCATTATTAAGTGACTGCAGTCCAATACTCAGGCGATTGACCCCGTTCATCCTGATCACCTTCAGCTTCTCCAGAGAGCAGCTGCCAGGATTGACTTCCATAGTGACTTCTGCCCGGTCAGCAATAAAGAAGTTGCGACGGATAGAGTCAAATAGCCTGGTAACATCATTAATTGATAATAAGCTGGGTGTTCCCCCGCCTATATATATAGTATCCACTACTGAGACATGGACCTTATACATAAAAAGCTCTTGCTGTATCGCCGACAAGTACTTAGGTAAAAGGTGTTCCATGCCGGCATAAGAGTTAAAATCACAGTAATGACACTTTTGCTGGCAAAAAGGGAAATGAAGATACAGTCCTACACCCATACAAAATCCTCGTTTGACGGTAGTCGGTTAGGAACCCGATAGAGTTATATTGCTTTATATAAAAATGCCATAAGAATTGCTGTTACGCAACTACTTCTTTGGCGGTTCTTCAGATTTGGTTTCTTTGAACATTTCAGCAATAGCTGCCACGCTACCCAGGGATTTAACAGATTCGATCGGCAGGAATACTTTGGTAGCCTTACCGTCAGCTATCTTCGCCAAAGCTTCCAGGTATTTCACTGCCAGCAAGTCAGCGGTGGGCTTGCCAGTATGGATAGCGTTAAACACAGTCTGAATAGCCGCTCCTTCGCCTTCGGCGATGAGGACTTGTGATTGCTTCTTGCCTTCTGCAGACAAGATATTGGATGTTTTCTCGCCTTCAGCCTTCAGGATCGCTGCCTGTTTGAATCCTTCTGCATCAAGGATCGCGGCGCGTTTATCGCGTTCCGCTTTCATCTGGCGGCTCATAGCATCGGTAATATCGCGGGGTGGCTCAATTCTCTGTATTTCCACCCGGCTAACCTTCACACCCCAAGCATCAGTAGCATCGTCCAGCATCTGGCGCAGCTGGACATTGATCTTTTCCCGGCTGGTCAGGGTTTGGTCCAGCTCCAGATTACCTATTTCATTACGCAGGTTAGTTTGCGCCAGCTTCAAGGCAGCATACTGGAAATTGGCCACATTATAGGCTACCTTGAACGGATCGGTTACCTTAAAATAGATAACGGCGTCAACAGTTACCCCTACATTGTCCTTGGTAATCACTTCCTGCGGCGGAACGTCGATCACTTGTTCACGCATATCTACTTTGCGGACAGTATCGATGAACGGCAACACAAAATTAAGTCCCGGATCCAGCAAACGGTTGAATTTGCCTAATCTTTCCACCAGGCCTTTTTCAAAAGGCCTGACCCGCCATAACGCGTTGACACCGAAAACAAAAGCAAATAAAGCTACGATAAAATATACAAAACCCATACATTACCCCCTCTTAACTACAATTTTAAGTTATAAGTTTTTCCGCCTGAGGCGGATCCGCCAAGCTTAAGGGCGGAAAGTTTTGAGTTTAGGTAAAAAGCTTTTCTCCATAATTCACCTGTCCCCGCTTCTTTGATCCCGATTTATCGGGATCAGCAGGGGAAAACTCAACACTCAAAACTGCTCTTAATTGCTCTTTTTAACGTACAAATGCGTTCCTTCGACTTTCAGTACTTCTATGATCTCCCCTTGTTCTATCCTGCTATCTGCTTCCGCCCGCCAATCTTCCCGGTCGACCATGACCCGGCCTTCATTTTTTTCAGGATCGATCGTTATTATCACCTTCCCTTTTTTCCCGATCAAGGCATCAGTATTTGCTAACCGGGCTGATTTACCGGCAAATTTTTCGGCCATTGGCCGGGAAATAACTATGCCCAGGACGGAAATGGCAATAAAAACTATCCAGGATAGCCAGACATTGCTGAAAAGCTTGAATGCCAGGCTCGCGCCGAGAGCGCCAAGGCCAAAACAGGCAAAAACAAAAACAGTCGGAGTAGCGATCTCAATTATAAAAAATGCTACTGCCACAATGATCCAGACCATTACCGGATTATTCCAATCCATGTTTTAACTCCCTTCTTTTACCACTTTACCACTCTACTCTACCACTCTACCACTCTACCACTTTATCACTTTATTACCCTTATTCTCGTTAGCGGCCAATAGATAAACCAGGCCTTGCCTCTAATATTCTCCTCCGGCAATAAACCCCAAAAGCGGCTATCCAGGCTATTATCGCGATTATCTCCCATCATAAAATATTGACCAGGCGGAACTTTAAATTTAGGCAAATTATCCCGGGAACGGACTTCAACCGGTATATCCGGGTTATCGGGAAAGATCCGGCTGTCTTTATGCTGGGAATATGGTTCATTCAGTTGCACATTATTTACAAAGACGATTTTATTGTGTATTTCCACTTCATCACCAGGCAATCCGATAGCCCGCTTAACAAAATCCTTTTTCGGTTCCACCGGATACTTAAATACCACCACATCTCCCCGCTGTACATCCCGCACTTTCCAGATCATCTTCTTGGTAAAAGGCACCTTGGTCCCATAGAGGAATTTATTGACAAATAGGTGATCGCCCAATTGCAGGGTTTCTAGCATTGAACCTGATGGTATTTTAAATGCCTGGATAAAATAAGTGCGGATAAAGAATGCCAGGACCATGGCAATTACTATTGTTTCCAACCACTCCCTTAGTTCTTTTTTAATCTTTACTTTAGTTCCCGGTTTCATCTCAACTCCTTTTTCAGCGGTCAGCGGTCAGTTATCAGCGTTCAGAAATACTTTAGTAAGTATGGTTGTTGCTGTACGCTGTACGCTGTACGCTGTACGCTGTACGCTGTACGCTGTACGCTGTACGCTGATCTAATCTTCGTCTATACTTAAGACAGATAGGAAGGCTTTCTGCGGTATTTCTACCTGGCCGATCTGTTTCATTTTCTTTTTACCTTCACGTTGTTTTTCCAATAGCTTGCGCTTGCGGGAGATATCGCCGCCATAACACTTGGCAATAACGTCTTTGCGTAAAGCGCTGATAGTTTCCCGGGCAATGATCTTGTTATCAATACTGGCCTGTATCGGTATCTCAAACATCTGCCGCGGTATGAGCTTCCTTAATTTTTCGGCAACTCTCCGGCCCTGGTACGGCGCTTTTTCCCTGGGTACGATCGAGGAAAAAGCATCTACCGGCTCATGATTGATCATGATCTCCAGCTTTACCAGGTCACTCGGCCGGTAACCGATATATTCATAGTCGAAAGAGGCATAACCGCGGGTTGCTGATTTTAACTTATCATAAAAATCCATAATGATCTCAGCCAGAGGCAACTCATAGTTTAAGACAACTGTCGAAGTATCCAGGTAATGCATATTTTTGAAAATACCGCGTTTTTCCTGGCTTAACTGCATCACATTACCGACAAATTCGTTGGGCGTAATGATCATCCCCTTAATATACGGTTCATTGATCTCCGCGATCTCCTGCGGCGGCGGAAATTTTACGGGACTTTCAATTTCTACGATATCTTCGTTCGTTTTAAAGATCTGGTATATTACATTGGGGCTGGTAATGATCATTTCCAGGTTATATTCCCGGGTTAAACGCTCTTTGATAATATCCATATGCAGCAAGCCCAGGAACCCGCAGCGGAAACCAAAGCCCAGGGCTACTGAATTTTCAGGAGAATAGACAAAAGAAGTATCATTGAGCCTTAATTTTTCCAGGGCTGTAAGCAAAGGTTCATAATCACCGGGATTGACCGGGAAAAATCCGGCATAAACCATTGGTTTTAGTTCTTTAAAACCATGGAACGGGGTTTCTGTCGGCCGGTCCGCCAAGGTCACAGTATCACCGATCTTGACATCCTGCAAGTTCTTGATGCCGGCGATAATATAGCCTACATCCCCGGCTTCCAAAGCCTCGGCCTGCTCCATCTCCGGATGGAAAAATCCCACTTCATCCACTTCATATTCAGCTTTATTGGAAAACATCATGATCTTTTTTTCTTTACTTATCACACCATCCACTACCCGGACATAGATAATGGCGCCACGGTAAGGATCATAGTTAGAATCAAAGATCAAAGCGCTTAAGGTATTTTCCCGGCTTCCTTGCGGCGGCGGGACTTTGGCTACTATCGCTTCCAATATTTCCTTGGTACCGATACGGTTCTTGGCACTGGCCAGGATGATATCAGATGTATCTACTTTTAAAATATCCTGGATCTGGTTCTTAACCTTCTCCGGATCAGCATTCGGCAAATCTATTTTATTGATCACCGGAATAATGGTCAGGTTATTCTGTTTGGCCAGCATGACGTTGGCTAAAGTCTGGGCTTCTACTCCTTGAGACGCATCAACCACTAAAATTGTTCCTTCACAGGCCGCGAGGCTGCGGGAAACTTCATAAGTAAAATCAACATGGCCGGGAGTATCGATCAGGTTCAGCAGGTAAGACTCCCCGTTTTCAGCCTGGTATTGCATCCTGACTGCTTTGGCTTTGATCGTGATGCCGCGCTCCCGTTCCAGCTCCATTTTATCGAGGAACTGTTCTTTCATTTTCCGTTCCGGGACAGTATGGGTAGTCTCCAAAAGCGTATCTGCCAGCGTGCTTTTGCCATGGTCAATATGGGCAATAATAGAAAAATTCCTGATATGGTCAATCTTCATATAAATTAGATTACATAGATTTCAAAAGATCCGCCTGAGGCGGACAGGAATTACACAGATTTTTAAGCTTGTAATCGGTGTAATCATTTTTATTTAATCGGTGTAATCATCCCCCTAGAGGTTTTTCTTAATATAATCGATGTTCGGCATAAGGGAAGGATCGGTGGCGTAGAGAAAAGCCAGGTATACGCTCATAAGATCGCCCAAATATATCATGCTGAATACCCTGGCTAATGAGGATATCCCGACAGGTGCGACGGTTTCAGTTTTGCCGATATATTTTTCAAGTATACGCACACTCAATGTTAAACGCTTTTTATCTTCCGGATAGGCCATAATATCCTGCAGGACCACTACTTTGAAATATGGGCGCAGTTCTTTCAGGCTCTGCCAGCATTCAATTTCATTATGAGTTACTTCAGGAAAGGTATTATGAGAAGCGAACAACTTGGTATTCTCATTGAGCATCCCCTTCCAACGCCTGCTTATCCCGTCCATCATGCCGGTAGCGCCATACAAAACCGGTATCTTGCCGCAGAGGCTAAGAGCCAGGGCTTTTGCCCTGTTCTGCGGTGGTTTGGAATGCCTGCCCCATTTTTTGCTCAGCCTGGTGATCACGAGCAGTGTTTCACGGATATCTTTTTTCTTATCAGCAATAAGACCGAGATCCCGCAGTATATTCAACACCGGGAAAAACAGCAATCCTATGCTGGCGCGCGGCAACCCGGCTGACCGTACTTTTACATAAGGGATCTTGTTCCTGGCTGCTTCCTGATGCATTTTCCCGCCGGACGTCACTACGATTAACTTCGCTTTTTTAGACCGGGCATATTCATAGTTATGGAACGTCTCAATAGTATTACCGGAATAGGTTATGATAAATACCAGGGTTTGGTTATCCACGAAAGCCGGCAGTGATGGATCGCGGTTCACCATCACCGGGACATGGCTTTCTGATTTCAGGTAGCCAATAAGGATATCCCCGACAATAGCCGAACCACCCATACCGCAAATAAGGATCTTGTTTATTTTCTTGTAATCAGCAGGCAATTTTAAGCCTGAACCAAGCTGGCAAGCTTCCTGTAATTGGTCAGGAAACCGTTCCAGCTCCGCCAGCATGCCGTGTTTATCTATTTTATTGATAAATTCCAGATTATCGATCTTTGATGCCATTCATCCCTCGCTTTTTTTAAGTGTTTACACAGATTTAAAAAGATGATTACACAGATTATATACCAATGCTCTAATCGGTGTAATCTTGGTTAAGAATCAGTGTAATCTTATTTTATTCTTCGTCGTCTATGTGATTATGATTCTGCTTAATGAACTTTTTAATAGCCTCTACCGTAGGCATTTCCAGTATTTTGTTAACGAGCTCTTTGGCATGATTCATGGTAGATTCCCGAATGATCTTCTTTATCTTCGGTACAGCTGCACTACCCATGCTGAATTCATCCAGGCCCATACCCAGCAGGATCTGGGTCAATTCAGGCTCACCAGCCATTTCCCCGCACATGCCAACCTGCTTGCCCTCACGGTGTCCTGCTTCAATGACATATTTGATCTGCCGCAGGATCGCCGGATGCAGCGGTTCATACAGATAAGCTACCTTTTCATTACCGCGGTCAACCGCGATCGTATACTGGATAAGATCATTGGTCCCGATACTCAGGAAATCAACTTCCCGCGCTATTACATCCGCGGTTAATGCTGCGGAAGGGGTTTCGATCATGGCTCCGACTTCTATATCAGCGTCAAAATCAATATGCTCCTTTTTTAATTCTTCTTTCACCTGTTCCAGGATATGGTTCGCTTTCCTCACTTCCTCAACAGTAGAGATCATAGGATACATAATTTTAAGCTTGCCGCTGGTTGAAGCTTGCAGGATCGCCCGTAACTGGGACCGGAACACGTCTGGATATTTTAAACATAGCCGGATACCCCGCAAGCCCAGGAAAGGATTAGTCTCTGTGGTCGTGCCCAGCTGGTCAGTCAGTTTATCACCACCCAGGTCCAGGGTCCGCAAAACAGTGCTGTATGGCGCCACTTTTTTAGCTATATTCCGGTAGATGTGTGTTTGTTCTTCTTCACTGGGAAGATCAGTCCGGTTCAGGAAAATGAATTCAGTCCGGAACAAACCAATTCCCTTGGCCCCATATTCCAGGACTAGATCCACTTCATCCGGGATCTCTATATTGGCTACTAAGTGCACTTCCCGGCCATCCTGGGTCACTGCCGGAAGATCTTTTAATTTATTCAGTTGTTTTTTGATCTCGGTATACTTCTTATTTCTTTTTTCATATTCTTCCAGTACGCTCTTGGTCGGGTTAATGATCACTATGCCTTCGTACCCGTCCAGGATGATCTCGTCATTGTTCTGTATTTTGTTAGTAATATCCTTCAAGCCGACAATAGCCGGAATACCGAGAGACTGGGCCATGATCGCCGTATGCGAGGTTTTTCCGCCCATATTAGTAATAAAACCGAGTATTTTTTCCTCCCTCATTTGTACGGTATCAGAAGGTGTCAGGTCATTAGCTACCACAATAACTTCACTTTTTAGCAGCGCCAGGTTCTCTTTCTTTTCTCCCAGCAGGTTGTGCAATACCCTTTTTCCCAAATCCTGGATGTCCTGGCCGCGTTCACGCAGGTATTCATCACCCATTGTGGTAAAGACATGGACAAATTTAGAGATGGTCTGGGAAAAGACAAATTCCACATTCATTTTTTCTTTACGGACTTTGTCGATAGTTTCCTTAACCAGCATTGGGTCGTCCAGCACCAGCAGGTAAGCCTCAAAGATAGACGCATGCTTTGATCCCAGTCGGCCATTTACCTTATCCCGGATCGCGATCAGCTCCATTTTCGTGTTGTTGAGCGCCTCCTGGAAACGGGTCACTTCCTGTTCCACTTCATCATCTTGTATTTTGCGCTTTTTAATACAGAAATCTTCCTGGCT
>JAQTPL010000042.1 GCA_028712895.1 bacterium | reverse complement strand
AACCTGACCAGCGATATTAATTATTATGATTCCACAACAACCATTGGGGTGGGGATGGAATACAAGGTGCTCAAGGCTTTGGTGCTTGATCTTGGTTACAAAGCCGGCAAAGACAACAAGCTGGAAGGCTTAGCGGGACTCAGCGCGGGATTAGGATTTAATATCAACAAGATCAATCTGTCCTATGCCTGGGTGCCGTATGGCGAGCTCAGCGATACACACCGGATCAGCTTGGGCGTTAAGTTCTAAGAAAACACAATATTTAGTAGTATAACTAAACACCACTGCTATCGGCAGTGGTGTTTTTGTTATTATATTCAATTTTGTATTGACAATAAAACAGGTATTGGAGTATAAATAAGTCGGCAATATCCGACTAAAATAAAACGGCTTGATTGACTGACGCAATGGGGGATTTATTGTGAAGATAGGTGTGGTCAGTGACCTTCATGGAAGTCTATTAGCCTTTGAAAAAACAATTAATCATTTCCGGGCAAGAAATGTGGAATTGATCCTGAATGCCGGCGACCTGTTTAGTTATGGTCCGCGCAATCCTTTGCCAGAGGGTTATGCCCCGGGCGACTTGGTCAAAGCCATTAACGGGCTATCGATCCCCATGGTGATCGCCAAAGGTAATTGTGATAGCGAAGTAGACCAGGCGGCGCTTAATGTGCCTTTATTATCGCCGTATGCTTTTATTTATGTGGGTGGCCAGCGGATTATGGTCAACCACGGACACAAATTAACCGATGATGAAAAGATACAAATAGCAAAAAGACTGAATATCGATATTTTTATTGTGGGCCATACGCACCTGCCAAAGCTGGAGCGGCTGGAAAAAATGATCCTGCTTAATCCCGGCAGCCCAGCCTTGCCGAAAGGCAGTCCCACCGCCGGCACCATAGAGATCGTAGATCATGAAACGAATATAGAAATATTCAATATCGATACCGGCAATGTGGTCATGCGGTAAAAAGGAGTCCAAACAGGGTGCAAACAGAAATAATTTCGATCGGGACCGAGCTCTTATTGGGCAAGGTGAATACCAATGCTAGTTATTTAAGCGAAAAAATAACCGGCATTGGCCTTAATTTAATATATGAGACTACGGTCGGTGACAACAAAGCCAATATGGCCGAGGCTTTTCGCCAGGTCTTCAAACGGGCGCACGTGGTGTTCATTACCGGCGGTTTAGGGCCGACTTTTGATGATCTCACCCGGGAAGTGATCGCTGAAGTCCTGGAGAAGAAATTGGTCTTTAGCCGGGAAGCTATGCAGTCAGTAGCAGCATTTTTTGCCAAACGCGGGCAGGAAATGCCCAAGAAAAATGAAAAACAAGCCTATTACATAGAGGGAGCGCGGCTGATTCCCAATGAAATAGGTACTGCTCCCGGACAGATCATTGAGCTGGCAAAACACCAGGACTTTGCGGCAGAAACCATTATCCTTCTCCCTGGTCCGCAGTTTGAAATAGAGCCGATGATGAATAAGGTGGTCCTGCCTTTCCTGAAGGAAAAATATGAGCGCGGCCTGACCAAGCTGCATATTATGCACGTGGCGGGAATGAGTGAAAGCAAAGTTGATGAAGAAATCAAGGAACAAGTTGAGATCGAGCGTAAACTTGAAGGCGGTGATCTGCGCTTCGCCTTGGTAGCCCATCCGGGGATAGTAGATGTGGTTATTATCGGTTCAGGGAAAAATGAAATGTTAATAGACGGATTCATTAATAAAGCTAAAAGGGAATTAAAAGAAAAACTGGGCAGCAATATCTTTGGCGAAAACGATGAGTCCCTGGCACAAGTCACGGGTAATTTAATGGGCCGGAAGAAAATGACCGTAAGTATCGCTGAGAGCTGCACTGCCGGGCTGCTCAGTAAAATGATCACTGATGTTTCCGGTTCATCGATGTATTTCAAAGGCGGTGTCGTAGCCTATAATAACCTGGTCAAAAAAGAAGTGCTGGGAGTGTCTTTGGAAAGCCTGGAGAATCAGGGCGCCGTTAGCCGGCAAGTCGCCCTGGAAATGGCCAAAGGTGTAAGAAAATTATGCAGGTCCAGTATTGGCATCGGTATTACCGGTATTGCCGGCCCCGGCGGAGGGACCCCGGAAAAACCAGTGGGTTTGGTATATTGCGCTTTAGTCACTGATCAAGGGGAATTATGTAATGAACAGCATTTTGCCGGTAACCGGCGGGGGATCAGGGAGAAAGCGGCCATCTATGCGTTGGATATGCTGCGCCGGTTATTGCTGCAGGGATAAGGAGCATATATGCCAGATATAAAGAGATTATTCACCAAGCTTTTTATGGACCAGGACATAAAGCAAAAGATCGAATTTTTCAGCCAGGTCACTATTTTAAACGGCTTAGGCAATTTTGATATCGGTAAATTAGTGACTGACATGAATTGCCGCGCCTATGATGCTCAAGAAGTCATCTACGGGGAGCAGGAATTAGGAAAGGCCCTGTTTATTATTATGAGCGGGGAAGTGGCCATTACCCGCAAGAGCGGCTTGTTAAAGGAAGAGAAAGTTATTGCCCGGCTGAAAAGCGGGGATTTTTTTGGGGAAATGGCCTTGCTAGAGGCCATCCCCCGCGCCGCTACAGCCAAAGCTTTGACTTCTTGCAAGATTTGCATTATCTATAAGGCGAGTTTTGACAGCATGATCGCCAAGGATCCTAAAATTGGCATAGTAGTCTTTAAGAATATAGCAGTCATTCTTGCCTCCCGGTTACTCGGGAAGAGCGGCGGAGGGTAAGCAAATCCGTAACAAGTACATTGTTTTACTGGCTATTGTTCTGGTTTTGTTCTGGTTTACCTATGAGATCAGAAGAGTCATAGCGCCATTTATTATTTCTGTGATCCTGGCTTATCTTTTGCACCCAGTGATCAACTATTATCATGCCCGCGGTTACAAAAAAGGGGTGGTTGTTTTATTCCTCTCCCTGATCTGCCTGTTTATTGCCGTGGAAACCGTGACCTTTCTGTTGCCGACACTAATGCATGAAATGCGCCAGCTGCAGGTAAGATTGCCGGAAATGGCGACCCAAGCCAGGAATTTACTGGCTAAGGTCCAGGATCATTTAGTGCCCTACTATCCGTCTTTAAAAAGCAAGGATTTGCCTGATTTTGCCATGTCCAAAATAAATAGTTTCGCCGCCAGTATTCCTTCCCATTTGCCGATGATCATCGGGAATCTATTTAATTTCCTGTCATTATATATCCTGGTGCCATTTGTGACCATAGCCCTTTTGCTTGATGCCGACCGGTTCTCAACCTGGCTATTTTCTTTAGTACCCAGCCGGCACACTGAAACCATCTTGAGCATTATCTCTGAAATTAACCAGGTCCTGCGCGATTTTCTGCACGGGCAGG
The DNA here is from genome assembly GCA_028712895.1 of bacterium. GTDB lineage: Bacteria > CAYTYR01 > UBA6262 > UBA6262 > UBA6262 > UBA6262. Next base: position 14,086 of record JAQTPL010000042.1, on the reverse strand, counting down.
CGATGCGGCTTTTTTGGCTGACCATGATCACTATTTTTGGTTTATTATATTTGCGAGTTGATTTTGCTTTAGTCTTTGGGTTGCTGGCCGGTGTCTTTAATATTATTCCGGTCCTGGGAGCATGGTTAGGGGCACTCCCGCCGATATTAATGATCATAATGCAGGGAGATATATCCCTGGTTCTTAAGCTCATAATCCTATTTATCGGTATTCAGGTGCTGGATAATACTTTTATCTCCACCTATTATTTATCGACCAGCGTTAATTTGCATTTTGTCCTGGTATTATTCGTGATCATGGTCGGGGCAGAGTATTATGGTTTGCTGGGCATCATCCTGGCAGTACCCGTAGCCAGTATGATCAAAGTAGTTGTCGGGATCCTATATCATGATTACCAGTATAAGCAAAAATTGATACTGCAGCAACAGCAGCAGCAAATATCATCATAAAAACTCTGGCCAGGAGAATTAAGATTGCGGGTATTCGTATCAGTCGGGATCGATCCTGAGATCAAGGAAAAGGTAGCTGAAGTGCAAGACCAGTTGAAACTGGCCAATGCCGATGTGCGCTGGGTAGCCAAGGAAAACTTGCATTTAACCTTGCATTTCTGCGGTGAGGTCAATGAAAAAAAAGCGCAGGATATCATCACTGTGTGCCGCGGCATAGCGAGCGAGATTTCTCCTTTTTCCCTGGAAATTAAGTATGTTGGCACATATCCTCCATATGGCGATCCGCGTATTATCTGGACCGGCGTGGAACAAGGGAGGGATGAGGCGATTACCCTGATAGAAGTGACCAAGAGACACCTGACCTTGCTCACGGGAGTAACTGAAAAGAAAGATATTTCTCCCCATTTAACTTTTGGTCGCATCCGGACTACCACGAATATCGGGGTACTCACTACCCAGTTACATAAATTCGCTAATCTTGGCTTTGGCGTGCAAACAGTGGATAAGATCCTGGTTATGGAAAGCAAACTGAAACCTACCGGGCCAGTGTATTCTGTTTTGGAAGAGATCAAGCTGGCGGAAAAAAAATGATTACATCCGCGTAATCGCATTTCGGAAATCCGCGCAATCAAGGGCTGAACGATTTTGTGAAGCCCTAATAAGAGAGGCGAGATAAAAATGATCACTAAAAAAATCCTCAAAGTGGGTCTAGGGGTAATAATTTTTAGTTTCATTCTGAGAGCGCAGATCAGTACCATATCAACCGCTGCTATGTCGGATCACGGCAATTTTGATTTTAAGGAATATTTGAACAAGCCGCGCATTGCCTTGACTTTTGATGACGGTCCGCACCAGTTTTTTACCAGTGAAATACTGAAAGTCCTGGAACGGGAAGGGGCACGGGCCACCTTTTTTGTAGTCGGTAAGCAAGTGAAAATATTCCCGGAATTACTGCAGGAGATAGCCCGCAGCGGCAACGAGATCGGCAATCATACGTATAATCATTATAACTTGACGATGCTGGATGAAGCACAGATCAATTTCGAGATCAAGAGTAACGAAGAATTGATCAAACGCGTCACCAGCCTGACCCCGCGGTTTTTCCGTCCGCCCGGAGGGCATTACAATTACAAAGTAGTTGAAGCAGCCAAAGATAATGGCGAGGATATGGCACTGTGGTCGATTCATCCCCGGGATACTGACCGTCCGCAGGTAGAATATATCCTGCAAAAAGTACTGAATAATGTAGAAGATCAGAGTGTCATTCTCCTGCACAGTGGGGTGGAACAAACCTTGGAGGCACTGCCCCAGTTGATCAGGGAATTAAGGAAAAAAGGATACCGGTTAGTCACCTTAAGTGAACTGGACGGCAAATCTTCTTAAGGCATAGGAGTTTCAATCCTATGCTTCATTACACAGATTTGATCACGAGCTTGTAATCGGTGTAATCTTTTTAAAATCAGTGTAATCAGTTAGCGGAACGAAGTGGAGCTTAACTTGAAAAGGATAATGGGTTTGGATGTAGGAGAAAAAACCATCGGAATTGCGGTCACTGATCCGCTGCTGATTATGGCTCAGCCGGTAACTACCATCAGGAGAACCAGCCTGGAGAAAGATTTTGCCTGCATCGCTGAAAAAGTAAAAGAGTATGATATTGGCGAGATCGTGATCGGGTTGCCGCTCAATATGGATGGAAGTAGTGGCGAGAAAGTAAGAATTGTGCTATTATTCAAAGATAAGTTATCAGCTGCAGTACCTATACCGGTAATTACCTGGGACGAACGTCTCAGTACGGTGGCTATGCAAAAAACCCTGATCGAAGCAGATGTCTCCCGGGCGCGACGCCGGCAAGTGATCGATAAATTGGCCGCTGTTTTTATTTTGCAAGGGTATATGGATTTCAAAAAAATGGAGCAAAAGAATGGATAAAAAGAAGCTGCTATACCGGGTCACTGTGTTATTCCTATTAGTTTTTTTGGTGGGCAGTATTTATTATACGCCTTATACCGAAAGGATCGTAATTATTGAACACGGCATGAATGCCAAAGAAATATCTTTTATGCTCAAGGAAGAGCAATTGATCAGATCTCCGTATCTTTTCCAGGCCGTGGCCAGGTTTAAAAGGTTAGCTAATAAACTGCGTCCGGGCTGCTATGATTTAAACACTAATATGAGCTTCGGGGATATGCTTACGAAAATGTCTGAAGGGGAGACGTATGGAGTTAAAGTGATCATTCCTGAGGGCTATAGCAGCGTGCAGATCGCCAGCCTGCTTTCGATGAAGAAACTTGTTAACCGGGAGCAGTTCTTAAAAGTTATCCGGGAAAAAGGCTTGGAAGGTTATTTGTATCCGGCTACTTATGCTATCCTGCCAGGTACCCGGGCTGAGGCTATTGCCCAGATGATGGTAGAAAAATTCAATAGCGTTTTTAGTGAAAAAATGCTGGCACAATGTAATGCCTTAAACCTGAGCCAGCGGCAAGTATTAACTATGGCTTCTATTATCGAGAAGGAAGCCAAAAAGTCTGAAGAAAAACCAGAAGTTGCCGCTGTTTTTTATAATCGCCTGAAGAAAAAGTGGTTATTGGAATCCTGTGCCACCGTACAATATGCCTTAGGCAGAAACAAAACCGCGTTGAACCTGGCCGATCTTAAAATCAGGTCGCCATATAATACCTACCAGCACACTGGCCTGCCGCCTGGCCCGATCTGCAATCCCGGACTGGCTTCCATTAAAGCCGCCTTATATCCTGGGAATTCGGATAATATGTTTTTTGTCGCCAAAGGTGACGGCACCCACAAATTTTCCCGCTATTACCGGGATCATCTCAAAGAAAAACAACAGCTCAAAAAGAAATACTAGCATAGGATTAAAATCCTATGCTAAACAGATTGCGCGGATTCAAGCTCTAATCTGTGCTGCGCCCGCCGAAGCTTTAGTGGCGGGTAATCGTTTTTAGTAGGTTTTACGTCTGAAGACATCTGTTTTCAGGGAGGTGATCCGATCGAGGAAGAGAATACCGTCCAAATGGTCGATTTCATGCTGCAAAACTACTGCTTCAAATCCTTCAGTTTCTATTTTTTGCGGGATCTCATCACTGTCCAGTCCTTCGACAACAACAGCATCAGGCCTTTTTACGTTACCTGTGTAGTCTGGCAAGCTTAAGCAACCTTCACGCATCACTTGTTCACCAGCCCGGTAAATAATAACCGGGTTGATCAGGACCAGGTTCCCGTGATGTTTGCAAGGTTTACGGCTGCGCGAGCAGTCAATGACGACAATGCGCAGCAAACTTCCGACTTGCGGTGCTGCCAACCCGACGCAAAAAGGGTAAGCCATTAAAGTATCCTGCATATCCTTGATCAGCTGTTCAACGCCTGGCAATTCTTTACGCAGTGTGTCGCAAGGAGTCTTTAAGATGGGGTTTGGATAATGAATGATCGGTAAAATGGGCATTAGTGTCCTGACTACAATTGGTAGCTTTCTATTGGTTTGATGGTTATATCTACATGTAATTCATGAGCGAGGGCGGCTAAAGCTTTAGTTACCTGGGGTAGCCTGTCTGGTGTCGGGACATTTACTTCTAGCATCATGACATAAACCGGATTTTGCTGGGGCGAAATTATCTTGGTTTCCACATCAGTGATATTTACCTTGTTCCTGGCCAGAAAATCAGAAATGCGGTAAACAATACCCGGTTTATCTGTCCCGTAAACAGAGATCATGCAAGGAACAGCGTTACCGGATCCGGCGGCTTTTAATTCTGTCGGTTTTAGCGGACGCAAGGTGATAGAAAGTCCTAACTTATTTCTTACTGCCGCCATTTTTTTATCCAGCAAAGATACGGACACAGAGGCGGGTAAAGCTACCATCAGGATCATGGCAAAATCATTGCCCAGTATGGTCATGCTGGAATCCTCGATATTACAGCTGGTTTCGTAGAGCACTTTTGATACGGCAGCAACTATACCGGGACGGTCTTTACCGATGGCAGTGATAATAATAGTTTTTTTCATACAGCACCTTTTCTATAATTTGATGACGTTAAGAGTATAAATTATATTATAAAGAGATGACGCAGAGATTGTCAATAAAAATATGTTTAAATAGATACTGTAATAATTGGCAAAAAGACGGGAAAGTGTTGGAAAATAAGGGAAAAAGCGCTTGACAAAGAGTGGTTATTCAGGCATATTTTATGCATACAGAATCACCTATAGAAAGCCACGTAATTTCTGGTTGTGCTCTCCTAACTGCGTAGCTGTTGGAGGGTAGAGCTGGCTGTTAGGTTGCCATAAGTAAGAGAATACTGGCAGCCTTTTTTGTTTAATAAGGAGAGGAAAAGATGAAAAAAGTAATATTAGCCATAATTATAGTTATCTTATCAATAAACCTTACTTACGCAGGTGATGTGGATAGAGCCATATCCAAAATCCACAATAAAGAAACCCGGCAGGTAGGGGCCAAAGAACTGGAAGTTATTGGCCAAGATGCTTTACCTCAGATCCAGGAAATAGCTAAGGACAAGGCCAGAACCAGGGATGAAAGAATAACTGCCCTCATTCTGATGGGAAGAATTGGCAAGAATGCTCCAGTGGATACAGAGCAACCTCCCAAAGGACAAAAGATGATGGGATCTCAGCAGAAACATAGCAACAGGAAGCAAGTAAGAATGCAACTGGAAGATACCCTCAAAAACGATGATGACGATCTTACCCGTGAAGCCTCAGCCTTAGCCTTGGGTCATCTCAAAGATCATGATGCTATTCCTAAGCTAAAAGATGGCCTCAATGATCGTAGTGGCAATGTCAGGATGAGAGCTGCTCTGGGATTGGCTAAATTAGGGGATACGGATGGTAAAGCTCCTGCCTTACAAGCGCTTACCCAAAAAGATGTCACAGCCCAGCTCTTAGCTATAGATGTATTGGAAGAGTATAATGAGAAGTCAGTAATACCTCAACTAAAAAAGAACCTAAAGTCAGACAATGTTTGGACCAGGATACATTCAATGTTAGCTATAAAGAGGATAGAAATAAAAGAGTTGCAAGGTCTGTCCAGACTAAACTACCTGCAAGACACCCTAAAAGACAAGCAATTTGAAGTAAACAACTGGGCAGCGGAAAGTCTGATGAAAGAAGTTGCTAACAGCACAGAAAACAGACCCCAAGCACTAAATATCTTGAAAGACAATGCCAAAAACAATGAAATAGCCGGATGTTACAGTTGCAACAAGATGCTCAGATACCTGATAGAGACAGGTAAGATCACAGAAAGTGAGTTGCAATAAGCCATGGAGAATCTCACACCAGAGAGGAGCAAAAAGATGAAGTACAAAGCATTATTCGTTTTCTTCTTTGGAATAATCTTAAGTTTGATAGTAATAGATACAGGATTTGCCGGCTGGCCGGTAGCAACTACCCCAACTATAGAAGGACATGTTTTAGATGCAACGACCAGTCAGCCGATAGAGAATGTGATCTTGGAAATAAGCTGGAGCACTTCTGATATGGGCATTGCGGACAGAGCGAGTGGTAGTGCCGGGCGCAAACTCATCGTAACCGACAAAGAGGGTAGATACAAAATACCGGCTAAAATAATGCCGCAGCCGTTAGGTGGGTTGTTCAGTATGTTTGATGGAATGTATATAAACGTTAGACATCCACTATATGAGTTTAAATATGTTAGGTTGAATAAGGGAGATTTAAGTAAAATGCGGCAAAGCGGTGCGTCTGGAAAGTATGAGATAAAGTTGCTAAGTCTGGAAGAGAAGTATAAAGAAGCAAGAATAAGCAAAAATATAGTCTTAGGAACTCATAATAATATATTTAGTGATATTAGTGAGTCACAAGGATATGCATTACAAGCTAAACAACTTAGAATGAAAATAGATTGGCAAAATATTTTTAATTACTGGGATAGAATTATCGAACCATTTAAAAATGAAGTCGATGTTAATTGGATAAAAGAAAGAGTTGTTAAATAGGAGAAAATGTGAAGAAAATAGTTTTTACTTTAGTTTTTATCATATTTATTGTCAATATTGCTTATACACACGAAAATGAACACGTGCATCCTTTTACTTTGACGCAATATGCTGTTAATTTGATCACTGATAATAAAAATAGTCAATCACCGTACTATGAGTTATTCCAATATTTTTATGATAACAATTTAAATAATGATAATGGTATTGCTGATGGCAGTTTTCGTGAGGATCGGATATTACAAGGCACAATACCTTTTACTCATTGGGATAAATACAACGAGGTGCCGATAATTTCCATGAAGTGTCATTTTTATAATGCTTGGGATGGCAAAGGGATAGATGGTAATGATAGCGCAATAGTATATCAGAATGATTCTGAGATATTTAACAAAGCCATGGTTCAATATAGTATGAATAAGGAATACGCGTATTTTGAATTAGGGCGCGTATGCCATCTCCTACAAGATATGAGTTCACCGTCACATGTGGAAGGTGATAATCATTTTTTGCCGTGGATTGACAATAGCGGTAATAACTATGAGGACTGGTGCAAAGAACATGCAACAGAGATTGAAAGCTATATTGCGGGAGAGCTTAGTAATTTACAAGTAAAAACTATCACGAATCTAGATAATGCTTTTAAGGAATTGGCCGAGGAGACATATCGTAATGTGGCGATAAGCGGGACTCTTAACGAAGATGAGAACAATCCGGCCAATGGAGATATAGCACAGATGTTTGCCAGCACGAGCGATAACAGTTTGGCGTACATTTCTTATATAAAAGACGATACAATTAATCCAACGGTGAAATATTGGACGATAGCCAATATTGGAGATTATATACCGAATTCTTTGGAAAAGAGGAATTGGTGGCCAGTACCTGCTATAAGCGGTATGAATAGTAATCAGCAATATTATTATATTGAGCAGAATCATCTTGGGGCAATACCAGTGCAAGTATGGGATATGAATGCCGGACAATGGGTGGGGAATAGTCAGAGATTTAGCTTAGCCAAATTATGGTCAGGGATATGCGGGCAGTATCGCTCAACTCCAGCACAGACAAAGGAATTAATGCCTTTAACAGTGGAATACACTGCCGGGCTCCTTAAATACTTCTACGACACGGTAAAGCCGCCGGAGATAGAGAGCAGTACTCCTAAAGAAGGGGCAACCGGCGTTAACTGTAATATTCAGCAGATAATCCTCACCTTCTCCAAAGAAATGGACCCGAATTCATCATTTGAGATATGGCTGGATAGTTACAGAAGGCTGAATACTTACACCTGGAGCAGTGGGAATAAAACATTAACTATCCCGGTGATATCCAACTTAGCATCTGATCATCAATATACCTTAAATCTCCTTGGAACATTAACAGACAAAAATGGTATCTTGTTAGCCGATGGGCAACTGCATTTTACTACATCAATAAATAATACCTCTCCTGTCACTATTCTATATCCTTCATTTAATATGCAGGAAGTAACCTGCAATCTGCCTGCCGGATATTCACCCAGTAATTCTGCTATATTTCTTGATGGCAATCTGAATGCGGTATGCGGTGCGACAAATCATTTAGTCACTGATATAGATACAGCTTTTATGAGTAATGGCAGTTACCCGATGCAATTTGTAGCCACAGATTACAATACTGGGCAGACATATATTAGAGATAGCATATTAGAAGTACAAAATGCACTGCCTACAGGAATCATTAATAATTCAGACCTACTATATGTGCCAGAAGGATATACACATACCTTAAATACCGGCACCTATACCTATGCCAGGGGAGTCATAGTTGAAGGTACTTTAAAAATTAACGGGCAAGTAAGATTAAACACTCCCAAATACAGCGTGCAAGGTATTACAAATATTGTTTCCGGATGGTTGCGGGGATTAGCAGATACAGATACTACACCGCCCAATAATCCCACTCAAGCGGCAGCTGTCACCTCTGATAGTGCAGAACTGTTAAAAAGCGACACTTGGACAAATAAAACAGCCATGCTTTACTGGAATGGCAGCCAGGAATCCTGGCCCAGCTATATTAATGGTTATTATCTCTACACTGGGTCTGATCCGAATGGAGTCCCCAATCAGTTCAGATCTGAAAAGAAGATGACCTTAAACAACATCGGTCAACGATATGTCCGCATCCGTGTCGCGGATAGCGCGGGCAATATCAGTGATCCGCAAACTATCTTCATCTACAAGTATGACCGTAACCTGTCTGTTTTTGGTCAAACTAATCCAACGCAGAATGAGTGGGTAACCACCACTCTAAAGCCAACATGCAGTATTGAGGTCAGTGATGTAGAATCAGGCATTAATACAGATTCTGCTTATTATCGTTATTCCACTAATAATGGCGCTACCTGGTCCATGTGGGAGAAAACATTTTGCTCTGGAGCAAACGGCACCAATGCTCCAGTATTGATCACGGCAGATGCAGTGCCTTTTAACCAGGAAAGCAGCTACCAAAACATAATACAATATAAAATACGGGATATGGCGGGAAATGAAACTGTTTCACAATATATCAGGGTAAAAATAGATATCGACCCCATAAAATGCGTCAATTTCTATCCTGCTCCCGGAGCTATTACGTCCACAACTCCAACCTTTACCATGTTTGTCACACCTAAGGCAAGAGTAGATGCCGGGACGATTAATGTTACAATTGATAATCATAAAATTGAGAGCAACTACATATCGTATGATAATAATACAGGCACTATTGTGGTCAATATTTCTCTTCATGCCGGCAGTCATACGATCAGTATCAAAGTGGCGGATATCATAGGGTATGAAATAGCGGTTGAGCAGAATTTCCAGGCAGCTAACACTATTATGGAAGCGATATATTTCCCGAATGATCATAATTGGAAAATGGGGGAAAATGTCAGTGAAACGATAAACATAGGTAACCAGGAGAATATACCAGGGCAAGTATATGCAGAAGTAAGAACTAAATACCGCATTCATCTAGATAACGGTGAATTTGCAGAGCAGGATGCATTTAATTTAATCAGCAATATAGCCGTGCCATTTACTTGGACGAATAACTATGCCTTGCCAGAGTACATATGCTATTATTGGACAGAAGCTAATATCTATTCTGATGACACTAAAACGAATCTGCTCTGGTCAGGCAAATTCTACCACAGTATTGATCTTCAAAATCCTTGGTTAAATCTTACTAATACAGAAGTACCTTCCCCCTTTATCCAGGGGGATAATACATTTGTATTTAGTTTTATCAATTCTCACGATGTTTTGTATCATGCCGATATAACCTTAAATATCTTGGACCCGGACGCGCAGACTATATATAACCAACAGCAGATCATAGACAATCTTTCACTAAATGAAACCCGCGATATTACCTTTGTAGTTCCGATCCAAGATGTAAAAGTTTATGAGGAAACAGTCAGTAATGCCCCAACATATAAATTACAGATGGCTTACAATGGTTGGGAAAGTGTTTCTCACCCTCTTTCCACTTTTGCTACCATTAAAAACACAGTCACCATAAACACCAGCCAGCCTGTAATAAGCGAAGACAAATTGAAATTCACTGTTACTGTTGTCAATAGCGGTGATTTTAAGCAAGAAAATTATGAACTTCGTGTCCAGGATCCTGATTGCGCCTATTCGACCAGCCAGACAGTAACCCTATTGCCTAAGGAATCAAGAACAATTGAATACATGATCCCCATACCGAATGATCTTGCCAGAGGGACATATAAACACAAAGTTTCTTACGGCTTGAATAATTTGGCTGAGAGAGAATTTGATTGGTACTACCTGGGGCCGCAGGTAATTCAGTCGCCTATTGAAAATGCAAATATTGCCCCGGGAGGAACCGGGCTAATAGAGATCAGTAACATTGGCGGTGTAGGTACAGTATATAATTATAATTTCAGCATTTCCAAACCTGGTTTTAATACAACCATTGGCCAAGGACAAGTAGATATACCCTATGATGCAAAAAGGAATGTATCATTCATTTTGCCTGCGAATCTGGCCCAAGGTTGGTATTGCCTGAAATGCCAATACAACTATAATGCTCCCAATGATTATCCACAAGAACAACTTTTTAACATCTATATCAATAGCGGGCTCCCGCAAACAAAAATAGACACTAATATACAAAAATGGCGATATGATCCTGGTGAAAATATAAGCATTAATGCTCTCGCGACCGGAGTGCCGGAGGCTGCTAAAGTTAAAGTAAAAATCTTCAAGTATAACGAAACTAAGGAAACTTTCAATAATTTCGATTATGAGAACGCTTGCGCAGAGATCATTGCTGATCATGATGATGTATGGTTAGAAGTAGCATCTTATGGTATGGGTTATATATACCGATATAATATAAACTCAGCCAGTTGGGAAAAGACTAGCATGCCTGTCGGCGGGGGACTTGGTAATGCCCTTAGCTACGACTCCCTATGGTTGAATACTGGCGTTGGCTTGGCGAGATATAGCAAGGCAGAATTGAAGTATGCTCAGATCTATCCAGGCGGATCTGCCCTGTATTTAGAAGGGGATCAATATGTATGGCAGGCTAATGATGGTTTAATAAAAATTGATCTTTTTACGCCAAATTTGCAAACAACCTATCCTAACAGCGCCCTAGGATATATTTATAGCTTAAGACAAGATGGAGATGACCTTTTAGTTGCCGGCAGTGGTTTTTACAAATTCAACACTAAGACAAACCAATGGACAGAAATATCAACCACCGGAGGTCGCGATACCAAGGCTGTCGATAATTACATTTGGTACGTCGGAGATGGTATTATGAAGATAGACAAGAATACTAACCAAATGGAAAAATATAATACCGGCGGCACATATAATAGTATTATTTATGATAAACCCTATTTGTGGTTTGCCGGAGCTGGGCTGCAAAGATATAATACGAAGACAGATGAATGGAAGAAATATTATGATAATGGACAATTACAAAGTCTTGCATATCAAGATGCTTATGGGACAACTGACGGACAAGGTATTTGGTTAAGCGTATATAATAAGGGCGTGGAACGTATCAAGACGACAGGAGACCTGGTTTACGAAAATACTGTTGATCCTACAGTTACCAACCTAGACTTGGGCACATTTGCTAACGGAGAATATGTTGTCAATGTTGAATTACTAAATAGTCTTGGACAGGTTATAGCCAGTTCAAAAGACGGATTCTTTGTCGGGCCACTAGACAAAGTAGCTCCCGATACTTCAATTAATCTTTCCGGCAACCAGTATCAATCTGGTACTAATAGCTATATAAATGACCAAACCCAGATATATTTTGTAGCGACTGATTCTGGCACAGAGCCTTCAGGTATTGACTTCACTGAATATGCCATCGATGCTTCTACTTGGACAGTATATGCTTCCAGTTTTACACTGGCTGGGGAAGGGGAGCATACTGTCGAGTACCGCAGCCGTGATAAAGCTGGTAATCTGGAGGATAACAAGCAGGCAATATATTATTTGGATATCACTGCTCCGGAGAGTCAGATAGTAGCTAGTGGTTATGAAATAGCAGAAGGAACAACTACTTATGTCAACAGTCACAGCACCTTTACCATATCAGCCATAGATCCAATGTCCAACGGAGTATCCAGCGGCATCAAACAAATACAATACCAGACAGATTCAGGAAATTATGTAATAATTAGTTCTACTAACTCCTCTCTAGTAACTCCTAACTTGTCCATCCCCGACGGCCAGCACACGATCACATACCAGGCGATGGACAATGTAGGCAATCTGGAAGCGCTCAGAACCTTAACCAGCATCTTTGACAGTACCAAGCCGCAGGTCAAGAGTACCTACCCAGCCAATAATGCCAAAGTCAAAGCCGAGCAAGCTACACCGATTACCATTACTTTCACTGAACCAGTACAGAGCGCTGATTGGAGCAAAGATATTATTCTCCAGGAAGCCAATGGTCAAGTGATCGAAGACTATACCATTACCTATGACTCAGTCACTTGTACTGTTAGCATTAATAGCAATCTCCAGAGCAACACAGAATATGAAGTTATCCTAAAGAACACTATCTCCGACCGGGTCAATAATTACCTGGATGCCTGCCAGTTCAGTTTCCAGACGATGATGTCAGCTGCTGAAGGTGGCACGGTTATTGATCCAGCCACCGGCCTAACTCTGATCATACCGCCGAATGCTTTGCCGGTAGACGGGTACTTTGAGATAGCCCTGGTGGCCCAAACTAATCCGCCGAAACTGCCCAAACCCTTGAAATGGCTGAATAATGGCCAGAAAGCATACCAGATCATTTTCTATAATGAAAATAGCATCATTGTCCAGCAGCCAGTAAAGAAATTTTTCCAGGTACTACTGGCTCTGAACCAGCAATGGATCACCACGGCCCTGGAAACTGACCCTGTAGAATACAAGAATATCAAAATCTACCAGACTGGCAGTGTATTAGATTTTGTTGCCCGTATGACACAAAAGGCAACCAGTGCCAATATTGAAAAGAGCCAGCATGCGCCCAGACTCCTCTCTGAGCAAAAATACAATGCCCAGGACCAGGAACTTACCATAGAGATGGACAGCTTCGGCATCTTTGCCCTGGCTGGCTTTACTGCCCCGGACACATCCCTGGATGACCTGAGCTGCTACCCGAACCCATTCAATCCCTGTAAGCAAAACATCACGATACAGTATTACCTGCTCAATGAATCTGAGGTCACCATAGCTATCTATGACCTGCTGGGCAATTTGGTCAAGACCTGGGAGATACCAACAGGGGAGATGAATGCCCGGAGCGGCTTGAACCAGCTATCCTGGGATGGCCGCAATGGGCAAGGTGATACCGTAGCCAATGGCGGCTACATACTCTTTGTGCACTCTGATGGCCAGAAAAAGAAGTTCAAGATTTTGGTTATCAAATAACCAAAATCTTGGCTGGAAGCTGAATGCTGGAAGCTGAATGTTAAAATCAGGAAGAAGGAATAAATATGCTAAAGTTCGAAAAATTGGATGTCTATCAAAAATCTTTGGTTTATGTTCAACATATATATGAAATAACAAAAGTATTTCCCAAGGATGAAAAATATGGAATAGTAGATCAATTAAGACGAGCCTCTGTATCTATTCCCGCAAATATCGCTGAAGGCAGTGGTAGATATCATCGAAAAGATTATATGCAATTTCTGAGAATGGCTAGAGCTTCAGCTTATGAGTGTATTGCACTGCTACAAATATCATTAAACCAGAAATATCTAGAAAACGGGAGATATATTAGTTTGTATTCTGAATTGGTTGTAATTACAAAAATGATTAGTGGTTTAATGAATAAGTTAAACGAGGAAAATGATGACAAGTAGAATAGAAAAAATACTACTTATATCAACTTTAAGCCTCCAGCTTCTAGCCTCCAGCTCGCTTTTTGCCTTGGATCTTGGTTTCAGTAAAGAAGATGGTGGCCAGCCAGGAGCTTTCCTGAGCTATGGAGCCGGCGCCCGGAGCTTGGCCATGGGCAAGACCTTTGTCGGTATAGCCGATGATGCCAGTACCACCTACTGGAACCCGGCTGGACTGGCTACCTTAGCGAAACCAGAGATCACCGCCTTGTATGCCAGCCTGTATGAGAAGACTGGCT
>JAQTPL010000041.1:17083-17624 GCA_028712895.1 bacterium | reverse complement strand
AGGAATTAGTGACGCGTTTATCCAAGCGGGGACGCGCGGATGACAATGAAAAGACGATCAAGAACAGGTTGAAAGTATATGAGTCCACCACCCGGCCGGTCCTTGATTTCTATAAAGAAAAAAAGCTTTTGCAAAAGGTTAATGGCATCGGATCGATTGACCAGATATTTGCCTTGATCAGGAGTATCCTGGATACCATTAAGAAGTGATATGATAATCTTAAAATCTCCCGAAGAAATAAAATTAATGCGGGAAAGTGGCCGGATCACTGCTGAGCTATGCGCTCTTTTAAAGGAACAAATAAAGCCGGGAATTACGACCCAGGCACTCGATGATATAGCGGTGAGCTTTATCAGGAAAAAAAATGCCACTGCGGCTTTTTTAGGATACCATGGGTATCCGAAAAGCATCTGTGTTTCCATCAACGAGGAAGTAGTCCATGGTATTCCGGGCAGCCGCGTTTTGCGTGACGGCGATTTAGTCAGCATTGACGCCGGAGTGGTTTATGGCGGGTTTGTCGGTGATATGGCGTTTTCAGCCG
>JAQTPL010000041.1:0-17073 GCA_028712895.1 bacterium | reverse complement strand
GCAGAAATTACTGGCTGTGACTGAGCAGAGCTTGTACAAAGGCATAGCCCAGGCCAAACCAGGAAATTATCTTGGGGATATTTCCCACGCCGTCCAAGTGCACGCCGAGAGCAACGGGTTTTCAGTCGTTGAGCAATATGTCGGGCATGGTATCGGCCGTCAGATGCACGAAGCTCCGCAAGTGCCTAATTACGGGCCTGCCGGATGCGGCCCGGTGCTGAAAGAAGGCATAACCCTGGCGATAGAGCCCATGGTGAATGCCGGCACCTTTGAAGTGGAAGTAATGGATGATGATTGGACGGTAGTGACTAAGGACCGCAAATTGAGTGCGCACTTTGAACATACTATCGCGATCACGGCCAATGGGCCGGAGATACTTACGAAAATATAGAAGGACGGTAATCGGTAACGAAACCCGATCGGGCATCGTAACCAAACACCGTAACCGAGGTTTTAAGTGCCCAAAGAAGATGCCATAGAAGTAGAAGGAAAAATCCTGGAAGCCTTGCCTAATGCCATGTTCCGAGTGGAGCTGGAAAACGGGCACAAGATCTTGGCGCATATTTCGGGGAAGATGCGCATGAACTTTATCCGGATCCTGCCAGGAGATAAAGTGAAAGTCCAGTTATCACCGTATGACCTGTCCCGCGGCCGGATTATTTTCCGGGTGAAGTAAGAACGATAGCGTTTAGAATTTGTATTTTTGGGAGGATGTGCTCATGAAAGTTCGTGCTTCAGTTAAGCCTATTTGCAAAAAATGTAAAATTGTACGGAGAAAACGTATCGTCAGGGTGGTTTGCACTAATCCCCGGCATAACCAAAGACAAGGCTAGACTAATTTAGGAGGAGAATTTTAGATGGCGAGAATTATAGGAGTAGATTTACCCAAAGATAAGAGGATTGAAGTTGCCCTTGGATATCTTTATGGTATTGGCTTGGCTCTCTCCAAGAAGATCTTGGCGGAGGCAGAAGTTAATCCTGACACCAGGGTAAAAGACCTGACCGAAGAGGAAATTAACCGGCTCAAAACCATTATCCAGCGCGATTACAAGGTAGAAGGTACCTTGCGCCGGGATGTTGCTAATAATATCAAGCGGTTGGTAGAAATCGGGGCGTATCGCGGCTATCGGCATAAAAGGAACCTGCCGACCCGTGGCCAGCGCACTAAAACCAATGCCCGTACCCGGCGCGGTATGCGTAAAACTGTCGGAGCAGTAAAAGTAAAAGAAGAGTCTAAGTCACCAGCAAAAGGAGCATAAGCCTAATGACCGATCAACAGCTACCAAAAAAAGAAGACAAAAAAGCGCCAGGTGCAGGTAAGCCAGTAGCCAAAAAGAAAAAAGTATTAAGAAATGTATCTTCAGGTGTTGCGCACATCAAGGCAACTTTCAACAATACCATTATCAGTATTACCGATATGAAAGGTGATGTGATATCCTGGTGTTCAACCGGTTCGCAGGGATTCAAGGGTTCCAGAAAAGGGACTCCGTATGCGGCCCAGATGGCAGCGGAAGCAGCCGCGAAAAAAGCAGTAGAGCAAGGGATGCGGGAAGTTACTGTTTTGGTAAAAGGCCCTGGATCAGGACGTGAAACAGCTATCCGCGCCTTGCAAGCCGCCGGCCTGGCCGTCAATATGATCAAGGACGTTACTCCGATTCCGCACAATGGTTGCCGTCCGCCGAAACAAAGACGAGTTTGATGCTTTACTATACAATATATTAGATAAGAGAAGTTATTTTAAGGAGGAGTTTGTGGCCAGAGTTATTGGTGCAGTTTGCAGGTTGTGCCGTGCTGAAGGAGTAAAATTATTCTTGAAGGGAACCCGCTGCTATTCGTCTAAATGCGCAGTGGATAAGAAAGCTACTCCTCCGGGACAGCAAGGCAAGAGACGCTCGTTCGGTATGTCTGATTATAAGACCCAATTAAGGGAAAAACAGAAAGCCCGCAGGATCTCGGGATTAATGGAAAAACAATTCCGCCTGTATTTCCAGAAGGCCGACCAGGCAAAAGGCCTGACCGGTGAAAACCTGTTACGGCTGCTGGAAATGCGGCTGGATAACGTGGCTTTCCGCCTTGGTTTCTCGACGTCCAGGACCGGAGCCAGGCAGCTGGTAAACCACGGTGGCGTCCGGGTCAACGGCAAGAAAGTTGATATCGCGTCCTATATAGTTAAGGTTGGCGACAAGGTCACGGTCAGCGAAAAAAGAAAAGCCAATGTCGCAGTGCAGGAAGGGCAGAAAGTGGTAGTAGAAAGAGGATTACCTTCCTGGCTGGACCTAAACAAGGATTCACTGGTAGGTACTATCACCAAGTTGCCGGACCGCAGTGAATTGTCGTACCCGGTCAATGAACAATTGATCGTCGAATTGTATTCGAAGTAGAGCGATTGCACAGATTAAAAAGAAAGATTACACAGATTAAAGCTAAAAAATGTTTGGTCTGTTTACAGAAACAGGAGGAAATATGAAGTTAAGTCCCATTGTAATGCCGAAGAGGTTGGAACTGGATAAGAAGACTGCTACTGACACTTTCGGTAAATTTGTCGCTGAACCATTTGAACGCGGATATGGGCATACCATAGGCAACAGTTTACGCCGGATCCTGCTGAATTCACTGGAAGGTGCGGCGATCACGAATATCAAGATCGAGGGCGTACTCCACGAATTCTCCAGCATCCCCGGCATTAAAGAAGACGTGAGCGAGATCATCCTGAACTTGAAAAAAGTCCGTTTTAAACTTTATACCAACGGGCCGGAAACCATATATTTGCGCGCCAATAAACAGGGCGTTGCCACCGCCGGCCAGGTCGAAGTTAATTCTAATGTGGAAGTGCTCAATCCTGACCAGCCGATCGCTACCCTTAATCCCGGCGCCAAGCTCGAGATCATGATCGAAGTGAATAAAGGGCGCGGTTACGTCATTGCCGAGAGAAATAAGAAAGAGGGCCAGGATATCGGCCTAATTCCTATCGACTCGATCTTTACCCCGGTGTTTAAAGTGAACTATACCGTAGAGAACGCCCGCGTCGGCCAAATGACAGACTATGACCGGCTCATTATGGAAATCTGGACAGACGGCAGCGTGTCGCCGGAGGATGCCCTGGCCTATACCGCCAAGATCCTGAAAGATTCCCTGGAAATATTCATTAACTTTGAGGAAGAAGAGTCGAAGAGCGAAAAAGTGGAAGAATCAGCCGTAGCTGAAGAGGAAAAATCCAAAAAGCTCCGCGACCTGCTGGACCAGAGCGTAGACATCATTGAGCTTTCCATCCGCGCGCAGAACTGCCTGCGGGTAGCCAAGATCAAGACGATCGGCGACCTGGTGCAGAAACGCGAGCAGGACCTGCTCAAAGTCAAGAATTTCGGCAAGAAATCACTCAATGAGATCGGCAAGAAACTCAAGGAATTAAATTTGTCATTGGGTATGGAATTACCTCCACAGGAAAAGGAGTAACATACAGTCATGGCACAAGGTAAAGTAGGCAGAAAATTAGGCAGGAACATGGGGCACCGGAAGAACCTCTTGAACAACCTGGTGAAATCCCTTTTCGAGTATGAGCAAATTAAAACTACCACAGCCAAAGCCAAGGAATGTCGGCGCGTCGCCGAAAAAATGATCACCTTGGCCAAGCAGGGAACCCTGGCCAGCCGCCGGGAAACATTTAAATTCATCCGGGACAAAAAGATCAATAAAAAATTATTTGATGTGATCGGTCCCCGCTACAAGGAAAGAAAAGGTGGTTACACCAGGATGTATCTATTGGGACCGCGGCAGGGTGACGGCGCCGTAGAATCAATCATTAAATTAGTATAACGGCAGAGGGGTTGCTATGTTTAAAAGATTTTTAGGGCTTTTTGCCAGTGATATGGGCATTGACCTGGGTACAGCTAGCACCTTAGTATACGTTAAAGGCAAAGGCATACTTTTGCGTGAGCCTTCAGTCGTAGCCATTGACAAGAATACCAATTTTGTGCTCGCGGTGGGGGAAGATGCCAAGAAGATGATCGGCCGCACTCCCGCCAATATAGTGGCTATCAGGCCGCTGCGCAACGGTGTGATCGCTGATTTTGAGATCACCCAGGAAATGATCCGTTACTTTATTCGCAAGGTCCGCCAGGACCGGACCCTGATCCGGCCGCGGGTAGCGATCGGTGTCCCCAGCGGTATCACCGGCGTGGAAAAAAGAGCAGTTAAGGAAGCAGCTGAACAGGCTGGAGCGCGTGAAGTATTCATTATTGAAGAACCAATGGCTGCCGCGATCGGCGCTGATATTCCGGTGCATGAAGCGGCCGGCAGTATGATCGTGGATATCGGCGGCGGCACCACGGAAGTAGCAGTGATCTCCCTGGGCGGGATGGTCATCAGCAATTCCCTGCGGGTAGCCGGCGATGCCATGGACGAAGCCATCATCCAGTATATCAAGCGCAAATATAACCTGACTATCGGTGAACGCACAGCCGAAGATGTGAAGATCAGGATCGGGTCCATTTATCCGCAGGAAAAAGAAGAGTCAATGGAAGTGAAGGGCAGGAGCCTGAAGACCGGGCTTCCTGAAACCGTAGAAATAGTCAGCGATGAGATCCGCGGCGCTCTTGCTGACACCGTGCGCATGATCATCGAAATGGTAAAATCCACGCTGGAACAGACACCGCCGGAATTATCCGCAGATATCATTGAGAGGGGTATTGTCCTGTCAGGCGGCAGTTCGCTGTTGCGCGGCATAGACAAGTTATTGAGCGAAGAGACTGGCTTGCCGGTCAATGTGGCTGAAGATCCGCTGACCTGTGTTGTTAAGGGCACGGGAAAATACCTGGAAGAACTCGACCGCCTGTCCAAGTTACATCACGACAAATAAGTAAAAAGGTAAGACATGTCTTACTGGTGGATTAAATATAAAGAAAGCATCGTCTTAATATTTTTGGTTGCTCTGTGTCTAGTCCTTATCGGTTCACCCTTCAATCAGCAGGTCCAGTCTGTACGCACTTTCTTCTATTATCTCCTCAGCCCCAGCCAAAAGGTCAGCTTTGAAATGCTCCAGGACAATAGCCGCTTGGCCCAGAACATACTTTCCCTGATCAATCTGCGCGAAGAAAACCTTAACCTCCAGGAAGAAAATTACCGCCTGAAAAGCGAGATTCAGCAATCCCGGGAAGCTTTAGCCGAGAATGAGCGGCTAAAAGCTTTATTGGCGTATAAAAAAGAATCAGTCTATTATAGTCAATTAGCCAGGGTCATTGGTTCAGAGCCTGAAAATTGCTATACCAGCATCTGGGTGAACAAGGGCCGGGAAGACGGTATTATTGCAAATATGGTGGTGCTGGCTTACCAGCGCGGCTCTATCGGCTTGGTTGGGCGTATCGTTGAGGTCCTGCCGCAATCTTCCCGGGTATTACTGATCACTGACCAGGAAAGCGAACTGCGGGTGCTCAATGAACGTACCAGGTATGAAGGCGTGGCCCAGGGAGAAAATTATTTCAGCCTGCGGCTGCGCTATTTTCTCAACGAAGCAGATATTAAGTCCGGTGATATCCTGGTGACCAGCGGCAAAGGCGGAATTTTTCCGTCGGGCTTAAAAGTGGGAAAACTGGTTGACATTTTCCAGGAAGAAGACAAGCTTTTTAAGGGTGGGGTAGCTGTACCGGAGATCAATCCCGGATTGCTGGAAGAAGTCCTCATCCTGAATACAGTGAGAAAATAGTAAACAGTCATGAGTCACGGGTCGCGAGTCACGAGTTAAGGATCTGTATGCCAGTAATTTACATTTTCCTATCATTCCTCATCAGCCTGCTGTTGGAGACTACGCTCTTCAACCGACTGGCTATTTACGGGGCCAAGCCTGATTTTGTCCTGATCCTCGTCGTCCTGGTCGCGGTTAAAAAAGGGTCCATGACCGGCCAACTCTATGGTTTTATCGGTGGTCTCATGCAGGATGGCCTATCCTATGGCGTGCTGGGTGTGCAAGCCATGGTGAAAACTATCACTGGTTTTGGCAGCGGCTATCTTAAAAACAAGCTGGAAGAGAACAGCCTGTTATTGATCATGATCCTGGTATTTCTAATCACCATCTTCAGCGGGTTCCTGGGAGCTTTAGCCCGGGCTTTTTTTACATCTTACATTTTCCTATCCCATGAAGCTGTCCGTATCGTCATTTCCGCCGGATATAATGCTCTTTTATCGCCCTTGGTCGCGCTGGTGGTAAAAAAGATCTATCCCGCGAATAAATAAATTTTACTGAAATAGTAAGAAATTAGAGTAATAATATGCTCATACAGAAACAAACCCTGAAAATCATTGCTTTGCGCAAGAAAAAAGTAGTCGTCGTAGGCATGATCGTTGTCTTCGGGTTTGTTATTTTATTTTTACGGCTTTTTTATATGCAGGTGCTCAATGGCCGCTATTTCCGCCAGGTGGCTGAAGCGAACAGGATCCAGCGGTTTTACCAGAAAGCGCCCCGCGGCCAGATCTATGACCGCCATCACCGGTTGCTGGCAGTCAATATACCTTCTTTCGTGGTTTCCTTCACATCATATTCCCTGACTCAGCAAGAGATAGAGCGTGTCAGCCAGGAATTAGCTTTGATCCTCAACCTTTCCCTCCAGGAAGTAAAAACCAGGACATTCTCCAGTTTGCAACCGCTTGACCCGGTGGTCATAGCCTCAGATATCACCAGGGAGCAGGCTTTGACCATTATGGAGCGCAAAGCTTCATTGCCGGGAGTCAGTGTAGCTATTGAGCCCAAGCGCCAATATCCTGAAAGCAACCTGGCCTGCCACATTATTGGCTATGTCGGTGAATTGACCCTGGAAGAATACAAGGATTTGAGAAGTGTCGGCTACCGTATCGGTGATAAGATCGGCAAAACCGGCTTGGAAGCATACTATGATAACCTCTTGAAAGGCGAACACGGGGAAAAGCAGATCGAGATCAGCGCCAGCGGCCGGCAACTGCGTCTCTTGCGAGAAACAGATTCACTCAGCGGCAATGACCTGGAGCTGACCATTGATAGCGAAGTGCAAAGAATGGTCCAGGATGCCCTGCAGGGGGTGAATGGCGCAGCAGTAGTCCTGAATCCGCGTTCCGGTGAAGTCATTGCCATGGCCAGTTCTCCAGCTTACAACCTGAATACGTTCCTGCGGCCCATTACTCGCGGTGAATTCCAATACTTGTTCAAGAACCGCGGCCGGCCGCTGTTCAATAAAGCTATCCAGGCCCAGTATCCTCCTGGGTCCGGCTTTAAAATTGTTACCACTGCCGCCGGCCTGCAGGAAGGATTCATCATTCCGGAGGAAAAACTGGAATGTACCGGCGAGATGGTCCTGGGTACCTATAACCAGGTATTCAGATGCTGGAAAAAAGACGGTCACGGTAAGATTTCCCTGTCTTCAGCCCTTGCCCAGTCCTGCGACGTATTTTTCTATCAATTGGGTTTGAGGCTGGGAGTGACCAGGATCGCTAACTACGCCAAAAAATTTGGCTTGGGCAGCCTGACTGGTATAGATTTGCCGTCTGAAAAGAAAGGTATTGTACCGGATCGCGACTGGAAGAAGAAAACAGTCAAAGAGGCCTGGTATGACGGCGATACGTTGAATATGTGCATTGGCCAGGGATATTTATGGATGACTCCTCTGCAGATGGCTGGTATTTTCAGCGCTGTAGCCAATGACGGTCCTTATTACCGTCCCAAAGTAGTCAAGAAGATCATCTCCCCGGATGGGAAAGTTATTCGCGATTTCTTTCCCGAGGAGCAGGGCATAGTAGAGCTTGACCGACAGAACTGGCATATTATTAAAAAAGGGCTGGAAGAGACTGTCACTCACGGGACTGGTCGCCAATCGTACATCAAAGGATTGCGCGTGGCTGGCAAGACCGGCACAGCCCAAAATCCACAGGGTATAGACCATGCCTGGTTCGGCTGTCTGGCCCCGGTAGATAATCCGCAGGTAGTAGTTGTCGTTTTTGTCGAACACGGTGGTCATGGCGGCGTAGTAGCCGCGCCGATCGCGCGCACCATCCTGGCCGGCTATTTCAAGAAATCTGCTGTTGAGGGTCAGGCAGTGACACCGGAAGAAATAGGGGATTGAGGAGACAGGGCACTATATGAGACAGCTTAAATACAAATTGCGGTTTGACCTCTGGTTATTTATCAGCATGTTCCTGGTGTGTGTGTCAGGCATGCTGGGGTTGTTTTCTATTATTTACCAAAACCCGGTTGCCGGTTCCTCCAATATCCTGGTCAAGCAAGTATTGGCTTTTGTTATTGGCCTGATGGTCATAATATTTTATCTGCAGTTTAATTATCCCACACTCAAAAAATACGCGCTTGGATTCTATATTACCAGCATAGTCCTGCTGGTCTTAGTATTGCTCGTTGGCTCCAAAGTGAGAGGAGTCAGGAGCTGGTTTGTACTGGGTTTGTTCAGTTTCCAGCCCAGTGAGCTGGCTAAACTGGCTTTTATCATGTTCCTGGCCAAATATATCGAGGAAATGCGCACCTGGAAGTCCTGGCACGACCTGGCCTGGCCGGTCCTGCTATTGCTGATCCCGGTAGGATTGATCCTGTTACAGCCTGATTTTGGCAGTACCCTGGTCTTTTTCCCTATCCTGCTGGTTATGCTCTACGTCGGCGGTTGCCGTCTGAAATATATAGTGGCCATGATCGGATTCGGAGTCTTGATCTCGTTCCTGACCATGGTCAGGATATACGCTGAGTTGCAAAGCACGGCCGTGGATAACTATATTGTCCGGGTCATTGCCAATCCTAACTATATGCTGGTATTTTTAGTTGCGCTGGGACTGTCGCTTTCGCTTATTTATTTTCTGGCCAAGAGGTTGAAATTCAAATTAAGTTTCAAGCAGATGATGGCTGGTTTTTCAGTGGTCACTGCCGGTGTCCTGGGCTCCTATATCTTTGAATTCCTCATGAAAACCTACCAGAAAAAACGTTTGGTTGTTTTTCTGGACCCGTATCTCGACCCATTGGGGGCAGGCTATAATATTATCCAGTCCAAGATCGCCGTCGGCAGCGGCAGTTGGCTTGGCAAGGGGTTGCTCTATGGCACGCAGAGCCGGCTGGGCTTCCTGCCTGAGCAGCACACTGATTTTATTTTTTCCGTGCTGGCTGAAACATTCGGTTTTGCCGGCGGGGCCTTACTGCTGATATTGCTATTTATCATCATCTGGCGCGGTATTATTATCAGCAACCAGGCGCGCGATGAATTCGGGGCTCTGGTAGCCACGGGCATCGTCACTATGTTCGCGTTCCATATCTTTCTGAATATCGGCATGACCTTAGGTATCATGCCCATCACCGGCGTACCATTGCCATTAGTGAGCTATGGCGGAACTTCGCTGGTGATGAATATGTTTGCTATTGGTATACTGCTGAATATCAGGATGAAGAGGTTCTACTACTAGAACGATTACACAGATTTCAAAGAGATCCGCCAGAGGCGGACAGGGATTACACAGATTATGAAACTTCACAACATTTACATTATACTCGTTGAACCTCGTGTCCCAGAGAATATTGGGGCAGCGGCCAGGGCCATGAAAAATATGGGCCTGAAGAACCTGCGCCTGGTCAATCCTGAGCCATACAAAAATAAACATACCTATGTGGTCGCTCGCAAGGGTAAGGATATAGTCGATAAAGCCAAGGTATTTCCTGATATAAAGGCAGCGATCAAAGACCTTGATCTCATCGTTGGTACGACCAGCAAAGGACGCATGGATGGGATCAATCATTTCACTGCCGCGGAAACTGCGGAGAAGATCATTGCTTTAGGCCAGAAGAACAAGATCGGCATTCTTTTCGGCCGGGAGCGCATCGGGTTAACCAATATGGAGCTGCGCCATTGCAGCATTGTTTCGCGCATTCCGCAACCGGCAAAGAATTTTTCTTTGAATCTTGCCCAGTCCATTATGATATACTGTTATGAGTTATATATGCACAGCACCGGGACTAAGGTAGCGAAATGGGATCTGGCGCAGGATAAGGATATGCAGAGGATGTACGACCATTTGGGGACCTTGCTCGGCAAGACGACGTTCAAGGCGTCAGGCGGCATTCCCAAATTTGTGCATCGTTTCCGCCGGATATTTGGCCGGACACCGCTGGAAAACCGCGATGTGCAGCTGCTGCATAAGTTGTTTTCGATAATGGAATATCATTTGGATGGGAAAGGATGAAAGGATCCATAAATGAAGAATAAAGGCTTATTTATTGTCTTCTTTGGAATAGTCTTGAGTTTGATAATAACTACGACAGGATTTGCAGCTTGGCCAGTGGCAATAGCTCCAAGTATTGAAGGAACTGTTTATAACGCTGTAAGTCACAAACCTATAGAAAATGCGATAGTAGAAGTAGAATGGAGAACTCTAGATAAAATTAGAAATGCAGACTTCCCTCGCGGACCAGCAGGATACAAACTGATCATTACTGGTAAAGATGGCAAATATAAAATTCCTGGGAAAGTTATGCTTCAGCCTTTAGGAGGAGTATTGAGCCGTTTTGATGAAGTAGCTATCAAGGTAAGGCATCCTTTATATGAATCAAGGTTATGTTCAATACTAAATAAAGATATTCCCACTTATAGAGCAGGAGGAGATTTGAAGCGATGGAATTTGCTTATAAGAAAGCTTCAGGATAAATATAAATATTCCAATGTAACAGATAAAGAAGTATCTGGAACTTATAATTCCATAGTAGAAGATCTTAAGGAGGCTTCTGTATATGCTAGTCGGGCGCATCAAATTAGGTTCAAGTCTGATTGGAATGCTTATTTTAAAACATGGGATAAGATAATTGAACCATATAAAAATGATGTTGATTACACAAAAATTAAAAAGCTAATTTTAGAATACTGGGCTAAGTGAAGGTCTCAGGCATCCTGTTTAATCAGGAAACTGTCACTTTTTGTTTCCGCCAAAGAGACTGGCGGACTCCCTATGGTCGCGCTTACCAAAGGTCTTTGGCTGCCTGTACCCCCTGTTTTAACTGCCCAGTAGCAGTTAAAAGGGTGAAATCGACAAGCTCGCTCAAAATAATGACAAGTTCCCTGATAGTTCTATAGTAAAGGAATATAACTATGGATAATAATTACACTAAGAAAGAGAAAGCTTATAAGATAAAAGAAGAGTATTTGGAATGGGAATGCAGAATATTTGATGCTACTCCGAGAAGGTGTTTAGTAATTATGCCTATTGGGAAAAAACGCACAATGGAGTATAAAAATAACATGCTCGTTTTTAACAAGATTATTAAGCCTTGTGTTGAAAAGAGTGGTTATAAATTTGATTGCTATTATGCGGATATTGAAGAAAAAGATAAATCAGGTAATATCTCTAAAAATGTATTTGAAGGATTAAGAGGTGATGATTTAGTTATAGCTGATCTTAGAAGGAGCAATGTGAATGTATATTATGAATTAGGAATTCGGCATACTTTTGGAAAACGCTCAATATTGATATCTCATAATTCAGAAGTGCCTTTTTATTTTAAAAATTATAAAACCATAAAGTATAATATTAACGGTAATTTAAATAATGAGTTTTACAAAAGAATAAAAAATCAAATAAAAGAGATAGTTGAAAACCCTGATAAGCCTGATAATCCTGTTGTTGATATGATAGGTATTAGAAGGAAATTAAACTTTAATTCAGAATTGCAGGTGTATACTGATGAGAAAGGGGATCGCTTTTGCCCAAATTGTTATGACAATAATGGAGGAGAGCAGAGAATAACATTAAAGGATGGATATACTTATCATTGTTTAAAATGTAAAGGCGAATATATAGACCTGTATAAGAAAAAAGAACATCTTGAAAAGATTCGTAGTTTTAGTAATAAAAATAGAATGCCAGAACGTTCAGGATATGGATGATAAGCAAAATTAAAGATTAGGAGATAAATTGACGCAAATTAATTTAGATGATTTCTTGCTGGAAGTGGAGAGGCCGGCGATTCTATAATAAAAGGAGTGTTGATATGAGAAAGTACTTTATGATTGTGGCGTTCTTGTTCTTAGCTGTTAATCTTTATGCAGGTAGTGCGTATGAGCTTAACTGTAGTAATTGTGGTTACAAAACTACATTATATTATGGCATTGGGGACCTATTGGAAGTTGTAGTAAACGGGTATTGTCTTACTTGTAAAGAATATGTCAGGCTTAGCTATGCCCAACCAGGCATCCCCAAAGAGGAAAGGAAAGATGTTATCAACCCTGTTTCTTCTGTTTATTCGCCGCTTTTTGCTAAATCTAAAGTAAGAGCATTATATACATGCCGATTCTGCAGTAAACTTTTGTTAGAAATTCTTCCTGAGGATCTGGAAGCTAATATGAATAATTGCTTTTGCCCAAAATGTAATACTAATAATATTAGTATCACTCCTAAGACATGGGATTAAATAATAATGACGCAAATTAATGTAGATGATTTCTTGCTGGAAGTGGAGAGGCCGGCAAGATATTCCAATAATGAATACAATTCTATCCACAAGGATTGGGATACCACAGATATCAAGGTGGCTTTGGCTTTCCCGGATATCTATGAGATCGGTATGTCCAACCTGGGATTGAAAATATTGTATTACATCATCAATAGCCGCCCAGATACCCTGGCTGAGCGCGTCTATTCACCATGGGTGGACATGGAGAAGGCGCTTACCTTACGCAGCCTGCCATTATTCTCCCTGGAATCCAAGAGGCCGCTCAAAGAGTTTGATGTCATCGGTTTCACCCTCCAGTACGAGATGAGCTACACCAATGTGCTGAACATGCTCAAAATGTCGCACATTCCGCTCAAATCAGCTGATCGGATGAGTGAGAAATATCCTTTGGTCATTGCCGGAGGCCCATGCGCCTTCAATCCTGAACCTTTGGCTGATTTTATCGATATCTTTATCATTGGCGATGGGGAAGAAGCTATTGTTGAGTTCCTTGATAATTACAAAAAAGTCCGGCACCTGGATAAGCAGTCCCAGCTTATCCAATTAGCCCGAGTACAGGGGATTTATGTGCCTGCCCTGTATAATGTCAGCTACAATCCTGACCAAACCATTAAGGAAATCACGCCAAAATACAGTGACGTCCCGGCCAAGATCAAAAAACGCATAACAAATTTGGAAAATGCGCCATATCCGGATAAATTCATCCTGCCAAACCTGAATATCGTGCACAACCGGGCCATCATGGAAGTGATGCGCGGCTGTATCCGCGGCTGCCGATTCTGCCAGGCAACCATGATTTACCGTCCGGCGCGTGTCCGCAGCAAAGAGAATGTCAAACAGCTCCTGGACCGGATACTCACCACCAGCGGCTTTGAAGAAGTATCATTCTCATCCTTATCAACGAGCGATTATCCGGAGATCTATCCTCTGCTTTCTGAGCTGATCGAGAAATATGAAAAAGAAAAAGTCTCCTTTTCCCTGCCGTCACTGCGGGCAGATAATTTTTCCATTAATCTGGCTAATTTGGTGCAACAAGTACGCAAAAGCGGCCTGACTTTTGCCCCGGAAGCCGGGACCATGCGCCTGCGCAACATTATCAACAAAGATATCACTGATGACGATCTCATCAATAGCATAGGAGCTGGTTACAAAGCAGGATGGAAGGGCGTCAAGCTCTATTTCATGATCGGATTGCCTTTCGAGACCCAGGAAGACATTGAAGGCATCGTCTCGCTCGTAAAAAGGCTGAAATCCCTGTACAAAGGGCTAAACCTGAACGTGAATGTCGCTCCCTTTGTCGCCAAGGCATTTAGCGTATTCCAGTGGCATAACCAGGAACCTATTGATCAGATCAGGGCCAAGAAAGACTATCTGAAAAAGCACCTGCCTGTCCAGTTGAAGTGGCATACTATGGAGCTGAGCTTCCTGGAAGCAGTGTTTGCGCGGGGTAACCGCAAACTGGGACAGGTACTGGCCAATGCCGTGGAAAACGGCTGCCGGTTCGACCAGTGGGATGAGCATTTTAATAACACAGCATGGCAATCTGCCTTCACTAAATCTAATATTGACCCTGGCTTCTACGCTAATCGGGTCATGGGACAAGAAGAAGTACTGCCCTGGAGTCATATCGATGCCGGAGTATCACAGGAATTTCTCTGGACAGATTACCAAAAGGCAAAAAATATGGAGACTACTCCTGATTGCCACCTGGCTTGTTCTTCCTGCGGTGTGGAAGAGTGCCAGATGGATGTTTTCCGGAAGATAGAAGCATTGCCTGCTACGCTGACACAGCTCAGCCAGCATCGGACCATCTTGCCGCCAATGCAAAAGATACGGGTGAAATTTTCCAAAAAAGGGGAAGCCAAGTATATCTCGCATCTAGAGCTAATGGTGATGTTCAACCGAGCCCTGCGCCGGGCTAAAATCCCCATGGCTTATTCACAGGGATTCAATCCCCATCCCAAGATGTCTTTTGGTCCTCCGCTCGCTGTTGGTTTTGAAAGCGAAGCAGAACTCGTAGATATTGAGTTGACTAATTACCTGGAATTAAGTACAATGATTAAAAATCTGTCCCGAGAGATGCCTCCAGGCATCAATATCATGGAGGGGCAGGAAGTACCGCTCGTCACTAAATCCCTTTCTGCCAGTATTAACGGGGCAGTTTATGAGCTAATCATCGACGGGCAATTGACCGGGGCATTACCGGCATATGCCCAGGTTAAAAGGGAAGAGGGCGCAAGAATAGAGTTGCAAATGCAGCTGCCGTTGGGAGAAAAGAATATCCGGCCGGACAAAGTGTGCGCGGAAATATTTTCCCCCGGCTACAAGATCAAGCAAATAAAAAGGATTAAATTATTATTTAGGTAGGCAATTTTACCAAGAAACAAGTCGAATACGACAGAGTCGTTATTCGTTAAAATATTCGCGTAATTAGCTACCCTGCCAGTTGGCAGGCAGGCATTCTATTAAGTTATCAAAAAGGGGTTTAAATGAACAAGGAGTTTTTAGTTGATGTAGGGAAGGACATGGTCCGCATAGCGGTATTGGAAAAAGGGATCATGAATGATTTGATAATTGAATATTTTCAGGACCAGCAGTTGATCGGCAACCTGTACAAAGGCCGGGTCAATGCTGTTTTGCCCGGGATGCAGGCTGCTTTCGTTGATGTCGGAGTCGGCAAGGATGCTTTTCTGCCGCTTACCGAACCAGTCGAAGATATTCTGGGTGAGGAAGAGGGCAATGTCATAGTCGGCAAGATCAGAAAAGCCATCAAGAAAGTATTCCATGTCAAAAAACAGTTAAAACGGGGCCAGGAGATCCTGGTCCAAGTCACCAAAGACGCAGTCGGCAAGAAAGGCGCCCGCTTGACCACCAATATCAGCGTCACCGGCCGCAACCTGGTATTCATGCCCACGGTCAACCATTTTGGCGTATCCAAGAAGATAGTGCACGGCAAAGAGAGAATGCGCCTGCGTACCATCGTTAAAAAGATCAAGAAACAGGGGCAGGGCTTCATCATCCGCACTGCCGGTGAAGGCAAACCCCTGGAAGAGTTCCAGGAAGAGGCGAAATTCCTCAACAACATGTGGGAAAACGTCAAACAGCGGGCCAGCCAGCTCCCAACCCCAAGCCTGGTCTATGAGGACCTGGATATGGTCCTGAAAGTGGTCCGGGACAATTTCC
Organism: bacterium; assembly: GCA_028712895.1. Lineage (GTDB taxonomy): Bacteria > CAYTYR01 > UBA6262 > UBA6262 > UBA6262 > UBA6262. The sequence goes on along the minus strand of JAQTPL010000041.1, from coordinate 1,442 downwards.
TGCCTGGCGATAAGGTCATCATTAACTCTAACTTTGAATATGAAAAATTGATGAATTTCCTGCAGTCCATGATGCCCAGCATGAAAGGCCGGGTGAACCTTTACAAGGAGCATACTCCGCTCTTCACTGCTTTTAATATAGAGCAGCAAATAGAGCAAGCCCTGCAGAGAAGGGTTAAGCTCAAAAGCGGCGGCCATATAGTGATAGACGAAGCCGAAGCCTTGACGGCCATTGATGTCAATACCGGCAAATTCATTGGCGGCAAGAACCTGGAAGATACGGTTTTCCGGACCAATATGGAGGCAGCTGTAGAGATCGCCCGCCAAGTGCGCTTGCGGTCCATCGGCGGCATTATTATCGTGGACTTCATTGATATGGAGATCAGGCAAAACCAGGAAAAAGTCATGAGGACTTTTGATGAGGCTTTTGCCACTGATAAGGCCAAGGTCAATATTATTCCCCTGACTGAGATCGGGCTGATCGAAATGACCCGTCGCCGGATGCGGCCTACCTTGAGTCGGATCTTATGCACCACCTGCCCGCATTGCGGCGGTACTGGTATGTTACGAAAAAAATCAGCTTGACAAAGCGGTTTTTTATGGTATATTTTGTTTATCAATTCCTATAACCAGCCACGGTTAAAAGAATGAAGTTACTTAAGTTTAAAGTGAAACTGTGGTAACTTTATTTTTTTAAGGCGCAGATTTTGGTTTGGAGAAAGCGAGAGCCATTAGAATGGTCAGGAAACCGAAGACCTCGGATGTTCCTACGGAGGAGAAAGTAGTCTCCGAAGTAGAGCAAATGATCAGGAAGCTCAAGAAAGAAATGGAAGTAGACCAGAAGAACAAGTATTACAAGGTAGAAGAAAAAGGGTAACAGTCAAAGCAGGCAAAGCGATGCTAAACTGTTAAATTTTGAAACCGCTAAATTCATGATTTAGCGGTTTCTTATTTTTTCCATAGTAGCTGGATAACCATTTTCCACTTCGGAAGTGGAAGTAAGGTTCAAGCCGGGAAAGCGTTGGAAAATAAGGGAAAAAGGGCTTGACAAACGAGGGCAAATCAGGCATATTTTATGCATACAGAAATCACTATAGAAAGCCACGTAATTACTGGTTGTGGGCATTAACTGGAGAGTAATGCTTAGAGCTGGAGGTTAGGTTGCCATAAGTAAAATACGCTGGCAGCCTTTTTTGTTACCTAAGGGCGGATTTGGTGAGTGTTTTCATCAACCGTCTTGATTTGGCTAAGGTAAAGTTGCTAACATGGATTTTGAGGCATGGACGAGATATTAACAATTTCGAAATTCCCATAGGTGCAGGGTGTCTGAACCCCCGGAATTGCCGGAACCGTTTTCATCTTCGTAATTTTCTTTTTGACTGCTTGTTGTATTATATTTGGCGATGGTGGAAGGATTTCCGTCAAGCTTTTGGTCGGTCAAAT
>JAQTPL010000040.1 GCA_028712895.1 bacterium | reverse complement strand
GGGGATGGGGGTACAGTGGCAGAATTACTCGCTGGATTATGCTTTTGCTTACCATGATGCCTGGAAGGGATATGAGGACCTGGGAATGTCGCACCGGTTCGGGTTGACCGTCAGGTTTGGAAAATAATAAAAAATGTGGTATACTTATAACAGAGGAATAATATGATACCAGTACCGAATCCATTTACACCAAAAACAGGCTGGGAGCCCAAGATCATTGTCGGCCGCGATAGTGATCTGGAATTCTTTTCCCGCAAGCTGTACGAGGCCAGGCGGGGAAGATGCGACCATTTTATCGTCACTGGCGGCTGGGGCATGGGCAAGACATCGCTCTTGCTGAAATATAAAAAGATCGCTGAAGCGCACCATGTTTTTACCTCGTTTGTAAGTATTAATGAATTTAACCGTAAAAATACAGACTTGGACGGCGTTAAATACCTGATCGAGCAGATTCCCCGCCGGTTCCCTTTGCCGTTATTGCAATTGAAGAATTTTATGAAAGAAATGAAGGCCTTGGATGTGGAAGTGATCGGCCGAGGTCTTAATTTTTCTTCAAAAGTGGAAGGTATTCATCCCCAAACACTATTAACCGATGTTTTACTGGCGCTCTGGCAGGATATCCAGGAACACAGCGAAGCTGGTGTGATCTTGCTTGATGATGTGCAGAATTTCCAGCCCATCAACAGCCTTTTCACTATCTTAAAGAACGTGCTTACCGATGAGCAGATCATAAACAGGACAAAATTCCTGTTCATTTTATCCAGCGTCCCTACCGGCTGGGAGAAGTTCCTGGCCAAGCATCATCCGATAGGCAGGTATTTTTCACCGCGCATCCAGCTGCAAAAACTGAACAAAGCAGATATGAAAAAAGTCATCCTGGCCAACCTGGAAGACACTGGTGTGGAATTTGAAGAAGAGGTCATTAAACGCGTAATTCATCATTCCGAAGGCAATCCCTACCAGTTACAGCAGGCCTGTGCTAGCCTTTATGATAAGCAAATAGGCGGCAAGGTCAGCCTGATCAAGAAAAACGAGATAGAAGACGAAATATTTTAAGCCAATAATAGCTAGGAATTATAGTACAGGATACCTTCAGAGGCTATCCTGTTTTTTTATTGCTATTAAAGGGATTTTGTGATATTATTTCTAAATATGCTAACAAACCAGATTTATACCCAGGAAGCTTTGCAAAAAATAGTCAAAAAACTGTTCACTCACGGCGTTGATTTCGCCGAGGTTTATGTGGAAAAAAGCAGTTTGCAAAGTATTTCCTGCGAAGAGAATAAGATCGAGTCTATTGCCAGCGGCATAGATGTGGGACTAGGCTTGCGCATTGTACAGGGGGAAGAAACATATTATGCGTCCACCAACAGCCAGGACCTGAATGAAATACTGTCCTTAGCAGGCAGTCTGAGCAAGGCCGCGGGGGAAAGAAAGACAGCAGATAGCAGATGGCGGATAGCAGATAAAAAAGCAGGCATTATACATAAAATATTAAGAGAACCGTACGAGGTAAATATTACTGAAAAGATCGGCCTGGTGAATAAGGTCAACGCCGCCGCCTGGAAAAAAGATCCTAAGATACAGCAAGTACAGGTTGATTATGGCGATCGTTCCAAAGAAATAATCATCGCTAATTCCCTGGGCCTGTTCCGGCAGGAACAGCGGATCTATGTTGTCCTGATGTTGAATGTGATCGCTCAAAGCGGGGAGATCATCCAGACCGGCCGGGAAGTGCTGGGTGGATTGTCTGGGTTTGAGAAATTCAGCGCTGCTGCCGTGGAAGATTTGATCGAGCAAGCCACCAGCCGGGCGATCCGCATGCTGGATGCCCGAAAAGCTCCATCCGGGAAAATGCCGGTAGTGTTAGACAGCCAAGCCGGCGGTACTATGATCCACGAAGCCATTGGGCATAGCCTGGAAGCAGACGCAGTTCAGAAAGGGATCTCTCCGGTATACAAAGGAAAGATAGGGCAACAAGTGGCTTCTTCCTTGATCTCGGTAGTAGATGATGCCACTATTCCTAATATGCGCGGTTCATTTACCATGGATGACGAGGGAGTTCCGGCCCAGCGTACTGTGCTTGTGGAAAAAGGTATCCTCAAAAATTACCTGTATGACCAATTCACCGCCCGCAAAGAAAATACAGTTTCTACCGGCAATGGCCGCCGCGAATCATATCATTACAAACCCATACCTCGCATGACCAATACCATGATCACTCCGGGTGAACATGATCCTGCCAGCATTATTAAATCTACTCCTAAAGGTTTGTATGTCAAGAAAATGGGTGGCGGCCAGGTCAATACTGCCACTGGTGATTTTGTTTTTGAAGTAGTGGAAGCCTATAAAATAGTCAATGGGGCACAAGGCCAGCCAGTGCGCGGCGCGATCCTGACCGGGAACGGCCCGGATGTGCTTAAATCCATTGATATGGTCGGTAATGACCTGGGATTTGAGATCGGGACCTGTGGCAAGGAAGGACAGCATGTGCCTGTCGGAGACGGACAGCCAACTTTGCGGATACCGGAGATCATTGTCGGCGGCACGGAGTAAAACCGTTGGCGGTTCGCGGTCCGCTCCGATAAGTTATCGGAGCTTGCGGATGGCAGTGGAAAGAATAAAAAATACGAAGACTGGTTTTCTCATATAACGCAGTACATTTTTGGAGCAAATATGGATATTGGGATCTCAACAGGATTATTTTATACGCATAAGATTTGGAATCTTCTGCCGCTGATAAAAAAAGCCGGCTTTGATATTGTCGAAGTTTGGAACGGCGGCAAAGAGTGGGGCGGAACCACTCATTTTGACCATCATGACCATAAACAGGTAAAAGCCCTGCAAGATGCCCTGTGGGACCAGCAGATACGCGGCTTGACTATGCATGGTCCGTTTGGGGTCAACTGCGATATATCGGTGCCGGATGATAAGGCCAGGAAAAAAGCTATCGATGAAATGAATCAGGCTATTGAGACGGCAGCAAAGATAGGAGCTAAGATCGTCATTACGCATCCAGGAAATATCCTGACCAATGGACAGGACAGGTCTGAAAAAGACCACAGGATCGAAACCAGCATTCAGAGCCTGAAGATCATCAGCGAAACAGCGAAAAAGAAAAATATCCGGCTGGCCCTGGAAAATATGCTGGGCGGCATGGTCGCCGGCGAAGCCTGGCAGCTGGAAAAGATAGTCAGTTCCCTGGATAAGGATGTGGTCGGTGTCTGCATTGATGTTTCCCACGCATCCCTCTGTAAGGAACTGGATAAACTGCTGAAGACTTTTACCAGCCGCATTATCGCTGTGCATATCAGCGATAACCACGGCAAAATGGATGATCATCTCATCCCTGGCGAAGGGGTGCTCGATTTTATTAAAATTGCCAAGAAGTTGAAAGAAATAAATTACAGCGGAGTATTTACCCTTGAAGTATTAGGTGAAGCCATCAAGCGGAAACCGGAAGAAGTGTTGAAGGCTTCCCATCAGATAGCTCTGAAAATAATGAAGCACGCCGGAGTGTAACTTCAATGATGCAACCTAATATCATTATGCACTTGGATAGCGCGCTATCCTGGCGCGGTGGCCAACAGCAAGTGTTAAATTTGGTACAGGGTTTGCAGCAGCGTAATATCATTAGCTTTATAGCCTGCCCTCCTAAAAGTATTTTATTCAACGAAGCTCTTTCCAGGGTGATTTCTGTTTTCCCCCTGCACATATTCGGGGAATGGGATATCCTGGCGGTGAGACGTTTGCGGCAGATGATCAGGAATCTTAAAGTGAACATCCTGCATTGCCATGATAGCCATGCTCATACTATCGGCTTTTTGGCTACTCTGGGAATGGATAACTGCAAATTAATAGTAACCCGCCGGGTGGACTTCAGTATCGGCAACAATTTAATCAATAAATTTAAATATAAAAACAGTGTTGACCGGTTTATCGCGGTCAGTAACGGGGTCAAGAAAGTTTTAGAGCTGGGCGGTATTGACCGGGCCAGGATCACGGTCGTCCATGACGGTATTGAAATCAATAATTTCCTTTGCCGGGATAAAGCCACTAACCTATATCGTGAATTCGGACTGGATCCGGCCAAACCAGTCATTGGCAATATAGCTGCTTTAGCGCCCCATAAGGACCAGCGCACCCTGCTGCAGGCGGCAAAAATTGTTTTGGAGCAGATACCTGAAGCGCAATTCCTGGTAGTTGGCACTGGCGCGCTGGAAGAGGAACTAAAACAACTGGCCGCGGATTTAGAAATACAGGAAAGAGTAAAATTTACCGGCTTCCGGTCAGACGTACCGCAAATATTAACCATTTTGAATATATTTGCGGTTTCTTCGCATCTGGAAGGATTAGGTTCTTCAACCCTGGAAGCTATGGCTGCCGGGCTGCCCATCGTAGCTACCCGCACAGGGGGCATCCCGGAGATAGTTGAGAACAGTATTAATGGTATTCTAGTCCCGCCTCGCGATAGCGCTGCCTTAGCCAAAGGTATTATAGAGTTACTTAGGGACAATAAAAGGCGGGAGAAAATGGGCAATGCCAGCCTGCAGATGGTCAAGAACTTCAGTGTGGATAAAATGGTGGAAGGGAATGTGGCAGTCTATAGTCAGGTGACAGCCTAATAATGAGGTTGCATGCAGAGTATCGGTGTATACATTATTACAAAAAATGAAGAGCACAATATCCGGCAATGCCTGGAAAGCGTAAAGTGGGCAGATGAAATTGCGCTGGTAGATGATAGCTCTACGGATAAGACTGTGGCCATAGCCAGGGAATATCACTGTAAAATTATCCCCAGCCATTGGCGCGGTTATGGGAAACAGAAACAATTTGCCTTGGACCACCTGACGACTGAATGGGCTTTAAATATCGATGCTGACGAGCAGGTATCTTCAAAGCTGGCTACTGAGATACTCTATACGATCAATCGCGGGCCATTAACTATTGACGGATATGTGATCCCTTTTGAATTTTATTTCCTGGGGCACAAGATGCAGTTTGGCGGTTGCGGCAGCGAAAAACATCTGCGCCTTTTCCGCAGGAAAAAAGGGAAATACGATAAAACAACGATCCATGAGACGCTGGCAGTAGAAGGGGAAATAGGTTTACTCAAGAATCCGGTCATCCATCACAGCTACCGGGATGAGGCTGAGTATTTCAAGAAATTTGAAGAATATACCACCCTGGCGGCGCAAGAGATGCATAAGGCAGGCAAGAAAGCTCACTGGTACAAATTCCTAAGCTTCCCCTGGGAGCTCTTCCGCCGTGTAATTCTCTATGGTGCGTTCCTCGATGGCGTGGCCGGACTGAAATACGCCTGGTACTCATCGCTCTATGTATTGGTAAAATATAGAAAACTTTCGAAAATGAAATAGCAATCAGGGAACTCGGTTGTTTTTTGAGCGAGCTTGTCGATTTCAGCCAAAGCATGCTTGCAGACAACGAGGATATCTGTTGGTTGCTGGATGCCGAGCATGTCTGAGCCCAGAGGGCGAGTTGCGCAGGCACCGAGTTGTCAAAAGATCTTTGGCGCAGGTCCGCGTGAGCGGACATGGAAATCGACACCGGAGCGAATAAAAATAACCAGTTCACTGATTAGTGGATACGACTAAACATCAACTTATGAACAATGTATCAAAAGATGAAAGGGTAAACAAAAGTTTAAGATTTTCTTTATGGGATGGGGCCTTCTCCAGTTCCATGCAGGCTATCTTTGATAACTATATCGCGCCATTCGCCATTTTCCTGCAAGCCACAGCTCCGCAACTGGCTCTCTTGACCAGCTTGCCCAACCTGATCGGCAATCTGCTCCAGATCAAAGCTCCTGATATGCTGGAGAAAAGGGGATCCAGGCTCAAGATAGTGACGTTCTTTGTCTTCTTACAAGCTACGATGTGGGCAGCAGTGATCCTGGTGCCGTTCATTGTCTTGACTGAGCGGGTACCGCTGTTGATCGTTTTTGTGGTCATGCTTTCTTCTTTTGGCTTGTTTGGTACCAGTACGTGGAGCAGTATGATGAGCGACCTGGTACCCGCTGAGGTCCGCGGTTCGTATTTTTCCTGGCGCAACAAAACACTGGGATTGATCGGCTTAGGAGGAGCTTTCCTGGCTGGGGTAGTGCTGTACCTGTTTAAGGCGCGGCCGCTGGCTGGGTTCATTATTATTTTTTGCGCGGCGATGATCTTTCGCTATGTTTCCTGGTGGTGCATCTCCAGGATGTATGAGCCTCCGCTGCATATCAAGGAAGAAGACAGTTTTACATTCTGGGAATTTATCCGGCGGTGGCGACAGAGTAATTATGTAAAATTCGTATTTTTTGTGGCTGGTATCAATTGCGGCACCTACATGGCTGCGCCATTCTTTTCCCTGTATATGCTGCGTGACCTGCAGATGAGCTATTTAGCTTATACTATGGTGGTTATCACTTCGCCGCTGGTAATCTGGCTGATGATGAATGCCTGGGGCAGGCAGGCGGATATCGTAGGCAATGTCAAGGTATTGAAGCTGACCGGTTATTTCATCCCGTTTATACCGATCACCTGGCTCTTTGGCCATAGTCTTTGGTATTTGATCTGTATCCAGGTCTTTGGCGGCTTTTTCTGGTCTGGGTTCAATCTGTGCATAGTGAATTTTATCTATGATGCCGCCAGTCCGGAAAAGCGGACCCGCTGTATCAGTTATTTCAATGTCATCAATGGTTTTGGAGTTTTTGCCGGTGCTATGGCCGGTGGATACTTGTATAAAGTTGTACCCAACTTGTTTGGCCACACCTTCCTGATGATCTGCCTTATTTCAGGGGCAACCAGGGCTTTGGCCATGGTAATTCTGGGCCGGCGCCTTAAAGAGGTCAGGCCGGTTAAGCATATTTCCGCCGGTGAATTATTTTATAGCGTTTTATTAGGAGTTAAAGAGTGATCTACTCCCATTCGCGTTTGCAGACATATGAAAATTGCCCGTTTAAGTTCAAACTGCGTTATTTGGACCATATCAAGCGCGAAGAAGCTGAAAGTATCGAGGCTTTTGTCGGCAAGCGGGTCCATGAAGTTTTGCAGAAACTTTATGAAGAAGCCCTGCTGACCAGGACCAATACCCTGGCCGACTTGTTGAATTATTATGACCTGCTGTGGAAAGAGAACTGGAACGATAATATCACTATTGTCAGGAAAAAATACAACAAGGACCATTATTACCAATTCGGCCGCAAAAGCATCGAGAATTATTTTAAACGCTATCAGCCTTTTGACCAGTCTATTACCATCGGCACTGAAATGCCGGTGAATTTTACCTTGGATGATGCGGGCAAATATAAGATTACCGGCTATATCGACCGGGTAGCGCATATTAACGGGATCTATGAGGCGCATGATTATAAAACCGGTTCTTCTTTGCCGTCCCAAAAACACCTGGATACTGACCGCCAATTGGCCTTTTATCAGATTGCGATCCAGGAAAAGTGGCCCGATGTCAAGGAAGTGCGTTTGATCTGGCATTACCTGGCCTTTGACCTGGACCTGATCTCCAAACGTGAACCTGCTGACCTGGAAAAGCTGAAAACAGATACTATCGGCCTGATCGATAAGATCGAAGCAGCCAGGGAATTCCCGGCTATCGAAAGCGGCCTGTGTAATTGGTGCGAGTATCCAGACCTGTGCCCGAAGAGGAAGCATTTTTATATCGTAGAAAACCTGGGAGAGAATGGCTATTTCAAAGACCGTGGAGTAAGCCTGGCCAATAAGTATGCCCAGCTGGCCGGGGAAAAGGAAAAGATCGAAGAAAAACTCAACATTGCCAAAGAACAAATTATCCAGTTTGCCCGCAAAGAGAACATGGAGATCATTAAAGGCAATGATCATAAAGTAAAAGTGAAGATCACTTCCCGGCTGAAATTCCCGGGTAAGGAAACGCTGGAACGCGCGGCTATAGATTCACTGCTGAAAGATGAAGGTAAATGGCTGGAAGTATCTGATCTAAATGCCGTAACATTATCGAAGATCTGCAAACAATCTGCCTGGGATAAATCTCTGCTCGATAAGATCAGGGAATTTGCCTCAGAAGAAGAGACAGTCAGTGTCTACTTATCCCAGCTGGATGAGTATGATGAAGAATAAAATAGCGTTAAGCGTTTAGCGGGTAGCGTATAGGAAAGCTTTTCTAAACGCTATACGCTCTACGCTATACGCCAGAATAGCAGGCATTATGAGACGGAGGAAGCTCATGAAAATATTATTTATTCTTATTGGATTGATCGCGCTCGGCTTCAGCGCTCGCTGGAATTGGTGGCGATTGCCAAAAAAAGGCGTAGCTATTTTAATGTATCACAAGATCGGTGCACCACCGCGTAATTCAAAATTGAAGAATTTATGGGTCAGCCCGGAAAAATTTGACCGGCAGATGCGCTATCTGCAAAAAAAAGCCATTCCAGTCATCACGTTCGCTGAATACTACCAGATGTTACAGGAGAAAAAGGTCCCGGACAAAGCAGTGATCATTACTTTTGATGATGGCTACCAGGATAATTATACTACAGCCTTCCAGGTACTGAAAAAATACGGATTTAAGGCCATGTGCTTCCTGGTGACTGATACGATCGGTATTGTCAATAAATGGCACGATCCGGCTACTGAGCCGCACCAGAAAATGTTGTCCCTGGCCCAGATCAGGGAGATGCAGGCCGCGGGGATGGAATTTGGTTCTCATACCTTAAGTCATCTAAATCTAAATGAATTGAACATTGAAGCAGCTAATATACAGATCGCTAAAAGCAAACCTGTGCTGGAGCAGGTACTGGGTAAGCCAGTAGATGTTTTTGCTTACCCGTATGGGGCCGGCGCGTATAATCCGGCAGTCAAGCAATTAGTCAAGCCGGCAGGCTATAAACTGGCAGTCGGGATAAAACAAGCCATCAACATGCGCGGCCAGGAAGATCTTTTCGCTCTCAAACGCATCACCGTTAGGGGAGACGAGAATATGCTCGACTTCTATTTACAGATAACTCGTGGAAAGAATAGGCTATAAAATAGTGGTAAAGTGGTAGAGTGATAAGGGATAAAGTGCAAATAATAGAATTAAAGCCCAATGCTAAAATACTGGTGATCCAGCTCCGCCGGATCGGTGATGTATTGCTAACGACTCCGGTTTTGCGGGCTTTGCGCCGCAAATTCAATGAAGCGCGGATTGATTTCCTGGTAGAAAAACCTGGCGCGGAAATATTAGCCGGTAATCCGTATGTTAATAATTTGCTGATTTACGATAAAAAAGACCAATGGCAGTGGATCCGCAGGATACGGGCAGAAAAGTATGACCTGATCCTGGACTATTTAGGCAATCCTCGGACCGCCTGGATCGTCGGCTCAAGCGGCGCCAAACACCGGATTGGCTTCACCCGCCTGGGACGGGATTTTGTTTATTCCATAAAAGTTAAGCCAGATCCTGTGCCTAAGTATGTCCCTGCGCATAAATTGGATTTGCTAAAACCATTGGGCATAGAGAGCAATAATGTCGGGTTGGACCTGGTGATCAGTGACCAGGCTAAAGAGCGTATCCAAGGATTCCTGGCCAAGGAAAAGATCTCAACTGCGGATTTTCTGGTCGGGATCAGCCCGACTAGCCGGCGTCCAGCCAGGAGATGGCTAAAACAGGGTTTTGCCGAGATTGCCGACTACCTGATGCAGAAATACAACGCTAAAGTGGTTTTCCTGTGGGGTCCGGGAGAAGAAACATATATTGATGATGTTATTAGCCTGATGAAAAAAAGACCGCTCAAATCGCCGGCTCTGACCATTGGGGAATCAGTTGCCTTGACCAGTGCCTTGAAATTATTTATCGGCAATGACAATGGTCCCATGCATATTGCCCAGGGATTAAACATACCTTCAGTGGTTATTTTTGGGCCGACTCAAAGCGCCAATTGGAGCGAACCAAATCCGAATAATATTGTTGTCAAAGCCGATATCCCTTGTCTTGAATGCAATAAGCAGGAGTGCGATTGTATGTGCTGTATGGAAAGGACAACTGTCCCGATGGTAGAAGAAGCTATCAAAAAGGTGGTGCCTTTATGAGCCCCGCTCTTCCTAAGATATTTCGACGGAAAAGACGGGGATATTATAAATATTGCTTATGCAGGAATAGGAAAGGAAGGGCGGGGTGACTAGAAAAATATCAAATCATTTTCTCAAGATGGGTAAAGGAGAAAAAGACGCGCCTGTTGCCTTAGACCTGTTCCTGTCAGCGCTCAGCCTGCTCTATATAGTTATTGTCAAGGTCAGGCAATTCATCTATGACAAAATTAAAAAGAAAAAACATCTTTCAGCCGCGGTTATCAGCGTGGGCAATATTACGGTAGGAGGGACCGGGAAAACCCCGTTTGTCATTATGCTGGCAAAATACCTGAAGAACAGGAAGAAAAAAGTGGCTATACTCAGCCGCGGCTATAAACGGAAAAAATCGCCTGGCCGGGGAGAAGGAATTGAGAAAGGCATCAGCGTAGTTTCGACTGGTAAGGATGTCCTGCTCACTCCGGAAGAAGCAGGCGACGAGCCATATATGATGGCCAGGTACTTATCCAATGTGCCGGTCATGGTAGGCAGTGACCGTGTCAAAAGCGGCCAATATGCCATTGCTAACTTTAACAGCGAAGTATTGATCCTGGATGATGCTTTCAGTTACTATCCACTGTATCGCAATCTGGACATAGTCCTTATCGACACTACATGTCCGTTTGGCAATCATCATTGCCTGCCGCGGGGGATCATGCGTGAGCCAATGAGCAGCCTGAAAAGGGCAGACGTTATCGCCTTGACCAAAGCCAATCTGGTTAGTCCGGAAGAAGTGGATTTGATCATTAATAATATAAAAAAATACAACCCATATGCAACTATCCTTAAATGTGTGCACAAACCGATCGACCTGATCAATCTGGCTACCGGGGAAACCATGCCCCTGGGTTTCCTGCGCCATAAGGAAATAGCAGCTTTGTCCAGTATCGGCTCGCCGGAATCCTTCGAAAAGGTCCTGGAAGAGATCGGGGCTAAAGTCGTGAAAACCATCCGTTATCCGGACCACCATTATTATACCCGGGATAATTTTATCCATATATTGGAGGAAGCTGAATACAGTTTTATTGTCACGACGGAAAAAGATACTACCCGGTTTAAGAAGGAATTCTGGAACCTGGAAAAAATAGCCAGGATCAACTTTTTTTCTCTGCGGATAGAAATGGTGATCATCAAGGGAGAGGCAGAGTGGCTCAAAAAACTAAAGCAATTAGTTATCTAGAATATTTCCTGGTAAATTTATTTATCAGCATAATACGATTATTGCCATATCGCTGGGCTTTACACCTGGGCTCTGGCTTAGGCACACTGGTATTCAGGCTTTGGGCCAAGCGCCGGCAGATCTCCATCCAAAACCTCACCAAAGTGTTCCCGGAGAAAAATCTCGCTGAGGTCAGGAGTATAGCCATAAATGTTTACCGTAATATCGGTAAAACCCTGATCGAGTTTATCCGGGCCGGCGCCTGGAGCAAAGACCGGTTGTTAGCCCAGGTATCATTCACTGGCAGGGAACACTTGGATGTTGCGCTGGCCAAAGGAAAAGGAGTCCTGCTGCTGGGGGCGCATTTTGGCAATTGGGAATTGTTAGGCATTGCACTCAGTGCTGTTGGGTATAAAGTGAATGTACTGGCCCGGCCATTGGACAATTTACTGCTGGATAAAGTGGTGAACAGTATCCGCGGCAAATTTGGTATGTGGATCATTGCCAATAGCAACAGTATTAAAGATGTTATCAAGGTTCTAAGGAAAAATGAAATAATTGGCATCTTGATGGACCAGAATCTTTATGAAAACGCCACTTTTGTTGACTTTTTCGGCGAATTGGCAGCTACCACTCCGATCATCCCATTATTGGCAAACAAAACAGGCGTAGCCATTATACCCATACGCATGCTCAGATTAAGCGATAATACGTTCAAAGTAATTATCGAGCCTGAACTGGTATTTAAAGATATCCCTGACCGGCAGGAATATATGCGGATCAATACCCGGCGGTGCAATGAAGTGATCGAACAATGGATCAAGCATGATCCTGAGCAATGGTTCTGGGTGCATAATAGGTGGAAAACCAGACCTAAAGACCGTTAGCAGTTCGCGGTCCGCTCCGATATTCTATCGGAGCTCGCGGTTGGCGGTTAAAAAGGAAACCATGAAGATTTTAATAATTGATTTGGATAATGTAGGTGATGTGGTGATGGCGAGTTTCTTGCCGCGCGCCCTTAAAGAGATGTATCCGCAAAGCTATATTGCGGTCCTCGTGAAAGAATATAGCCAGGATATCCTGCGGCATAATCCCTTTGTGGATGAACTGGTCATTTTTAATCCTCCCTGGCTGGGCGATTTGCTCAATCGGAAGTTTTCTTGGCTCAAGACCAAGTCTTTGATCATTAAATTAAAAAATGCCCGGTTTGACCTGGCTATCATAGTCAATAGCGACTGGCGCAAAGCATTACTGGCAAAAATAGCCAAGATCCCTTCCAGGATCGGCGCAGACAAGAAAAAGTCATCATTATTCCTGACTGCCTCGGTGAAATATTATAATGATCCGGCAAAACATACAGTACAGGAGAACCTGGACCTGCTAAAGGCGCTGGGATATAAGAAAAATGAAATTAACCTGGAAGTTTTCATCGATGATGATACCCTCCATTGGGCAGAAGGGATACTGGAGAAAAACAACCTGGGCAAACGGGAATCCCTCATCGGTATCCATCCTGGAGCAGGGCATCCAGCCCGGATCTGGCCGGCAGAAAACTATGTCCAGCTGATAGATGCACTGGAGCAGGACCCCAAGGTGAAGGTGATGGTCGTCGGTTCGCACGGCGATCATATCATCAAGGAAATAAAGGACAAAACTAATAAATATAAAGTAATATTTTTCCTGAATATTTCTGTCCTGCAGATGGCGGCATTATTCAAGCAATGTGCCTGTGTTATTGCCCAGGATAGCGGCCCGATGCATTTGGCGGCCACCGTTGGAGCTAAAACCATAGCCATTTTCGGGCCTTCCAATCCCCGCAAATTCGGGCCTTATGGGCCAGGTCATATCCTGCTCAGAAAAGAAATGCCCTGCAGCCCGTGTGGCAGTGATCCTGAATGTGACCGGCTGGATTGTATGAAGGATATCACGGTAGACGAGGTAATAGAAAAAGTAAAAGGAGTCCTATGATGCACTTCGGTTTAATGTTGTTTGCTTTTTCCTTGCCTGTATCTACGGCCCTGACCAATGTCGCCTGGATCTGGCTGTTAGTAGCCGGTATAATAAAAATATTCGCGGACCGGAGTATATTACAACGCACCGCTCTGGACCGTCCGTTATTCTGGTTATTAGCTGTTACGGCAATGTCCACGGTAATGGCTATCGATCCCTGGCACAGTCTCGGGGAATGGAGGCAAATTAGCCTCGTTACTATCTATTGGCTGATCATTTTCCTGGTCAGGGATGAAGGCCAGTTAAAAAAGATGGTCTATTATTTCATTGCCGGCTCTGTACTGGTGAGTCTGTTCGGTATCATGCAATATATCCTGGGTATCAACATGATCGATGGGATAATAGTGCAGAATCCGTATCCCTTTACGCAAAACTGGCCCACCTGGCTATTGCAAAATATTTCCCTCGATCACGGCCGCGTAATATCTACCCGGAGCCATCCTTTGACTTTTGCCGAATGTATCATGATGTCCTTGACTTTCGTATTTTGCCTTGGGTTGTTCCATGAAAACAAACGCCAGCGGAATCTTGCCTGGATCTTTATCCTGATCAGTGGCTTATGCCTGCTATTTACCAATAGCCGGGGGCCTTGGCTAGGAGCCTTGATCGGCTTGTTCAGCCTGGTATTATTCCGGCCATCCAAAAAAGTCTTTATCACCCTGTTAATAGTTTTGGTCAGCATACCTGTTTTGCTATTCGGGGTAAATGCGCTTACCCAGGGCAAGCGCAATTCTGTGATCATCCGTATTGAAAAGGCGATCAACTGGCGCACTGACGGGGACAGCCGCGAACGTGTCCTAATGTGGCAGAGCGGCCGGGAGATGATCAAAGATTATCCATTACTCGGTGTGGGTCTGGGAAATATTCACGAAGTCTATTTAAAATATAAGAGCACTAAGGCCTGGCATTTAGGCGTAGAGAATGAATTACATTCAAATATTGTCCAGATAGCTGTGGAAAGGGGCTTGCTTGGATTAGCTGCGTTTATCTGGGTATTGGTCGTATTTTTCAAAGAAGGATACCGAACGCTGAAGGTTCTGCCGGATAACAAGCCATTCCTGAAGGCAGTAACAGCCGGCGGGCTTATCAGCGTGGTTAGTTTCCTGGGAGCAGGATTCACCGAAACAACGTATAATGACAGTGAAGTGATTATGATATTCTATTTCATGATGGGGATGGTTATGTGGATCAGGAAAAGGACTAAAATCAAAGATGATACCGGTTATAATGACGTAGCTGTCTTCATGGACCGGGACGGTACGATCAGCGAAGAAGTCGGCTATATCAATCACCCGGATCGTTTCCACCTGCTGAAAAGAAGCAGTAAGGCCATTAAACTGCTGAATAAGAACAAGATCAGGGCTATTGTGGTCACTAACCAGGCCGGTGTGGGGCGGGGCTATTTCAAGGAAGAGATGATCGGCGTAGTGCATCAGAAGATGGAAGATTTAATGGCCCGGGATGGCGCCTACCTGGATGCAATTTATTACTGTCCGCACCATCCGAAAGACAATTGTAATTGCCGCAAACCAAAGCCCGGTATGATGTTGCAGGCCAAGGAAAAGTTTGGACTGGACCTGACCAAGAGTTATGTGATCGGCGATAAGTATTCAGATGTGGAATATGCGCACCAGGTAGGAGCCAAAGGCATACTCGTGTTGACTGGGTATGGCAAAGGCGCGTATGAGTTTGAGAAAGAGCAGTGGAGCAAAGGACCTGATTTTGTCGCCAGCGACCTGTATGAAGCAGTCGAGTGGATCGTAAAGCAGGAGAAGAAATAGAAAGAGGGGAAAAATATGATTTTGAATATAATTCTTATTTGCGCTACCTGTTATCTAATTATTTTACAACATAAAACAATGAAGGATGTTCGCGGTATGTTATTTTTACTACACGAACATACTTTTGAATTTTCAATAGCGTTAGAAAAGTATATAGATTCTCTAAACCTTTTAAAGCCGAGGGATTTGTCCCTTGAAGATAGTCAGCTTTGGGATAATGTAAATGACGAAGTAAAAGAATATTTCGGACGGTTGAAATATGATTACATTGGGTTTAGCCCAAACAATGAAGAATTTAAGAAGATTATGAAAGAAAATATTGAGTCTTATAAAAGACATTTGGATAATGATAGAAGGCCAGAAGCAACTTTATCAAGAAGTCTTATGTATAGATGGCATCAAAAGAACAAAGGAAATCAATCGCTTGATTAAGCCTATAAAAGTAGACGTTTAAATTTCTAACATCAGGAAACTGTCACTATTTGTTCGCTCCAGTGTCTATTTATAGCGTCAAAGGTCTTGCGTCAACTCGGTGCCGAGAAACTCGCCCCTTGGGCTTAGACAATCTCGGCATCCAGCAACCAAAAGATACCCTCGTTGCTTGCAAGCATGCTTTGACTAAAATCGACAAGCACGCTCAAAATAATGATCAGTTTCCTGAAACTGGCAACGACTCTACATGTGGGGATTAAAATATCACCATTAAGATAAGTAAAAAGATAAAGGGGTAAAATGGAAAATACTAATTATGCCGTCTGCTTTATGGATATTTTAGGTTATCAAGAGTTGGTTGATAATACTAATAGCAATGAAGAAATAGAGAAAATAATGAAATGTTTTGAAGCAGCCTTCTCCCGAATAGAAGCGGCAAGGAATATTACTGGTAATGAACCCTTATCCAAGGCTTTCAAAGACATTTTCAATAGAATAATGTTCCGTGTCTTTTCGGACACTATTATTGTAAGCATGCCTCTTCTTAGGGTAACTACAAATGATACTAGTATATATAAAGATCAGGAAACAAAATCAGCATTAGAAGCATTTGCATTTTTATTTATGATTTCAAGATTCTATTTGGTAATAGCGAGCAAAACAAAATATTATTTAAGAGGTGGCGTATCAATTGGAGATTATTACGAAAAAGAACTTACCCCATCCCAGCCAGAGAATTTATTTGTTTTTAGTAAAGCCTTAATTGAAGCATATCAGCTGGAAAAGAAGGCTATATTCCCAAGAGTTTTAATTAGCGATACGTTCTATAAGCATCTAAATGATATTAGTAATGGCGAATTGCCGGAGTTTATGAAGGATTTTATTTTTATTGATAAAACAGGCTTGAGATGTTTGGATTTTTATAAGGCTGATAAACTTACAATAGAGAAGTTGACTACAGAAATAGTTGAGGGAATTAAATATCAAATAGGTAATCATAGAACCAATCCAGATATAATGAATAAATATGTTTATTTTATTGAATACCATAATAAAAGAATGGACGAGTATCTTAAAAAACCAGAATTTAAAATTGATCTAAATAAGATGTGACAAAGTATAAATAATTGTACAACATTTGAAGAAAGAAGAAAATCATGCAACTGAATAAAGCAAAGGCAAAAGATAATCTAAAACGATTGATCGCCAAGTTTGAGCGTGAGTTGTCATCTGGGCAGGTATATGAATATAATGAGGAAGCAACCAAAACCGCTTTTATACAGCCTCTATTGAAGGATGTCTTAGGTTGGGATGTGACAGAGAGAGACGAAGTAAGTCCGGAATATACCATATCCAAAGGTAGAATTGACTACGGGCTTAAGATAGAAGGCAAGATAAAGATATTTGTTGAAGCTAAACCTGTAAAAGCAGATTTAAACAAACATATTGAGCAGGCTATTCGCTATGGGTATAGTCACAAGGGTGTGCCATTTGTATTACTAACGGATTTTGAAGGCATAAAGCTTTTTGATGTGACTGTGAAGCCAGATATAAGGAATCCAAAAAAAGGTGTGAAGCTTGATCTGAATTGGAAAGACTATTTGGGGAAGTTTGATAGCTTGTGGGTGCTTTCAAAGGAATCAGTAATTAATGGCAAATTAGACGAATTACTGCGAGTTAAGCCAAGAGACAGGGTCCAAGTTGATAAAGCAATCTTAAGTGATTTAGAGAACTGGCGCGAATCTCTGGCAAAAGACATATATAAACACAATCATAAGTTGTTTTCAGGGGATTTAGAGAAGGATGCTGTATATTTAAGGGAGATTACCCAAAAATTACTCGATAGAATAATTTTCATGCGATTCTGTGAAGACCGTCATCTAACATATAGAAGCCAATTAAGAGACTTATTTGAAGGCCGTGGTGCAAATGTTGGTACAAATACCATGGTATTCCTTGGAGAAGAGTTTAGGCAGTATGAACGCACTTTCAACAGTAATCTTTTCCTTCAAAAACAATGGGAAAGAGAATTAGCAATTGATTTTGAGGTAATGAAAGACATTATATTAGAAAGCTACAACCCTTATGATTTTGCGGTTCTCCCTATTGAAGTGCTTGGTAATATATACGAACAGTATCTTGGATATACGATAAGATTAACAGAGCAACAGGTGAAATATGAACAAAAGCCTGATGTCAGGAAGGCTGGAGGGGTTTATTATACTCCAGAGTATATTGTCGATTATATTGTAAAAAATACAGTTGGCAAGATGCTCAAGGAGCTAACCCCCAATAAAATCAAGAAAATTAGGATTTTGGACCCGGCATGTGGTTCTGGTAGTTTCCTGATAAAAGCCTATGAAGAAATGCTTAGGTATTATAAAGAGCAGAAGAAGAAAGGCCATACGATAGATGA